>DSAX01000049.1 GCA_011046235.1 Methanobacteriota archaeon | reverse complement strand
TCATATCCTAGTTGTACGTGAATGACCTCTAGCGCGTAGCTGACCGCGAACTCGCAGGCGACCCCGATCACATGCTTGTACCCCTCATTCTTCTTCTCCGCCAGCCACTTGAACAGGTTCGGATCTGAATCTATGATCATATAATCCTCGATGCCGAGCTTGTCTGCTATCCTGACAAATCGCTCAATCGAGCATTTCGGATGATCGCACTCCTTTTCCTCGAGAGCCAGGCATGCCTGGCTTTTCCTGCCGTGCGTGGCGTTCATCGGACAATCGAACGGTTTACAGCAGTATGGCATGAAGCCAATGGATTTCTCCTCCGAGAACTTCTTCAGGTCGAAATCAGGCGGGACCGTGATCAACCCCATAGATCTCATGTTGAAGTCCAGCTTTTCGAACTGCAGCCTCTCGGATAAGCTGGCCAAGATGAACCCGTAGGGTCGCTCCGCTATCGTCCTCTTGAGGTAGTCGGACACTACCGCGAGCTTATCGGCATCGAGCTTCTTCTCCTTGGGCAACCTCAATCACCCTCCTTCGGGTCATCCGCCTTCGGAATTCTGATCACGAATATGTCTCCGCGGGAGTTCTCGATGCATTTCGCCTCTATCTCGCCGTTGAAAGTCTCTATGATCGCCCTGACGACCAGGAGCTGCAGATCGGGCCTTTCCATCATCTGACACCCGGAGTAGTCTGGGGATATCATGCAGTGTATTACGGGCTCCGAGAGTCTCAGGTTGTTCCCGGTGAGCTCTATCACCCAATAGGTCTGGCTATGCCGAAATTCTGAAGATACGTTAATTTTGACGTGCAGAAGATCTGATACTGAATATCTTATGGCGCAGGATATGATGAGATCCAGGACATCGTAGATCTCCTCTCCGGCCATGATCGGGTAGTCCCCCTCGGGGCAGTTGAACGAGATCGCAACCAGGCTCTTGTCCACTCTGCTCTGCAGCTTGGTAATGCTGTTCTCAAGAACCGTCTTGAGGTTCATTCTCTCCGAGTGCTCTCTGTCCATCTGTCTTATCTGGGCAACGCGCTTGATGTGTGCGATGAGCTGTGCGATCTGCGTGACCTGTCGGAAGGCGCCCTGCGCGTAACGGGAGAGGTTCGGGTCCAAGCCTTCGAACGATAAGATCATTTCCAGATATCCCATGATTGCCTGGTTGAAGTTCTGTATGTCGTGGGCCATGAGGTCCAGATAGAACTCCTTCTCGTTGACCGCGGATTTCAGGCTCTTCTCAAGCCTCTTCCGCTCCTCGACATTCCTGCCAATACCCAGGAGTCCGACGACGTTTTTCTTCTGCCAGATCGGTCGCACGATCATCTCGGCAGGTATGACCCTTCCGTCGGTCGTCTGAACGCCCACCTCGACTGCGGTTGGGTATTCGTGTCCAGAAATCATCTTCGATATATGATCCGCCACGAGTTCCACTGAGTCGGCCGACGTCAGCTCTAGCGCGCTCATTCCCATGAGCTCGTCTCTCGTGTAACCCGTCAGCGTTTCGATTACCTTGCTGATCAAAATTATCCTGCCGTTCCTGTCGAGCTCGTAGATCACATCAGTCGAGTTCTCGAGTATCTCCTCCAGCTTTCGAGCCTTTGAGGCCAGGTCCAGAATATAGGAATTCAAGATATCTTGTTTAACGCCTTCCATCCGGTCGCAGTCAATCGATTCAGCTTCACAGACATCCTTGGATTCCCAGCTGGAGATGCCGTCGATGATCTCCGGGAGATTTTCGAGGTCTTCCAGATTTATGAGGCCGTCGAACCCCAGCTCCTTCAGGAGATCGCTGTCCTGGTCACTTAATCGCTGGGGTGTGAAAATCAGCACCTTCATTCCGTTGTCTGACCGGCGCTTCATTGCCAAGCCGAAGTCTATCCAGTCGAAATCCGTGCATATCGCGCTGGCGATGAGCAGGTCGAAATCTCGTCCGGCGACGACTTCCTCAGCTTCAGAGTAATCGCAGCTCTTGACCAAATGATCTCCGTTGCTGGTGAGATATTCTGACACGTTGGATAGATTTTCCGCGAAGTCGTCGAGAATTACGATTCTCATTGAATCCACTCACATTACCTATCGTTTTGAGATGTGCAATTTCTATGATTTCGTGCAGACAACTTAAAAGGTAGAGAAAGAATTATCAGAAACGATAATATTGGCGGTAATATCTGGCCTCTCGAGATCGGGAGGACATCATGCGATTTCAAGGGAGGGGATACAGAACCATGAAATATATCCGAAGTAAGTTTGCTGATAGGGGGTTATGACGATGCGGTTCGAAAACGAGAACACTTTGTTTAGGCAGCAGACCTCTGGCAATGAGGAACAATTCCATTCAAAATACGAATATGCTATGCGGGAGATTTCGCAGATCTCCGGGAGGACCTCGCTCAACTACATCGGTGGCTATTGGAAGCGTTCAAGGGACGGTCTGTTCGAGGATCGCTTTCCGGGCGATCTAACCGTGCTGAACGCGAAATTCCAGCTGAGCCAAGAAACCGAAACGCGTCAGGCGATAGGAGCAGCAAAGAAGGCATTCGATATATGGCGGCATTTGTCCTTTCAGGACAGATGCGATATTTTCGATCGGGCGGTATCGATTCTATCCGACAGAAAATACGAGATGGCTGCGATTGTGACCATGGAAAACGGCAAAAACCGTTACGAGGCGATGGCCGATGTGGATGAGGCGATCGATTTCATGCGTTACTACTCAGGGCAGATGAAATTGAATAATGGTTTCTACCAGGAGATGCCATCGCCCTTTCCAAACGAGCATCCCAGGAACCTTCTCAGACCGTACGGGGTCTGGGGCGTAGTTTCTCCGTTCAATTTCCCAGCGGCGATCATGATCGGCATGAGCACGGGGGCAATGATTACCGGTAATACCGTCGTTCTCAAGCCGTCCAGCGACGCTCCATGGCCGGCCTTCGTCTTCGCCGATATACTCGCGGAGGCTGGTATGCCGTCGGGCGTGTTCAACGTGGTCACGGGTCCGGGTGAAAGTGTCGGTTCGGAGCTTGTCAGAAACGATGAAATGGCGGGGTTCGTATTCACCGGCTCGAAGGATGTGGGAGTCCGCGCCATGAGAGCCTTCTCCGCTGCACGTCCAAGACCGTTCGTTGCCGAGATGGGAGGCAAAAACGCCGTTATCGTCACCTCCAATTCTGACCTGGAAGAGGCAGCCGTGGGGGCGGGTCGTGCAGCCTTCGGGTTCGGCGGACAGAAGTGCAGCGCCTGCTCGCGCGTACTGGTCGAGAAGGGGGTGTACAAAGATTTCTTGGCACGGATTATCGATTGGACCAAGGAACTGCATGTCGGGGATCCCAGGGAACGCCGGACCTTTTTCGGGCCGCTTATCAATGAGGCGGCCTTGAAAAAGTATAGAAATGGGATCAGGAGGGCAAGGAGGGATGGAAAGGTACTCGTCGGCGGGAAAGTGATATCTTCTGAGGAGCTGAATGGATATTATGTCGAGCCGGCTATCGTGACCGGTCTGAAGCCGGATCATCCGCTTATGAGAAACGAGCTTTTCGTGCCCATCCTGTGCGTTATGACCGTGCCCTCCCTGAAGAGGGCGATCGAGATCGCCAACCAGGTGGAGTACGGGCTCACAGCGGGAATAATGAGCAGAGAGGAGTCGGAGGTGGAATACTTCATGGACAACATCGCGGCGGGGACGATATACGCGAACCGTCGAGCTGGTGCTTCTACGGCCGCAATGGTCGGCGCTCAGCCGTTCGTAGGATGGAAAATGAGCGGAACTACCTGCAAGGCAGCCGGCGGAGAACATTACCTGCAACAGTTCATGAGGGAGCAGAGCCAGACACGGTGCGATTAGCCGGTCGAGAGAAACTCAATCGTGATAATGACATTATAAGGTTAATATATGCTCGCCAGTCATTATTTCGCCGAATTCATTATTCGGTGTGTCGAATGACTACTTGCCCCGCATGTGGTTCTGAGCTCGATGAGGAGCTTGACAAATGTCCCTACTGCGGTTTCGTTTTCAAGCCCAATGCGGAGAAAGACGAACCGACGGAAAAGGGCCAAACAGACTCTCAGAGCACAGAGGATTCTCAGGGCGGGCAAGTCAGGGATGCTTCGGGCGCAACCGAGGCTCCGCCAGAGCACGCTTCGGAAATAGATCTTTCGAGCCAGCTTCGGGCGATGAAATCGAAAATCGATCAGTTGTCTAGGGATACGCCAGATATGGAAAGGCAGCCGGATTCTCCCGAGGAGCCTGTAGCGGAACCTGCGGAAGTGGCCGATGTAGTCGAACCCGAAGCAGAATCACCCGAACCCGAGGAGATGGAAGAGCCTCCGCCCCCAGACAACGAAGTCGAGGAGGTAGAGCCCGTAGTAGAGGCTCCGGATGACTCTGAACATTTGATACAGCCGGAAGCGCCCGAGATGTTGACCGAGGAGATCGGTGAAGAAATTTCGGAAGAGGCTGAGGAATACGAGGAGGTGGGGGTGGAAGAACAACGCTCCCTAAGCGAGCAGTCTCTCGAGGACCTCGGTCTTACATACGATGAAGCCCGAACGGTTCGGTATCCGGAGCGATACGCACAGAAGATCCGGCCCGCTCAGGTCAAGACCAGGAAGGGAAGGGGGAAACAAGCCGCAGCCGTAATTGTGTCCATCATATTGATCATGGTTGCCTGGCAGATGTTATTCGGATTTCCGTTTTGGCCCGAATCCGAGAAGATAATCCCGGTCGTGGATGGACAGTTCGAGGACTGGGCCGAAGTTGTGAGCTACGGTACATTATGGCTCTCCGACAATACGGACAACAACTTCCAGGCGAGTGCTGTTCAGCTTTACGAAAACGATCTTCACTGGTACTTTGCCATGGGAGAAGACCTTTTCCGAACAGCGAGTCAATTAACCTCGTATTCTCTCTTAATCGATTCGGACGGCTCACAAACTTCCGGTTACTCTCTGACGGAAGATTTCGGCGCGGACCTGATGATTACGATTTCCGGCAGCGGCGGAAACAAAGTGACCAATGAGCTTTCGAGATTCACATCGAGCGACCGGCACAACTGGAGTGCCTGGACGGTCATCGATTCACAGCTGGACGTTGCCGTCGTGGACAATAAGGCTGAGACATGCTTCTCGCTCCCGGATGCAGGTGCATCTTACTCCTTATCGGCAATGAGATTCGTCAGCGTCGCATACGACGGGATTTCCAAGACAAGTGCGACCCCGTTCTTCTCGCTTGACCCAGGCGTATTAGTCATCGCCCAGAGCAGCCTGATATCCTCCGACGGCACGGTCAATATGAGCCAGGGAGAGGAGATACTCGAGCTCAGGTTGCGCTATTTCGGGCAGGCGTTCGATATCGATTCTATAGCCCCACTGATAAAGGGGGCTTCGATGTCCGGGCATCTGTCTGCTTCGGAGCAGACCCTGGAACAGCACCCCTCGGGGCTCACGCTATCCGTCATTGTCGATACGAGCTCTTTGGCATCCGGCACCCTGATCCAGACCGAGCTAACCCCTTCGATGGTCGACTCCGACTTCCCGACGGTCATGGTGATCGGCAATAGGGCGGTCGGATATGTGAGCGACATTCCGTCCTGGATATCCATAGACGGCGTATTTGGCGACTGGACCAATATTTCCGAGGACAACGACACCGCACAGATCAAAAACCCAAATGTCGATATTAGCGCAATCTCACTCGAGACGAATTCTACCGATATTTGCATTTTCGCCGGCGTTGAGGGCACAATATTGAAAGGAGAGCTGATACCCGAGGGAAGAATGGTAATGGGGTCGTCCGGACCGGTACTCATACCGGATCTCCCGCCCAGAGTCACGGGATGGGATATGCTTCGAGTATACGTCGACACAGACCCCGCGGGAACCTCAGGCGCCGAGAGCCCAGTTAACTACAGCGACATCACCCCGGACTTCAAGCTCGAGGTATACGGCAGGAACGGGCAGATCGAGCAACAGAAGCTGTTCATGTGGGCGGACGATGAATGGAACGAGCTCATCAATCCAGATATCTCCATAGCTCTGGACGCCTCCTCTTTCGAGCTGCGGATTTCAGCGGTTGATATCGGCAACCCCAGCAATATTTCTGTGATGATCCAGATGGAGGATTGGCTGGGAGTGAGAGATTTCTCCTCCGAGCTACCGTAACATCCGGTCACCTACGGACTGCCGTAACCTGACTGAATGATCAGCAAGGTCCGAGCATCTGTGACGATACCGGAATAACGGGAATATCGAACTTTGTGAGCTCCCTCTCCATTCCAATAATATATTGTGCGCCGCCGAGATTGTCGAACTGTTCCCAATCCTCTATCGTCCTGGCGATGATTACCAGCTCCGGATCGGCTTCTTTGACGACCTCCTCGAAATTCAGGGGAGTCACATGCTTCCGGATATCTACTTTCTGAATAACGCCTTCGGCGACCGCCTTCGGCTTATCCTTCGGATCAACGACGATCACCTCGATTCTGGGATTCTTGTGCATCTGTTTGATTATCTCTGTACCAATCGCCCCCGCTCCGACTACCATTACTTTCATTCTATCCACTCCTTCTCTTTCATACCAAACCGAACTCCACCAGCAAATATGTCAATACGGTGATGATGAGAACCGCTGGAAGCGTAATCCTGAGGCCACCTCGGGCGATATTCTCCCGGGAGAGTACCCCGGTGGAGAAAATCAGGGTAAAGGGCGGCGTGCCGATGGGCGTGATAAAGGATACCGAGACAGAAAGCGCACATACGAGCACCAGGAACTTCGGGTCGATCATCAGCGTCGAGGACATCCCTATCAGTATCGGGACGAGTATGGCCGCCGTCGCAGTGTTGCTCATCAGGTTAGAAAGCAGGACGGATATCAAGGACACGATCAGCATTATGATTATAAGGCTCAACCCGCCGGTCAGTGACACCAGCTGGCCCGCGATCCAATCGGCCGCTCCTGAAGCATCTAGCCCCTCTCCGAGCGCCAGGCCGGCGCCCACGATCAGGAATATCTCCCATGAAATGGTCCTTGCATCCTGCCAGTCCAATGTCCTAGTGGCGAATAGTAACACGGACGCAGATAGCGCGACGATTGCCGCGCTCATGAAGCTCGCCGGAAAGCCAAATAACGCCCCGATGTCCGCGCCCGCGATCCAAAGCGCCACGGTCGGCAGGAAAATGAAAAGGGTCTTCTTCTCGCCCATCCGGAGAGGCCCCATCGATTCCAGCTCCTTTTTGATGGCGCCCAACTCGAGGAAGGATATCCCGACGGGGAAAGCGCGTATGAGAATCTGCCAGGATATGATCAAAATCACTATGCTCGCGGGCAAGCCCAGTTTCATCCAGTCGATGAAGGTCCAGGGGGTCTCATTCGCCAGTAGCCCAGAGGCGACGGCGTTGGGGGCGGAGCCGGTAATGGTCGCCATGCCGCCGATCGCAGCGCCGACTCCGATGCCCATCAGGAATTGCATGGACAGTCTTCCCTTATCCTCCCCGGCCCTGGAGGCGATACCGAGAACGACCGGGATCAGGAGGGCGACCGTCGCGGTGTTCGATATCCACATCGAGAGCACGGCTGAAACCACCATCAGCGTCAGCAGAGTGAGGTGCAGGTTCCCTTCGGACTTGGAGACAATGGCGTACGCCAGTCGTCTGTCCAGACCGTGCTTCCTGAATGCCTCGGCCATGATGAGCCCGCCCATGAGCAGATATACGACCGGGTTGGCGAACGGCATCAGCGCCTCAGCGGTCGGAAATATGCCGTAGAAGGTCAGGAGCACCGGTACGAGCAGAGCCGTGACCGGGAGCGGCAGGGATCCGAATGTCCACAACATCGAGATGCAGACGAACACTGCTAGGGCGTACTTGATCTGCGAGTCGAGGTCAACTGGAAGGATCGTTATTACCAGCATGAAAAGGAACGGGATTATGAGCTTTATCGATCTCTGGGCGAGCTTCGGGAGTTTCGCAAAGAACTTGAAAAATGTGGGTGCGATCTCCTCTCCTATGACTCTTATTGACCCTGTGATCGACCATCTCCCGTCGGAATCATCGGCCATGATATCATTCCTCTAACTCATCACATGCCAATTCAAGCCCCTTGACGTCGGAGAGACTGTCCCAATTTATCGCGTCTCTGTCGATTTCGAACCCGACAGAGTTCCTCCCCGTCTTCGAAGCCGCCAATACGGTCGTTCCAGTTCCGAGGAACGGGTCGAGTACCGTGTCTCCGAGAACGGAGAACATTCTGATGAGCCGAATGGGAATTTCGATCGGATACGCAGCCGATCTCGAGCTGTTATTGACCGTGCTCTGGCTGGCTCCTGGTATGTCGTTCCATATCTGGGAGAACCACTTGTCTCTCTCTTCTTTCGTGTAGGACGACCTGTATCTGTTCTCGTCCTTCTGCCTGAACTGTCTGACCCCTCCCTTTCGCGCGATCAATATGAATTCGCAGTCCAGGGTCACATACGCATTTGTCGGGAGAAAGCCCGATCCCAGAAAGGCGTTCGGCTTATTGGTCGGTTTCTTCCAGAGGATGTAGGGAAGCATCGAAAATCCAACTGACTCAAGGGTGGTTATCATCCTTGAATGGTTTGCAAAAAGCCGAAACCGGTCGCCCATCGATCGCACTGCATCACCGATATTGACACAGCATATGCCCCCTTCTATGAGAACCCGATAGCACTCTCGAATAACCGGATAAAGGATCAAATGCATTCTGTCATACGCCTCGGCGATCTCCTCCTCAACATCGGATCTGATCAGCTCCTTGACCGCGGGGTCCTTCATTGAAAACAGCCCGTCCCACATCTCGATCATCGGATAGGGAGGGGAGGTGACAACAAGCTGGATCGACTTCTCTCCAATTTCATTCATGCGGGTAGAATCTCCGATAATCACACGATGAGATGTCTCTAAATGCACCGCTTTTCGGTCCATCTACGACGTGAATGTCAGACATCTCTAAGTAACTTCTGGATAATCCGACCCGACCGAAATCAATTCGGTGACTGGAACACCAGGATATTGGCTTCTGCGGGGCCTCCTATGTAAAGGAGGTTGGAATCCCGGATAATCGTTTCCAACGATTGATTTTCGATCTCGATCCAGCCGAACGGAAGATCGTTGGTGCCAATTTCGACCCATCTCTCGCTAGCTACCATTGTCGCGTCAGCCTCGATCGGAAGATCGCCCTCAAGCCTGCGCACCAGTGAGGAGTCCTCGGCGATGTCGTACAGATTCCTGGCAACGGCCGAGTAGTGCCTGTCGGTCTGAATATCAAAGAAATTCCCGACAGCCCAGTCGATCCCGTCTATCTCAAATGAGTTCACGTCGTTCCGCACGCCGTTATATCTTTCGGAATCCATAGCCATCGGTATTGTTGCGGACAATATTATCAGCAGTATCGAGCAAATGGCCAAGATTTCTCTGGCCCTCCTGCTCCGCAGCTCAAGCACAATAAAAGTGGCCAGACCTATCATGAGGGCGAAATCGACGAAAACAACGCCCCTGGCTAAAATGTTCAGCGACAGCAGATCCGCAGCCCTCAGAAACGCGTACAATATCAGGGAAAGCGGCGCCAATGTCATTCCCAGGTATAATGTCTTGGCTGCCCCCCGGCCAGATGCCCAAATTACGATCCCAAGGAGCCCCATCGAAGATATCACGATGGTCGCCAGAAAGGGTGCGGAGAGCAGTACATAGTTCGGCTGCTCGTCGGTATAGAACGGGGATATGATCCCTATTACGGCGATTGCGATCATGACGAACGATACGACTGCCCAAGTTGCTTTGACCCAGCTCATTGACGCGGACCTGGATCCCAGATAGAACAGGAGCAGGAATAGCAGAAATACGATGACCAAGAACAGATATAGGCCGTTCTCGGGAGTCAGATATTCCAGCCTATCGAACCGAACCAGAATGTAATATAGAGCCAGCTCGTCGGCAGCTATCACGGTGATCAGCAGGTCGAGGACGTTGAAAGGTCGGATTGTCCCCCCCTTCCTCGCCTGCAGGAACTCGGCGACGCTGACGAGCCCCACCGTGATCACGGCGATAATGGCTACCAGGTGATGTATGAAGGGCATTACCAGAAGCAGAGATGACGAGAGCACCCTCATCCGCGGGTCGGTCCTGAGAAAGAACGAGATGAACAGCAGGGGAAGAAGCGAAAGTCCGATGACCTCCTTCAAAGTGCCCTGGGTGACGAGAACGAAGGGACCGTAGAATGCAAGGGCGGTTATGGCTATCGTCCCTACCCTGGTACTATCCGACATCCTCCTGGCAAGAACGAAAGTCCCGAGGAGTATCAGGAAGGTGACGGGTACGAGCATGAGCTGCAAAATATCGTACGGCGTTTCACCCGTCAACAGTGAAACCATGGCCGCCAGAGCGTTGTACGCCGGCGTGTGAACCGTATGAGTCGAGGCGTAATGGGTTCCGGGCTCCGGGTCCAGACCGCCGGTCTGAACGATTCTGTCGGAATACCTTGCTTCGACGATGCCGTCGAGATGGTACGGGTTCTCGGTTTCCGCAAGCGGAAGCAGCCTTACCATGGTGGCCGAGAGGCAAATGAATGCTATAGCCAGAATAACGAGCAGATCCTTCCGAACCTTCACCCGAGTAAGGCCGATCTCCATCTCCCCCTGTTTCTCCTACGGCTGCCCTCGCAACATACCTGAAGCACTCGTGGACGATATGTAATTTAGGCTGCTTCAATCGCATCCGACCGCGCGTTTACGGGACCAGTGCCGACGGTCAAGAGCCGAGGAGTCCAGATTATCAGAGAATGAGACTCTGGGAGAAAATTATATAGCTTTTTCAATCGTTACATCGCCAAAAAGTGAGCTCAATGGATCTTATGGAGGTCATGAAGGCACGTCGGAGCGTGCGAAAATACCGTCCGGATCCAATTCCCGAGGACATCTTCAAGGCAATTATATCCGCTGCAAGAGTCGCTCCGTCTGCCACAAACGCTCAGCCTTGGAAGTTCATAATAGTGACCGATGAGGAGTTGAAGCTCAAGCTGATCAATGCCTGCAACGGGCAGAAGTTCATCGCCGAAGCTCCGGTCATCATCGTCGGCTGCGGCCTTCCTGACGAGGCCTATGCCACAGTCGGCGGTTACATGAACAGCTTCGCGATGGATGTCACGATTGCGATGGATCACCTCATATTGGCCGCTGCCGCATACGGGCTGGGAACTTGCTGGATTGCCGCATTCAAGGAGGATAAGGTAAGGGAGCTGCTCGGCATTCCAGACGATGTCCGCGTGGTGGCGCTCACGCCGATCGGTTATCCGAACGATCAACCCAGTAAGGAATCCAGAAAAGATCTGGCGGAACTTATCTGCTACGATAAATTCGAGTGAAAAAAGTCCGAGAAAGTCATCGGAAACACCCTCCCGAATCCCTGATGACGGAACCTGAGGTCTCATAAAGAGACGAAGACCGGAGACAGGCTCCTACCCCCCGAGGAAACATCTTCACAGGAAAGATGGTCAAAATGGTCGCGAAAGCCGCAACAAAGGCAGGTGAATTCTTCTGTTTTCACTGTGGGGAGCGCGTCCAAGAGAGCGCCGGTCGATGCGGCAAATGCGGCTCGGTTTTTGACAGGATTACCGAGGCTTTCAGATGCCCCAAGTGCTCCAACCTGCTTCCAGTCGGAGCGGCCATTTGCCAATCTTGCAACCTTCGGTTTAAGGTCAGGTCGGTCGGCAGCGCGAAGAGCATGACCGAGGATGACAAATTCCTCATCAAGTTGATAGACTGGGGAAAGAAGAAGGATGATGGTCATCCGCATGAAAAAGCGCGTTCAGTTAGGCAGAGCTCAGAACCCAGAAAGCCGTCCGATAGTCCTTCGCAAAAGCCAATTACGAGAACCGGACCGATTCCCTCAGCTCCCGTGGAGAAGTTCGAACCGTCTCAGCCTGACGAGGGGCGGGATATCGGCATGAGGGAGATGGTCAACAACATCAAATCGGGGGACATTACGACCCGGGAGACCCCAAAGCAGAGGGCTCGTTCTATTCAGCTCCTCAAGAGCTATGTGGAAGAGGAGATCGTGAAATCCGGGGGAGAGATTACCGAGGAGATTCAGCGATTATTCGATCAGATCGAGGAGCAAATGGGCGACCTGGAGCGGATGGAATCGCAGGTGAGGCAGCTCAGGTCGACGATGGGCCAGATTGACCTGGCCAAGCTATCGAACATGGTGGGACAGGTTTCGCAGAAGCAGAGCCAGGGCGAATCGCACGGTCTGTCGAAGCAGGCTCTGAAGAAACTGTTGGAGGACAGGGAGAAAGAGGTCGATGATCTAAGGAAGAAACAGGATGAGCTGGAGAAGCGGGAGGAGCTCCTCAACCGGAAGATAAGGGCGTATGCGGTCAAGAAGAAGCAGCTTGACGCGACCGAGAGGGATATAGAGGACAAGATCAGAACCATCGAGTCCACCTCGATTGGGGATGCGGAACGGCCCGGGAGCGGTAAGGGCGAATCGGTAAAGGAGGAGTGGCTTCGGGATCAGTCTAAGATAAAGATGGGGCTTCTGCAGATGAAGAACGATCTGTCCGCGGATCAGAGCTCAATCAATTACTATCCCTCCCAGATATCGGGTGAGGTCATGGAGCGCATCGAGGTGCTCGAGGAGCGGCTGGCGGACATAACAAAGGAGCGCGACGATATTTCCGAGAAGCTGCGGGGAATGGAATCGATCTGGCAGGATACCGTCACGCTTTTGAAGGTGCTTGACAAGCTGCTGGGAAAGCTGCCCCCGTCCGCAATCGATGAGTTCTCGAAATCGAAGGATTTCAGATTATACGAGAAGGTATTGGACAAGTTGAATATATGATACAAACCATAGGCAGCTGTTGAAACGGAAAGGCTGAGTATACGTAAACAGGAGTGGGGTAATGGGGCTCAGAGACAAGGCCAGAGAGAGCGCCCAGCGATCTAGCGATAGCCCTGAAGACAAACTCGAGGCGATCGATAAGGAGGAGGAGATGGAGGAGGTTCCCGAAGAGAAAGAGGACCTCGAATTGGAGAACGCGGGAGTCGCAGTTTCTTCCTCTGGCGATCTCGAGCTTTCCACTACATACCTCGTGGACGAGGAAACGCCAAAGGTCGCCTATCAGCTCTTCAAGAACGCTCTCGGCAGGGGCATGAAGGGTTTGATCATAACAAGGACCTTCCCGAAGAACCTGCAGAAACGCCTGGGAATTGATGATGTCACGATTTACTGGCTTACCAATGTTTCGTCAAATGAATCACTCGGTCCCAGGGATCTTGAGCGCCTCAATCTCATAATCAGTAGGTTTGTCAGCGAGAACCGCGGGATCGTGCTGATCGACGCACTCGAATACCTGATTACCAACAATAAATTCGTGAGCGTGCTAAAACTTGTACAATCAATTCGGGAGCAGATCGAGCTGACAAAATCGACCGCAGTCATTTCCATCAAGAGCAACACCCTCGAGCCGATGAAGATGGCGATTCTCAAGAGGGAGCTCGAAGTCATATCTCCCGGAAGGCTCGCGAAGGATCAGAGCATTGACATCGAGGAACGGCTCGTCGATGAGGTCGACCTCGATGAGTTCACAATTGAGAAGGCGAAGCTTGGGGACGAAAAGGAGCAGCTGGAGAACGATCGCGAGGCCATTAAGAAACTGGAGGAGGAGCTGGAGGAGGAGCGGAGTCAGCTCGAGAAGGACAGGACCGAGGTCAGAGATACCCTGATGAAACTTCGTAACACCCGCAAGGAGCTCGAGAAGTTCAGGGTCAAGCTTACCCAGGAAGAGGCCGAGCTGATCACAAAGGTCAAGGCGAAGCTCTCGAAGGAGATGCAGGCTCTGGATACGAAGAAGGCCAACCTGGAATCGATGAGCAAGGAGATCGAGGACCGGTATCTCCAGGTCGAGCAGATCATAAACATAAAGAACGAGGCGAAGATCAGAGAGCTGGAGGAGCAGGAAACCGTATTGTCGAGGGAGAAGGAGCGGCTCGATGCTGTCGCCATGACGCTCGTACAGCGAGAGGAGGAAGTCGCCAGGGGTACGGAGGAGCTGTCGCAGCACAGGAGCGAGCTGGAGGCCCTGGAGCAGGAGCTTCAGTCGAGGTCCAATAACCTGTCGGAGCAGGAAGCGGCACTTTCGCACAACCATGACGAGCTCGAGGCGCAGAGAGAACAGATGCTGACCGAGAGGCAGTACCTCGAAAAGGAAAGTGCAAATTTCGAGACCGAATTCGCACGCAGGAGCTCCGAGCTGGAGGAGCGATCCAATGCGATGGATGAAAAGGAGAAACAGCTCGAGGAGAAGGAGAACTCGATCGCGCTATTCGAGTCGAGGCTTAGGGAGAGGGAGGTCGAGCTGGACAACAAGTTCTCTGAGATATCGAATAAGAATCAGGAGCTCGAATCCCTCAGGACGGCGATGGAGAGCGAGAGGGTCGAGATAGATGCTTTGCGGCAGGCGGTTGTCTCCGACCGGGAGAAGCTCGCCGGGGAGAGAAAGGAATTCGAGGAGTCTCAGGAGACGGCCAAGATCGAAATGGGCAGCATGAGCGAGAGGCTCATGGAGAAGGAACAAGCCCTCAGTATGAGGGAGGAGAAGCTCGTCCTCAGGGAGCAGCAGATCGAGGACGAGGTAACGCAGAAGAATGCGGAGATCGAGCGTCGGCGCTCCGGGCTTGACGCCTCAGAACAGGAGCTTCAGAAGCTGCGCGCATCGCTCGACGCTCGAGAAGTCCAGATCAATGAGAGGGATACCGAGCTGAACCAGCGGGAGCAGCTTCTGGACCAGAGAACCCACGCCCTTGACGACAGGGAGAGAAATCTTCTGAAGGAGGAGGAGGAACGCTCCAACATATACAGACAGCGCAAGTCGGAGCTGGAGTCAAAGATCGGCGAGATGAACGCAAAGGAGCAGGAGATATCCGACAGGGAGCGTGAACTCGATTCGAGGAATCAGACGGTCGCCGAGCTCGAGGCAATGGTCAACAGAAGAAGCGAGGAGCTCGCGAACGAGGAGCTGAAGGTAACCGAGATCAGGTCTCAGGCCGAGGCCGTGGAAAAGGAGGCCGATCTGAAGAAGGATCGCCTCGATGCCTATGAGCGAGAGCTGGATCTCAGAAACAGGAGTCTGGAGGAAATCTCAAAGCAGCAGGATGAGAGGCAGAAGAGCCTCGACATAGTCGAGAACAAGCTCAGGGAGGAGATGCAGGCATTCGAGAACGAAAGGGCCGCATTCTCCGGTGAGAAGGAGCAGCTGCTCGACCTTCAAGAACACCTCGCGGTGACCAAGGCAGAAATCGAGAAGAAGATGGAGGAGAGCAATGGCTTCGCGAAGGAGCTCGAGAGCTGGCGTGTTGAGATCAACGATCTCGAGAAGGTGCTCGACGAGAGAAAGTTGGAACTCGACCGTAGAGAAGAGCAGCTGAAGGCATCGGTGGAGGCCGTCGAGAAAAAGGAGGCGGAGCTAGTAGAAGCCAGAGCCAAAATGGAGGAGCAGCTGAGCACTGAGCGAGCCGAACTGGCGAGCCAGCGGGAACAGATAGAGTCGCAGCTTGCCGATATCGAGACCACCAAATCGGAAATGGACAACACTCGCAGGGAAATCGAAGAAAGGGCAAGGGAAATGGAGCAGGAGTCCGCCAGATTCGGGGAGCTGGAGAACTCCCTTAAGGATAGGGAAATCGAGATCCATCGACGGGAGGAGGACTCCGCAAGGAAGCTCTCAGAGGCCCAGGAGGCCATAAGAGAGGCGGAGCAGAGACGGGTTGACCTTGATGCGGAAACCGAGAGAAGGGAGAAGGAGCTAGAGGTCCAGAGGAAAAAGCTGGAAGAGGAAATCTCGTCACTCGAGGAGGCGACCGGAAAGCTCGATCAGGAAAATGCGGACCTACAGATTAGGATATCCGCGTTCGATTCCAGAATGGCCAAAGAGGAAAAGGAGCTCGCGGATCGCGAAAACGAGGTTGCGACTCTGAGGGACGAGGTTGAGGCACATATACAAAAAGTCGCTGTGAAGAGCGACGAGCTGGATTTTAAGATTGCGAAGATAAGCGAGAGGGAGGTCGAGGTCCAGACAATAGTTGATGATCTGGAGAGGAGCAAGCAGGGGCTAGAGGATGCCAAGGAAGCACTGGAATCCGAAAGACGCACATTCGAAAAGGGGATCAGAGAAGCGCAGCAAGAGCTGGAGGTCGAGCGCTCCGAGATCGAGATCGAGAAATCAAAGCTATCGCAGAGCAGGAACGAACTGGAGCGGCAGATGGCCGAGCTGGACAATATAAACCGCATACTTGACGAGAGAAAGAACGCCCTTGAAGACGACAGGAAGAAACTGGACGAGCGAATGTCATCCCTCAGAAGCACCACGGATGAGGTCGACACTAAATCCAAGGAACTCGAAGAGGAGATCAATAGGCTCGACATCAAGTTCGAGGAGCTCGAGAAACGCAGGGTGGAGCTCGACGACAGGGAGAGCACGATCGAACGTAGCAAGGAGGAAATTGACGCAGAGAGAGCGGAGCTCGAAAAGCTGAGGCAAGAGATGGCGCGGGAACAGTCTGAGCTTCAGTCCGCGATTCAGGCTCAGGACGAGCTAAAGATCAGGCTCGAAGAGCGAGATGAGGACCTGCAGCAGCACGAGGCGAGGCTGAGAGAAACCGAGGAACGGCTCCGTGAGAGGGAGTCCAAGATCGGAGCATCCGAGGGGGATCTCGAGAAAGACAGGATCGAGTTGGAAAATATGCTGGTAGAGAAAGATAATGAGATGAACCAGCTGAAGCAGCAGATGGAGGCCACGCTCAAGGATCTGTCCGAGAAGGAGCAGCAGCTGGCGGAATCGCTTGATGCGTCGGAGATCAGGGATTCGAAGGCGATTGAGGAGAGCGAAAAGGTCATCGAGCAGCTCAATGCAGAGCTTGCGGAGAAGGATAAGGAAATCGAGCTATTGAAGCAGCAGATGGAGACCGCGCTCGGCGGACTGTCCGAGAAAGAGCAGCAGCTGGCGGAATCTCTCGAGAGTTCGAAAACAGCAGGATCCGATGCGATAGCAGAGAGGGATGCGGTCATTGAGCAGCTCAGGTCGGAGCTTGCTGAGAAGGAAGAGGCGCTTGCTGCATCCAATCAGGCGCTCGAAGCCCGGAAGCTGGCGGCTGAGGAATACGATGAGACGCGCTCACAGGAGATATCCGAGATGGAGGAAAGCCTCCGCAGCAGAATTGCAGCGGTCGAAGCAAGGGAACGCGAGGTGAGCACCAGAGCCGAGGAGATTGACGAGACGACACGGGAGATAGAGGAGCTCCAGTCGGAAATCGCCAGACAAAAATCGGAGCTGATCGAGCGCAGCAGAGAGCTGGCTAAGCAGGAGGAATCCATCAAAGAGAAGTCGCATGCGCTCGACGAGGAACATGCTAAGATTGCTGTCGTTGCCGACCTCGAGAGTAGGGAATCGGAGTTGGCAAAGAAGGAGCAGGAGATTAATAGACGCTCTGAGGAGATAGATTTGAGCATCAAAGAGTTCGAGGACGTGCTCGCATCTTTCGACCAGGAGAGGAAAGAGGTCGAGGATGAGAAAGCCAAGATCGAATCTCTCAGAAGCGAACTAATGGAGCTCAGCCAGTTAATGGAAGATGAGCGCAATAAGATTGATGATCAGATTGAAAACAGGCTCTCGGACCTGAAAAAGGAGCTCGAAAGGCGCGAGCAGCTGGCCGATACGTCGATGAAAGATCTCGACGAAAAGGAACTGAAGCTGCGATCCATCGAGGAGGAAATAAGGGCCCGAGAAAGGGACGTCGAGACCCGGGAGAAGGTTCTGGCAGTCGAATTGGATCGACTCGAGGGCGAGCGCGCGGAAATCGGAGAGATCTGGGAGCAGGTAGAGGCGGCAAGGCAGGGAGCATTGACTTCTCTCAACGAGGAGCTGATGTCTTCCGTCAATGAGAGGAAGAACGAGCTCGAGGACAAGGCCCTGGAGCTCTCGAAAAAAGAGGAATATGTTCTGGATGAGCAGACCAGGCTCGAGCGGGAATGGACGCGTCTTCAGAGCATAGAGGAGGAGCTGCTTCAGCTCGCGAATAAGCTCAAGGAGAGAGAGGATCTGCTCCAGACCGAAAAAGAGAGTTAGCCTATTAGACGATATTGAAATTGTAATAATAACGGGAGTTCCCAAGCAGAGGTTGGGAGATAGACCCGCGACCTAAGTATTCTGCGAATCAGAATACGCTTATCTTGTTCTGAAGTATCAGATCCGTAATTTCATTGATACTCTCCAGCCTCTCATCCACAATCGCCTTCGCCTCGGAGATCAACTTGCCCGGATTGACCCCGTCTGCGCAAATGAGCTGAATACTCGCCGTCTGCGGCTCGTCTATCCTGACGCCGATCTGCGACACGATCCTGACTCTTGCCTCGCAGATATCGCCCCTGCCCATTTTCGCAATTTCCTCTGCGATTTTCCATGCCAATATGTTGTAGATCTTACCTACATGCGTGACCGGATTCTTGCCCGCAGAGGCTTCCATGCTCATAGGCCTGAACGGCGTAATGAGGCCGTTGACCCTGTTCCCTCTGCCAACTGAGCCGTCGTCTCCGTTTTCCATCGACAGCCCGGATACTGTAAGATAGAACTGCTCCCGGTCGTAGTTGTCTCCGGTGTTGACGTCTACGGCGACCTCTTTATCGGTGAATTTGCTCGAATAATCGAGTATCGATTCCTTCAGATCTTTCACGATCCCGATGTAATGATCCTTGTCAGAAATCAGCGGAGATATCATAGCAGCCGCGATTGTCAGACGGATCTTATCGCCCAAACGACACGCCATTACCTTGATATCCTCTCCGACCTCGGGTAGCTTTTCCTTCAATTTTCCGTTTATGAATCTCTCTGTCTCCAGGGTCAATTTCTCGGTCTCGCTCATCGGTGCGAAGCATACTCCGAAAGAGGTGTCGTTTGCGAGCCGTTTCTTCGTCTCATACAGGCCACGCAGATCGACGCTTCCCTGCCCTATCATGCAGTCGAGGACGATGTCCCAGTCCGCATCGATGTGTTTGAAATTTTTCTTGATGTATCCGTAGGCCGCCTTCATCGCGGTAGTCCTATAAGGGAGCCTCTCCCCCTTGACCTCGGTGGTAGCGCGGCCCACCAGCAGGATATAGGGGGGCTCGAGTATCATCCCGCCGCCGAACTTGGGAGCGGACTGGCCTCCGACGATCTGAGTCTCGTCCGTATTATGATGAAGGATCCTGTCGTAACGCTCAAGGTACATCTTGCAGAGAGCCCGGCTGACGCTTTCCGAAAGACCGTCGGCAATGCTGTCCGGATGACCTATCCCCTTCCTCTCGACTATCTCGACGCTCTGGCTCTGTATCGGCGTCTCATTGACAGTCTCCACGACGATGTTTCTTGCCATAAAGTCAATCCCCATTGGAGTCCGATGAGAATTCCATAGTCTACTTAAATCTTTTCTGAAGGTCTGTGTTGACCGTAAATTAAGCCAGCTCTAACCTCCCATAGTTCCAAAGTATCAATCTGCACAGTATCTCGACATCCTGATTGTGTCTCTTTCTCGATGCTACTCTATGACCGAACAGGCTC
>DSAX01000039.1 GCA_011046235.1 Methanobacteriota archaeon | reverse complement strand
GACTTACAGATGGGCTGTGTCACCCTATTACGCATCATTGATCGATACGGAAGACCCCTGCTGCCCCATCAGGATGCAGAGCGTCCCGATCGGGGAAGAGCTTTTTGACGAGGACTCCCCGATCGACCCGATGGATGAGATGCTCACTTCGCCTGTTTCCTGCGTAATCCAGAGGTATCCGGACAGGCTCATCATTAATGTCACGAACCAGTGCGCTGTATTCTGTCGCCATTGCCAACGGAGGAGGCTGATCGGTCAGAGGGACGCTCAGACCTCGGACAAGCAGATAATGGATGCCATGGACTATATCCGGGAGAACCCGTCGATACGGGATGTGCTCGTGACCGGCGGTGACGCATTGCTGTTGGATGATGATCGCCTTGACTGGATACTCGGTCAGCTGGACGAGATAAAAACGGTGGAAATCAAGAGGCTCGGGACGAGAACGCCCGTGACCCTTCCCTGCCGTATAACCCCTGAGTTGTGCGAGGTACTGTCGAGGCACGGACCGCTTTACCTGAACACGCAGTTCAACCATCCGAGAGAGATAACCAGAGAGGCGGCCATGGCCTGCGATCGGCTTTCCAAGGCGGGAATCCCACTGGGCAATCAATCGGTATTGTTGGCCGGCGTAAATGATTACTATGTAATTCAAAGGAAGCTTTGCCAGACCCTGCTTCGCATCAAAGTCAAACCATACTACTTGTTCCACTGCAAGAACGTCCGCGGGATATCCCATTTCAGAACGAGCGTGGAACTAGGAATGGAAATAGTTGAGAGGCTGAGGGGGCATACTTCCGGTCTGGCGGTGCCAAATTTCGTGATCAATTCGCCCGGAGGACTCGGCAAGGTGGCCTTGACTCCGAACTATATCATGTCCAGGGGAGAGGACTTCATTATACTTCGTACCTGGGAGATGAAAACGACGAGATACGAAAACCCGAAAAAGGCGAGGGAGGAAAGATCGCGCCCATGCATCCCTTCCGACGAGAAATTTGAGGAGTTTGTGACAGAGGATGACCTCACCACATAGTCCTTGAACCACTCTGCTCCCCGGAATTGAATCCGTATATTCGAATTACGCTGATATGTATGTCTCCCCCAAAATCAGGGCTCCAATCAATATGAGAAATGTCATGAGGGGAAGTATCGCCGTCACCAAAGATAGGAGGTAATGGGGAACAATCTATATATCCGGAGTGAAAAGTACATTCGGGGGGTATCATGCCGATCAGAATAGGTCTTGAGAAGAAGCAGAAGGACGTCAACTGCCCGGAATGCGAGAAGCAACAGAAGCACGTGAAAATGGTGCGGAGCGAAGGAAAGACGATCTGCCCCGAATGCAGGTATGTGCTGGCAGCGATGCGGAAATAACCTTGGACCTCTTCATTGAAGAATCATATCCGAGGCGTCTGCTTAATCTCTCTTATATTCATCTGGTTTAAATAGTGATTTCATTCGGTTTGTAACGACGATATCCGTTCGAGCGTATTTTTACGGAAACTGCCAGATGACCGAGATGGATCGGGATTCGGATAGATATTACAGATATCTGTACTATCAATTTCGATAATATGAGCATAAGCTATTAGAAAATCCCCAGGGCTTTTTCAATTCTATCACTTGGAATTCCGCAATATCGTGATATTCAGAAGGCGTGATCATGTCTGCAAGAATGCGATTCGCGATCGGAATTACGATTGCACTGATGTTTTCTGCGCTGTCAGTCAATATCGGCGCCGAATACGGCTCGGAAACGGGCGTTGAAGTATCGGCAGCGGATGATGTTTCCAGCTATAACTGGTTCAGCCTCGAGGGCATAGCCGGGGAAATCACGACCGAACTCGTCACGGTGGACCTCGATGACGATTCGGTAGAAGACTCGCTCCTGGTCGGATCGAGATACGCCCTTCAGGCGTACGATATTATGACTGGCGAGAAGCTCTTCGAGCATCTGACCGGAGAGGAGGGCTCCGTCACGTCTATAACTGTAGTGGGCGACGCGGATTCGGACGGTTACTCCGATGTACTGTTCACCTCGACATCTCAGTTCTTCCCGAATGTGATTCTCCTGAGCGGCTCAGACGGTGATACGATCTGGAGCTTCAGGCCCAGCGAGAAATCGTACTTCATGGGCATGATCTGGACCGATGTGGAGCTGAGGAGCTGGGACTCCGCACTCGTGGACGGTTCGATCGTCCTTTCCGCCTGGAAGTACGTCTACGCGCTCGATCTGCGGACGGGCACGGTCGAATGGAGATACTCGGGAGAGAACGACATCTGGTCCATCGTTGCCGTCGATGACATAGACGGCGATGGTGGGGATGACATCGTCGCCGGAGGCCAGGATGGATTCCTGTATGCAATCTCCGGGGCAAATGGAGGCCAGATCTGGAAGCGGAAGATCACTGAGGACATCGGGACAGACAGAGGATCGTTCCCCGCAAGCGTCTGGTCCGTGCTCGCCCTCGGAGACCTTAACGGTGATGGCAGCGACGAGGTGGCCGTAAGCTCCGAGGAGGGCCATGTCAGGATGATTTCATCATCGGACGGCGAGATCGTCTGGGACAAGAAGATAATGCCTCTTGTTCTCTCGATGTCCGAAACCGCCGGAATAGATGATCGGCAATTCTTCAACCCGAGACTCCTCAATGCCGGAGATTTTGATGGGGATGGACGGGACGATATTGTGGCGATATCGAATATCAGGTTTCAGGAATGGGGATCGTACGGGCTGACGAACGTCACGGTGATCTCCTCCAACCCCTCGCTCGAGGGAGAGTCGTTACTGACGATCAGCAGGGATAACTCCGAGCAGGGCTCTCTCGAGGGGGTCAGGCTTCTTTCGACAGTCGTATCGATAGTGGGAGACGCCGCCCCGGACATCGCGCTCCTGACGAGCGATAGCAGGATACAGATCGTCGATGGCGGCGAGGAGGAGATGGTGAGAGATATCGAGATACCGAGCTACGGCGGGGGCGAAGGCCCCCAGCTAAAAATAATCGGGGATGTGACGGAGGACGGCGTAGACGACATCGTGGTCACTGGGGGCTCCGCGTGCATTCTATGCTACGACTCGGCAGGCCTGAACAACTCGACGGCCAATCAGCCCGAGTGGATGATCATGCCCATGGGCAGCTCGGAGATTTTGCCGGCTGACGACCTGAACGATGACGGACTTGCCGACCTGATCATTCTCATCAGTGCCGAGAGCGGAGGAGACGGATGGGACGATGGCGGTTACGAGACGTATGAGGCGGATATGTTCAGCATCGCATACTGGGGAGAGACCGAGGAATCCTATCTTGGCATTTCGGCCATAGACCGTTCCGACGGCAGCAAGATTTGGACTCTGCTTCCATCGGCATCGGATTCGGGGATGTCCGCCGAGTTCACAAAGGTCTCTCTCGACAGCGATTTCACCGGTGACGGAATCAGGGATATACTGTGCGTTCTAGAATCGGAGTGGAACGAATCGATGCTGCTTGTGGCCATAGATGCCGTTGATGGCTCGACGATCTGGTTTTCCGAGGCGGGGCTCGCATTCAACGAGTGGCCCGACATGGGATACGGGGGCTCGAGGGTGAAGTCGGCAGTATCATGCACTGATATCACGGGCGACGAGGTACCGGACGCCATCATGGGCTTCCCGGAGAGCCGCATGGTCCTGTTCAACGGGAACAACGGCGATATCGAGATGGTATACGACAACGACCCGTTTTACGACAACAGCAACTTCACTAAAGGGGCCCTCAATATGACGGACTGGATGCTTCCGTACGAGGTGAGTCTGATATGTCCGAGAGATGCATCGGACCGGCTAGTAGTGTACGGTGATAGCAGGATACTGATATTCGGGCTGGACGATCTATCGATGATTTCACCGGACCCTCTGATGAACCATTGGTCTGAATTCGGGTTCGACCAGAAGATGGTCAGCCTGATCGACGGATGCGAGGAACCGTTCGCCGGCAGGACATTGGCGTTCATGAGCTATTACGAAAGCTCGGTCGTCTGGACCGCGATCGATGTCGCGGATTGCGAAGTGATATCCTCGGTCACATTAGAACAATCCGGGCTTCTGGGGCTGTTGCCTCTGGCCAACGAGATGTCGGACGACGACCTGCCCGACATGCTTGTCTTTAGCAGGGATACGATGGAGTATTCCGCCCCGCCAGAGATACGGGCGATCGACTCCGAGACGGGCTCACAGCTATGGTCCGCAGATCCGTTCGACATGGTATGGGACTATTCCATGAGCGAGGATTTCCCGGCGGCGCCGATAAGGGACTATGACAACGATGGAACGGACGAGATCACCGCCGTGGGGCAGTACGACGACGGTGATGGCTTGATCGTATGGGTCCTGAACGGCAGGACGGGAGCGGTCATCAGAGAGGAGTTCGCCATACCGCGTTCGAGCAGTGTCGACGAATGGGACAACGTGATCCCCTGCTCGTCGGTCCTCTGCCCCGGCGACCTCACGGGGGACGGCGTGAATGACATTCTCGCCGACTCCGACGGCATGGCCCATCTGATCGACGGCGCGTCCCTGAAAAGGGTCAAGAGCGTCATGTCCGCATCGGATATCTTATTCGACGGAGCCGATCTCGACGGCGACGGAGTACAGGACCCGCTGTTCGCTTCCCGAGAAGGCTTCCTGATGTCGATCAGCAGCGAGTTCAGCCTTTCGATTTCCGCGCCGGAGGACGGTTCTGAGCTGAGCTCACGCCGGATCACAGTCGAATGGAACGACCTCGGCGAGGGGGTGTTCATCTATGTCGCAGTCGACGGAATACCATCCGCGATCGCACAGGATCCGTCAGAGGCCGAGATCTTGCTTCCGCCCGGAGAACACGTGGTCTCGATCGTCTGCATGGACGCGATCGGCAGCATGGTCGCGGATTCCGTCACTGTGACCGCCGAATCGCATGATTACAGCGCGGTCGTAAACGCGATCGGGATCGTCGCGATCGCAGCAGCGGTTTCGGTCAGCATCGTCAGAAAGCGTCTCATGAAGAAGAGGCATGCGCGGGAATTCTCCGGGATCAAGGAAAACGGAGCGGACGCTCAGGAGGTCGATAACGAATGACCGACGCGATCATACAGACGCAGAAGCTCACCCGCCATTTCGATAACGGAAAGGTGAAGGCGGTCAGAAGCATCTCCTTCGAGGTAAACGGAGGCATACACGGATTCCTGGGACCGAACGGTGCTGGAAAGAGCACCACCATAAAAATGCTGGTGGGGGCGATATCGAGGACTGCTGGAGATGCCAAGGTATTCGGGTATCGTGCCGGATCAGTGGCCGCGAACGCCCAGCTTGGTTACCTGCCGGAGCACCCGCACTTCTACGAGGGGATGACGCTCAGGGACTACCTGATATTCATGGGAAGGCTGGGCGGCATGCCGAGATCCGAGGCGTCAAAGAAGGCCATGGAGCTCGCCGAGTGGCTCGACCTGATAGACGCATTCGATCGCAACATATCGGATTTCAGCGCGGGGATGAAGCAGAAGGCCGGGTTCGCACAGGCATTGATCCACGAGCCGAACCTGGTGATTTTCGACGAGCCGACGGCCAACCTGGATGCGATAGGTAGGGCGCATATACTGGACAATGTCAAGAAGCTGAGCGGTGAGCTGGGCATCACGGTCTTCATCAGCTCTCATGTGCTGTCCGAGATCGATAAGGTTGCAGACGCAGTCACCATCATCAACAAGGGGAAGATCGTCCTCGATGACGACATAAAGACCCTGAAGGAGATCTTCTCGGGCAACAGGTACATCATCAGAGCTCCCAGAATCGATTTACTGCTCGACGAGCTGAAGAAGAGGAAACTGATCGGACAGATCTGGAACGAGGAGCCAGGCCAGATTGAGATCACACCGTCCGACGAGGGGCTCCTGAGGAAGGAGATACCCAGGATTTTCACGGAATTGGATATGTGGCTGGACGAGTTCAAGAGGCGGGAGATCAGCCTCGAGGACGTTTTCATGATCGCCGTTTCTCAGGAGGATGATTCGGATGAATAGGACCGATCCAGCTGTCGGAGCATCCGATCGCCTTCATGACGAAGTTGAGGACGACCCCGCATACAAGGAGCGGAACATCATACGGGACATACTGTCCCGCAAGGATAGAGACCGCTCCGAAGAGAAGGCGCTGGCCTCTGAGCAAAGCAAATCGGCGAAGGAAGATCTTGAACCCGCGGCCGTTTCGGACGAGGAGCCGCCTCCTCCCCCGCCGGAGGAGGAGATGGAGCAGGAATCCGAGGATAAGGGACCCGGTGCGAAGGAAAGCAAGAGGACCCCGAAGAAGGAACGCCGAAAGGTGAGGACCAGGTTCTTCGTGATAATGCTGCAGACCCTCACATCGCTTTTCACCTTCAAGAGGTGGCTGATATTCCTGATCGCTGCGAGCTCGGTCCCGATAATAGCCGCGCTGATCCTGGGAAGCGTGATGAGCGGGGAGGAGATGTTCCAGTCTCTGGAAATTCAGAAGATGCTCATGCGTGACATATTCCTGCTCGTGACATATGTCTGGACTGCGGGTATTGTGCTCGCGTTCTCCGCCGCAGGCACGGTCTCGGGGTTCATCGCCAAGGAGGCAAAAGACCACACTCTCCTGATACTGGTGTCAAAGCCCATAAGACGTATCGAAATATTGTTCGGCAAGTTCTCGGCGTACATGGTCAACATGCTCGCCCTTGAAGCGCTGGCGATGGTCATCACCTCATACCTCATGGTCTATCTTTCAGGCATGGACCTATCGCTCTGGGGGGAGCTGATGATGATGATACCGTATTTGCTCGTCTTCGTCGTCATCATGGTGACCATTTTCGGCGCCATACCCATGGCGCTTTCGGCATCGAGCAGCTCACCTGGCAGGATCATGCTGGGGATGGCGGGTCTCGCGACGTTCATGTACTTCGGATTCCTGTTCATAAGACAGATCCTGGGAACGTACTACGAGGATTATTGGCTGTATTCTATAGACCTCGGGTACCACCTCGGCAATATCTACACGTACTTGCTATCGACCTTCGACCTGCACCCAGGGTACTTCTTCCAGATGGCGATGGCTATATTCAGCGGCGTGTACGACTTCGATACGATGCCCATCGACGAGGACCAGAACATCATGATGCAAATGAACACGAACGACTTCTTCACTCAGCAGCAGTCGATAATAGTCTGGGTCGCGATACCTCTCGCACTGATCGTCATAGCCATAATCCGCCTTCAGAAGAGGAATATCGACTGACGGGATCGGAACCACTTTGGAAATAATTGAAAAAGGAATGGGAGCCATGAAAGGGCTCCCGGAAATTTTTCAGTCCTACTTCTGCTTGATCTCCTCTTGGACCGAGATCTCTTTCTCGGGCAGATAGTCACAGAACTTGATCGGGTCGATGACCTCCGGAGGCTTCACACCGATGATGTCGATCTCTCCCCGGGCGAACATCTCCACCGCGACCGCGACTGGAGTTCCTGTCTGGTAAGAGGTCGCGTGAATGCCGCAGAGCTCGTACGCCTTTTCATGGGAGATTGTGGTCCATGTTCTGATGACGGTGTCTTTACCGTTCATTTTCCCGCCTACTTCTGCCAGCACGCAGGCGTAGCCCTTGATTTTTCCGGCGAGCGCATCGGGACGAGGCATGGCCGCGACAACAACATCGAACGGCCTTACCTTGACGCCCTTGACATCTATCGGTTCCGGGCTTGTCAATCCCATCTTTTTCAGGATCTTGACATATTTGACAAAGGTCTCGTCCAGCGTGATCATGAAATCGACGTCATTCACGGGCTTTCCGAGGAATTGCGGGATAAGCTCGCTCTCCTCGTGATCGGTGCGATATACCTTCGTCGGCCCGATCGGGTCTGGGAAATCGTATATTTCATTGACCTCCATCGGAGGGGACTTGTTCCACTTGCCGTTCTCCCACGCGAGAGGCGGGAGCAATACCTCTTCCATCATGGCATCTGGAGAGAAGTATGTCGCAAAGTCGTAACCCTCCAATGTTCCTGTATCCGCGTCCCTTATCTTCACATAATCGACTGATTCCATCCTATCCGCGGCTCTCTTTGCGAAGAGGTCAGATGTGCCGGGGTCTATGCCCATGGAAATGACCGCGAGAAGCCCCGCATCGGCAAACTTGTCGTTCAACGGGAACTGATGCTTGAGCATCGGATGACCGAAGTAATCGTCCCCCGATGCCATATCAATATAGGAGGAGCTCCCCCTCAGGCATCCTTCCATGATTTTCAGATTGAAAAGCGGGATCGTCCCATTGACGATTAAGTCCACTTTCTTGGCGAGAGATGCAATCTGGTCGACCTCCCCCGCGTTCACCTTTTCGATCTGTATCTTATCGCTCTTGGTGAACTCCTGAACCGATTTTGCTCCGTTCAAATTAATATCTGCAAGGATGAGCTCGGAAATGAGCGGGCTTCTTGCCAAATGTTGTCCGATTACTTGCCCTACCCCACCGCATCCTAGTATCGCAGCCTTTATCTGATTCACCATTCCGATTCTCCTTTTTGTTTACATCGTCCGATTTTATGGCCATCGGACTTCGTTACATATCTGGGAAAGGGGGTAATAAAGCTTTCAGGATGTCCTGATCGCGGGGAAAGCCTATTACGATTGTCGGCAAGAGACCGGACGCTGGTTTAGTAATAATTGAGTATCCTTATAAAAATAAACATCGGAGAACCGCGGACTCCTCCCAATTGAGATTGCGAATGACGCAATACGAGGTAATATCTCCCCGCAATATCTCATTACGGGCCACAATTGAAATAAATGTGATCTGTTATCGAAAGATGGAATCGGGAGGACGCTCGAACCGGAGGTCGGATGAATTGAAGCGTTTAACGAAGAAAATTGTGCTATTGGGAGACCCGCAAGTCGGTAAGAGCTCTTTGATTAGAAGATTTGTACTCGACTCCTTTGACGATAAATACATCGCTACTATCGGTGTAAAAGTCTCTAAGAAGATGGTCGACATCGATTCCTCGGGATTGGCGATCGAGATAAATATGATGATCTATGACGTCCTCGGACAGCACGATTTCAGGACGGTCAGAAGGAAATATCTGGAGGGCGCAAACGGCGCAATCCTGGTAGGAGATCTTTCGAACAGGGGGTCGATCGAGGCACTCGAGCGGTTCTGGATACCGGAGATCGAAAAGGTAGTGGGTACCATACCGATTGTCATCATGGGGAACAAGCTCGACTTGGTAAATCAGAATTCAGACATCTGTTCACTCATGCGAATAATCGCCGGTATCATTTCGGCACCGCTTCAGCTTTGCAGCGCCAAGACAAACGAAGGTGTCGAGGATGGATTCAACCAGATGGCTCTCTCACTGGCAGAAGGATTTTCGGAGCGCGAGGAGCGGGAGAGCATCCCGATAGAGAACTTGAGGATGGCCGCCGACGCGATAATGACGCATTTCTGCGAGAGGCACGATAATCCGGATGAAGCAATCTCGCTCTGCTCCCGGGTACTAGAAAAGAGCGGGTTCGAGATGGAGTCTCCCGCACGGGAATCGCTCTTGAGAACTATCGACCTACTGTGCGAAGAAGAGAAATCCTACCTCAATGAGGATTCAATCGCGAGGAACAGGCTCGAGAGAATCGGCTTCGTAAGAGAAGCGGAAAGAAACAGTTCCCAATGATTTTTCCATCGTTTCCGGCAGGACAGGACTTGACGGTCAAAGAAGGTCGGTGCACTATATTTCCGAATAACCGATGGAATGGAATTCGAAGAGAAAATTATTCGGAAATTACCCGATATCAATTGGAAAAAAATCAAAGAACAGAATCGGATAAGACCAGAATCTCGACAAATGCTGGCAATATTAGCAACAGAGGCATATATCGGCGTTTCGAATGAGACATGGATATTATAAAATAAATCCACGCGCTTTCCAAAGACATGAGCGAAATAGAAACCACGGTAGAGATCAATAGTCAGCGAATCAAAGATTATCAGTTCAGTGTCGACTTCGGGATGCCGAACGTACCTTTGCTGTTGGTCGACGAAGATCCTCCCCTTGGCGAGGGTAACGGTCCAGATCCATCAAGACTGCTCGGGGCAGCGGTGGCAAATTGCATGCTTGCGAGCCTGCTCTTCTGTCTGCAGAAGTCGAGGGTCGATGTCAACGACCTCGGTGCGAAATTGAAAATTCAATTGGGAAGAAACGAGAATAAGAAACTCAGGATTAAAGCGATAAATCTAGAGATAATAGCGGATATCCCTGATAGTGAATCTGGCAAACTTGAAAGATGCAGAGGTATTTTCGAGGATTTCTGCACCGTTTCAGGCAGTGTCAGAGCCGGAATACCTGTGAATGTGGATGTCAAGTTGGGCAAGATGTCCCTAAAATAATCTCATGTTTCATCCGCGATATCATCTCTTGTATAGATTCAACTCGTTTATCGCATCCCTTAACAGATCTACGGATACCGTCAGCACAGGCTTCTTGGATATTGCGCCGAAAGGAAATGTCTGATAAAGACTGACTATGTTATCTTCGATGACAAAGAAACCGTCGCAACTACCTTCCACTAGGCCCTGTTCCCCGCTTGTAATTCTCTCCGCATCCTCTATCGAAACGATGACGGAAGAATCGCCGCCTCTCGAACTTAGTCTAATACATGGCATAAATGCCCAATCGCATCCCTCTTCGCTTCGTTCCATAACATCCCTTCCTAATTATGCAAACACAATTTCAGGATATCATCCTTTTGCTGTGTAAAAAAATTTTACCGATCAGACCGGCTAGAAAAGTTAAAGTACTTGTCCGACTATATGTCTGACAAGGATGGGATGCTAATGAGCGACATTATGATTGAAGAGATCCCAAATTCAAATAAGGTATCTGGAATCATCCTAACAAGGGCGCTCAGAAAATCAAAAGCCCCGAAAAACGACAATCAAGATATCCGAATCATGTTGAAACTGAGGGAAAATAGAATAAGGATCAATCATCTGGCACGAGATTTTCTTAATGAAGATTTCGACAATGATCCGGAGATAATGAACGACGAAGAATTTATCGGTAACATAAGAGACATTGATGCAATCCTTCACAATATGCGTCGAGATTTGAGAGGCATTAGACGATAAGATTGTCGCTTCAAGACGGAATTCAAAATCGTCATATCGTCATACAATCATTGCGTTTTCCAATACTCTGGCAACGCGTCATACCTCAGTAAGAATTTTAGAAATGGCGTTGTCGGGAAATTACCAGTAAATTTAAAATTTCAATGGAAGCAAATGAAGTATTCGGAGAACGCAAAAATCTTATATATTAAGTCGGACAATATGTCAGACGACCGGAAAAGGCCATGGGGTGCCTCTGATGACGCTAACAGATGATGTGTTCCGCGCTGCGGACGGCGAAGGTCTGGGTCTGACTGAATATATCAGTAAGATGTATAGCCAGAGCGATATGACGGAACTGGAGCATGGAATAAGGTCGCAGCTAAATACGCTCAAATCTGAAATATCGGATTTCATGGAAACGATCGAGGTACCTGAGATTTCAATGAATCTTGAGACTACAGATTTCCCTCGTCTGGATCTAATGCAGAGCAGGATAAAATCAAAGATCGAGAGCAAGCAATCGGAGCTTATTAGCGAATTATCGAACGCTGAATGCCTGGAGTCTTTGAAGAGCTGCCTGGTCAATAGCCGACACGGAAACGATGGTACTGCCGCCGGAAGAGCGATGCAAGACCTTCAATATTACTCAATCAGACAATTGCAGGAGCATGTGAGCGAATAGACATTGTGACCTTCCTGTAAACCCGTTCTTTGGCATCGAAAACCTCGAACATGCCTTTCGTAGCCCCGATTAAGGTCTCAGTTCTGCCCAGGATAAGGAATCCGTCGATCGCAATCGCGGAGTGAAATTTCATAAATAGCTCGGAATGAGCTTCCTTTGAGAAGTAGATAAGGAGGTTCCTGCAGAATATCACATCAAAATGCTTGGGTATCCTAGCGGTCAGTATGTCCATATGATATGTTCTTACCATTTTCCTTAAAACTGGTTTGACCGAATAAAGATCACCTTCTTCCTGCGTGAAGTATTTTTCGAGGAGCTCGATGGGGACGTTTCTGACCCTTTCGGCCGTATATTTCCCCGCCTTAGTCTTGATAATGCAGTCATCGTCAATATCCACAGAATGTATTGAAATCGTATAATCGTCAATTTGACTTCCGAGGGTCTCGCATAGGGCGATCGCGATGCTGTATGCCTCCTCTCCTGAGGCACCGCCTGCGCAGAGGAACCTCAGATGTTTGGTGCCCGGTTTGGTCTTGCTTCTGCACAGCTCCTTTATGACCTTGCTTGACAACAGCTCAAAAAGGGACGGATCCCTGAAGAACTCGGTGACGTTTATTGCGAGCGCCTCAATGAGCTTTTCGTACTCCGCCGGATTTCGTCTGAGCACCATACAATATTCATCAAGTTTGCAGATATCGAGCGCCCTGAACCGGCTTCTCAGTCTTCTCATGATAAACGGTTGTTTATAGGCCGAAAGGTCGAGCCCCCTATCGTTCCTGACCCTCAGCAATAGCCTCCGGTAGCTCTGGTCATCCACGCAACCTAATCGTTGGCCACATAATTAAGAATTGCTCATTGACGACTCCGGGATTTCCAATCAGCCCGATAGGGGGGGGATATCTGGCGCGATCAATATCCGAAATGAAATAAACCCAGAAAATGTTATCATTGTTGATATCCATAACCAAACGGATTTAAAAGGCCTGGAACGATACATTGAGTCGAACGCTCTCTCGCACATTTGGCATATGTGCTCGATGCTGGCGTAAACGGGTTCCAGCTGGACCTCCAATATGTTTGAAAGAGCGGACAATGGCAGGTTAGGTGGCTGTAAATGCTGGGCTTAAGAAATAAGTTGATAGTCATTTTCCTATTGGCGTGTCTGATACCGGTTGGAGCAATATCGTACATTGCATTGGACAACGTCCACGACATCAACACACAATCCGAGACATTGTATAGCGAGAATCTCCAGACAATTACTTTCCTGGACGGGATGAAGAATAGCTTGGTGTACGCCCACCTCAATTTCGAGGACTGGATGCTGAACATATACTTCGAGGATGTGCTCGGCGACGCTCTGCGAGACCCCATCGAGATTTCGAATTCAATGTACGAAGCCGAGAACAACTTCTCTGCCGATTTGCAATACTACAAGGATCACCTGACCATTCAGGACAGTTCCGTTCTTTCCAGTATGCTTGACGGCAATGACCGGTCCGATCTTTCGGTTACCGAGCAGGAGCAACTCGATGATGTCGTAATTTATTGGGGTGTCTACCTCAGCAGGAAGTTTGCGACGATTCACGGCAACGTGAGCGTATCAGAGCGTTTCAACAGATTATACCTGGCGACGCAGAATTTCACCCTGTGCCTCGATTCCGTCAGCAATCTGATCGAGATAAGAGCCGAAGTCGCGGAAATCGCACTCGACAAATCCAGGACGACATATAACTACACCTTGTTCAGCATCGCCCTTGGAGTGATCATAATCGTGGCTGTGGTGATTCTGGCCTCGCTTATCATCTCAAAGAAGATAACTGAGCCGATCACGGAGATCTCCGGAATTGCCAGACAGGTAAAGGAGGGGAATCTATCCCCCAAGATTGAAATCCGGGCCGCGAGAGACGAGATAGGCAAACTGGTACAATCGTTCGAGGAAATGGTTGAAGACACATTCGCACCGATCTACCGGCTCAAGGAGATCTCCGAAACCGTATCTTCCGGCGACCTTTCAAAGCATGTCGAGATGACGGAGGCCAAGGGAGACATAATGAGGCTGATCGGATCCTTCAACATGATGCTCTCGAACCTCAGGGAGATCGTCTCAGATGTGAGGGAGACCTCCTCATTGGTTTCCTCGACCTCGGACAACCTCGCCTCGATATCCGAAGAGATGAACTCCACGACCGAGGAGGTGTCGAGCGCCATACAAAGGATGGCTGCGGGTGCACAACACCAGGCAGAGAGGATACGGGACATCGTGAGAATCGTCGGTGAGCAGCTCGGCAACGTGGAGCAGGTCGTATCCAGCGCCGAATCCGCCGCCGATGCCTCGGGAAAGGCGAGCGAGGTCGCCCAGAGAGGAAGCGACTCGGCACAGGTCGCCCTTCAGAAGATGAGGGAGATTCAGGCGGTCGTGGACGGCGCCACCGAGATCGTTCGGAGGCTTGGAGAGAGGACCAAGGAGATCAACCAGATCGTCAATGTAATCACCAACATCGCCCAGCAGACCAACCTTCTGGCCCTTAACGCGGCGATCGAGGCGGCCAGAGCTGGAGAGCACGGCCGCGGATTCGCGGTCGTAGCCGACGAGGTGAGAAAGCTCGCGGAAGGATCTGGCCGGGCGGCTTCTCAGATCTCCGAGCTGGTCAACCACATCGATACCGAGACGCGTAGAGCGGTCGAGCAGATGGAGAGCGGCGCAAGAGAGGTGTCGGAAGGTGCTACGGTCATCGACAGCGCGCTTGCCTCGCTGGAGGACATCGCCGCGACGATCGAGGAAACGGCTGCCATGGTGCAGGAGATCACCGCGTCCACCGAGGAACAGAAAGGTTCCGCGGAGAGGATCGTGCAGGCCGTGGACGAAGTGGCGAAGATAGCCGAGGACACCTCTGCGGCAACGGAGCAGACCTCGATCTCCACCGAGAGCCTGACAGCTAGCATGGAAGAGATGACCGCTTCGGCCCAGGAGCTCGCCAGACTGGCCAATCTTATGCAGAGGTCGGTCGAGAGGTTCGTGCTGCCTCCTCCGGAGGTAATGAAGAGAGAGAAGATCCTCGAACTGGAAGCGCCGGATGAAAAGTCCGAGGCCGTTTACGAACAGACAGAGCAGAAGAAAAAGCGGACGCGCGCAGTGAGCAAAAAAGAGGATGCCTCCAAGAAAAAGGACCGCGAAGAGGAAGGAAAAGGAACCGCTTTGCGTTTTACTGGCATTTTCAAAAAGAGGTAATCGAAATGGAAGAGATTACAGCCACTGCGAGAGAGGATGAGGTTCAGCTGGTGGTTTTCACGATCTCGAACGAGGAGTTCGCAGCCGAGATCAACCAGGTCAAGGAGATAATCACTCCCGCGAACATTACCGAGGTACCGTCAGCTCCGAGCTTCGTCTACGGGGTAATCAACCTCCGCGGGAAGTTAATTACAATAGTCGATCTTCACAAAAGGCTGGGATACGAGAGTCCGCAATTGACCGGGAGCACGAAAATCATCGTCTCGGACGTGAAGGAAGGCGTGCTCGGCATGATGGTGGACAACGTACTGGAAGTGAAGAGAATTCCGGAGAAGCAGATCGAGCCTCCCCCGCCGATGTCGGCTGGAAGAATCGACTCGGAATATATCCAGGGCATTGCCAAGACGGACGATAGACTGATAGTGATATTGGATCTGACCAAGGTCCTCATAGACGAAGACGAGGGCAGGATCAATCAGATCCAGGAGGGTGGTGTGACTAGCGATGACGAAAATATTGGTAGTTGACGACGCGGCCTTCATGAGGAGCATCCTCCGCAAGATACTGGAGGAAGAGGGCTTCGAGATCCACGAAGCTCCGGATGGAGACCTGGCCGTAGACAAATACAAGAACGGTGAGTTCGACCTCGTCACAATGGACATTGTGATGCCGAAGATGGACGGGGTCACCGCGGTCAAGGAGATCATCAAGCTCGACCCGGAAGCGAAAATCATAATGATCACCGCCCTTGCGCACAAGACACTGGTGCTTAGAGCCCTCCGTGCTGGAGCAAAGGATTTCATTGTCAAGCCTTTCGATGCCTCCGCGGTAATAGAGGCCGTGAAGAACGCGCTGAGATGAGAAAGGAACACCTGGATGATTCCTGAGACGGGTAAACAGGTTGGCCTCTTATGGAAAATAAAATAAGAGTACTGGTGGTTGACGATTCTCTTTTCGTCAGGACCATTTTATCCGATATGCTCTCGCTCGACCCAGAGATCGAGATCATCGGAACGGCGAAGGACGGGGACGAGGCGGTCAGCAAGGTCAAGAAACTCAGACCGGATGTCGTCACCATGGACCTCATCATGCCCAAGGCCGACGGTATCCAGGCACTGAATGGCATCAGGGATCTGGATGAGTCAATACGCGTTCTCATGCTGAGCGCGAGCGACAGGGCCAGCGCGGACCATATCATTAAGAGCCTCGAGCTCGGGGCTTTCGACTTCATTCTGAAGCCGTCCAGCACGAGCAGCACGGACATTCTTCGGATGAAGTGGGACATCATCACGAAGATAAAGGCGGCATACCACTCGACCGGGAAGGGGACGGTCGAGGAGTCGCCCCATGTTATTTCGACCTTCCTGGGAGGAAGAAAGAGAGGGCGCAGGGCCAAGGGCGTTCCTGATCATCTTGTCGCTATAGGATCGTCTACCGGAGGACCGGTCGCCCTGAGATACATACTGTCGAGCCTACCCCAGGAAGTCAATGTGCCCATCGTCATAGCACAGCATATGCCCAAGGGATTCACGGAATCCTTCGCCGAGAGACTGAATTCGAAATGCGATATCGAGGTCACGGAAGCGAAGGAGGGGGAAATGCTGGAGAGGGGGCACGCATACATTGCCCCGGGCAACAAACACATGGAAGTCGCCGCCTCCCGGAGCGGACTCGAAGTAAATCTGAAGGAGGGGGAGAGAATGCGTGGCGGGAGGCCTTCAGCGGATATTCTGCTGAGCTCCGTCGCGGACGCCGTTTGCGAAAATTCCATCGGGATAATACTGACCGGAATGGGTAACGACGGCGCCAAGGGCATGAAGAAGATCAAGGACAGCGGAGGACAAACGATCGCTCAGAACCAGGAATCCTCCCTCATCTGGGGGATGCCGCATGCGGCGATTCGTCTGGGCGTGGTCGACCAAGTTCTTCCGCTGGCGGATATCCCAAGGGCGTTAATATCGCTCAGGGGGGTGGTCTCATGAGCACCGATCTGTCGAAATATTTGGACATGTACGTTACTCAGACTAAAGAGGACATTGACAAGCTGGCCGATAAGCTCCTTGAGATCGAGAGCAACCCGAACGACGCCGACGCGATAAACGAGTGTTTCAGGTTGGCTCACACGGTGAAGGGCAATGCCGCGACCATGATGTTCGAGAAGACAGCGCAGCTCGCCCACGCGATGGAGAACCTCCTTGACGAGCTGCGCTCCGAAAGAGCTGAGGTGAACCCCGCGATCATGGACATATTTTTCAAGTGTGTCGACAGACTGGAAATGATGGTTGAGGATGCCAGGGAGAAGAAGTCGGAGCCCGATATCTCGGACCTTCTGAAAATGATAACCGAGGAGATGGGGGAGACCACGGAGCAGTCGACCCCCGTACCGGAGGAGAAGGAGGAAGAGAAGAAGGAAAGTGAGGATAAGAAACCCAAGACGAAGGACAGGAAAAAGGCTGCGACAGAGAGTGGGAAGAAGGAAGATAAGAAATCGGAATCCAAAGGAGAAAAAAAGACAGTCGACTTCAAGATCAAGCTCACCCCGGAATGCGATATGCGGGCCGCGAGAGCGTTCATCGCCCTCAGATTGTTGGAGGAGGCAGGGAGGATAAAAGAACTCACCCCGAGGAGGGAGATGATCGAGAACGATAAGTTCGGCGGGACCTTCAATGCCCTGGTGGAGATCGAACAAGACTACGCCGATCTCGTCAAGAAGATAGAGCAGATAAAGGATGTAGAGCAGGTCTCGGCCGATATTCTGAAGGAGACCGCAGAAAAGGCATGTGACGCGGATGCCCAGGTGTCCATCCCCAGGGAAAGGATGCGCGAGATCCGAAGCGTCAGGGTAAAGATGGACAGGCTCGACGATCTCCTGGACAGCGTGGGAGAACTGGTCATATCCAAGATCAGGCTGGCGGAGATAGGCAAGGAGATCGAATCCAAGCAGCTCACGGAATCGATACTGGCTCTCGATAGGCTCGCGAGCGAGCTGCAGTACAATGTCCTCAGGATACGGATGGTGCCGATCGATGTCGTATTCTCGAAGTTCCCACGTATGGTCAGGGACCTGTCTAGACAGATGGGCAAGGAGGTCGAGCTCGTCCTGGAGGGGCACGAGATCGAGCTTGACAGGAGCGTCATAGACAAGCTCGGGGATCTGCTGGTGCACCTGCTCCGGAACAGTATGGACCACGGAATCGAGTCACCTGAGGAGCGAAAAAAATCCGGGAAGACCCCGATCGGTAAGATCAGGCTGGCCGCCTCTCAGGAACAGAATCGAGTAATGATAACAGTCGAGGACGACGGCAAAGGAATCGACATTCTTAAGGTCAAGAGCAAGGCGCTCGAGCGCGGGCTTCACAGCGAGGAGGAGCTGGATTCGATGAGCGACGACGAGCTGACGAACATCCTCGGAACGCCGGGGTTCAGCACCGCGGACAAGGTGACCGCAGTCTCGGGCCGCGGGGTCGGACTTGACGCCGTCAAATCCGGGATAGAGTCGCTCGGCGGGCAAATGTCCATCGAATCTACGACCGGAAGGGGCGTGAGGATCGCCATCCGCCTTCCACTGACTCTCGCAATCATACTGGCCATGCTCGTAAGGGTCAAAGACCAGATATACGCGATTCCTGTGGACCCGATTCAGGAGACGATCTCGATAGCTCCGAACGATGTGAAGACGCTGGGCGGCATGAAGGTGATCAAGTTCCGGGGCGAGATAACCCCGATGATATACCTATCCCGCCTTCTGAAAACTTCGGAAACGCACACTGGCTCTCAGGCAATCGTGGTCGGGATTGGTCAGAAGAAAGGGGCGATCGTCGTGGACGAACTGCTCGGACAGCAGGAGATCGTGGTCAAGCCTCTCGACAAGCACCTCCGCAGGATACCGTTCTTCGGGGGAGCGACGATCCTCGGATCCGGAGAGGTGGCGCTTATTGTTGATGTCGCGGGCGTGATGGAGCACTCCCGAGGGGGATATGTCAAGGTCGAAAATCACAGGGAACCCCAGGACCGGGTATTCGGCGGAGGGATTTCAAATGAATGAAGATCAGGAGATGAAGCCACTTGAGATCGACGCACTGACCGAGGCGGGTAACATCGGTGCCGGGCATGCCGCGACATCGCTATCCAAGCTGCTCCGGGAGCACATTATGAACAGCTCGACGCAGTCGATGATCATACCGATCGAGCAGGTGCCCGAGGCCCTCGGAGGAGCGGAAAAGGTCATCGCGGGGATATACACGACATTCGAGGGGGAGCTGAGCGGAGGGCTGCTGATGCTGTTCCCAGAGGACAGCACCAAGACTCTGGTCAAGCTGCTGAGCGGACAGGAACTTGAAGGTTATGAGATCACGGATTTCGAGGCTTCGCTTCTGAGCGAGGTTGGCAACATCTGCCTCTGCTGGTATCTCTCCGCGATCTCGAAGATGATCGGCATAGACATAACGCCTTCAGTCCCGGTCGCGGCGTATGACATGACCGGAGCGGTGATCGACCTGCCGCTCATAGAGCTCGGCAAGGTGGCCGATCATGCGATGGTGATCAAGACGAATTTCAAAGGAGAGGTCCACGAGATAGACGGCTTCTTCCTGATGTTGCCGGAACCGGAGTCGCAGAAGATAATGGTAAAGAAGCTCGGTGTAGTGTAAATGG
>DSAX01000046.1 GCA_011046235.1 Methanobacteriota archaeon | reverse complement strand
TTCCGGGAGGGGGCCGCATCGAGCGGCGAGATGCGGATATCGTCGATGACCGTGATCCCTTGGATGTCAAGCTTCGTGTAGAATATATCGAAATCCGCATATCTGTCATCGTCGAAGACGATATGGCTGTTACCGTCCAGGTCGAGCACTATCGCAGGAGTGGATTCAATGCTGGCAAAAGTGATCCTGGTGTTCGGGAGCAGAGGTTGGCCGTCATTTGTGAGCATTGTGAAGAAGATGCCGTGGTTGATCACCCTGCCGTCGGCGGAATCGCGGAAGTCATACCAAACCAGATGGGCGGTGTTGTTCGATGAAACGGCTAGGCTGGGACGGACGGATATCCCGGGGTCCGAGGTAACCCTGCGGTCCACCGTGATGTTGACTCCGTCCGAGTCCATTCGCTTGTAATAAATCTCGTAATTGGAGTTGTTCGAGACGTGCCTCGAATCGCTCCAGACCATCATTATGTCCCCGGCGTTGTCGATAGCAATGAATGGCTGGATGGAATCGTTTATCCCGTCGGACACCGGAACATCGTTGCTGATGAATGTGATATTCCTGGGGCTGTACAGAAGCTTGGCGAAGAACAGCTCCCAGTGTCCCAGCCTGTCGTCCTGCCAGACAATGTAAATATGATATTGGTCGTCGATTGCTATTGTGGGATTCATTGAGCGCCATGTGTCGTTTGTGATCTTCACGTCGTTCACGAGCTTGTTTCCGTGGCTATCCAGTTTGACATAATAGATATCGCCGTTGCCGGATCTGTTGTCGACCCAGACTACATGGACATTTCCTTCTGGGTCGATGGCCGCTGAGACATTCGAAGAGGTGGCTTTATCAAAAGATACTCTAATGCTTTCCTCGAAAGGGGGGGAGGATTCTATTTCGGCGATAGGCTTTCCGAGATCGACCTGCATATAGGCAGAAGCCAGAATCAGCAGGACGGCGCCTATCGCTAACCATTGCTTCGAATGCACAGCGGCCACCAAACGAAATTCTCCCGTCGCATGAATAAAGATTAGTTCACAATTCTTAAGGATTGTAATCAGTCATTGATAGTGAGAAAGAAAATCAGGCAAAGCTATTAGACGAGAATCTCTGACGGGACATTCCCGGGGATGCGTTTAAGGACATAATAGCATAAATTACCTAAAGCGACTGGGAACAGCCATCGTTCCAGGAAGGCATCTAGCATCGATATTTGGCAGCGGGGTTGATGTCCAACACTTCCACTGTACGGGTATCTTCCCGGACATCGGAAAATGGCTGTTCCCACCATCGCAACCTGCGCTTCATTGCATTTACGAGTTTTGCCGATAGGATAACGCAGTTAACTACCTGAGTCACAGCAGGAACTTGCCGACGGACACTGTCGTTATCAACGCAGTCACCGCGCATATCCAAACCATCGATGCGAAGTGTATGTATATGCTGTGCCGGTGACCCCCTCCGACGAATCTAATGAAGGTGGCGGCAATCAGGCTATGTGCTGCGATCAATATGATGAAAATGATCTCCGCAAACCCGATGCTGAAGGCCTTAAGCGAAATCGGAAGGGCGATGCTTGTAAGGCCTATTGCGAAATTCTCAGTCATCGAATTTAGTAGCTGCATGAGCGCAAGCGCGGAGAAAAGCGTGAATGTTATGCCCACGGACATGCCGTACAGGATTCCGATCATGGCATCCGCGGACTGATACCTCTTCTGCCTCACACCGATGAGCCTAACGAAGTTCTGGCTTATGACGTCTATTATCCTGTCGACCTTGCCCCCGTACGATAGGCCCATGATGTACATCTCGGTGAATTTTGAAATAAGATTGCTCCCGGTTTCGGCGGCAAAAAGGTTCCAGGCGCGTATGCCGTTGATTCTCGTAAGAAGCCGTTTGAACAGCCTCCCGATCCCATCCGTAAGCTCGCCGAAATCGTGCTTGCTGAGCCTGCCGATCCCGTCCAAGACACCTGCTCCGGAGGCCTCGGCATAGCTGGCGACGGATCTCATAAACGAATCATAGCTGAGATCCCGCTTCCTCACTTTCGACTCCTCCTTGCGGATAAGGAATCCAGGATAAAGTAACGGAGAGACTGTGATAGCTAGAATCGCGAGGATCGGAAGGCCCATCATTACGGTCATCGCGAATAGAACAATGCACATGAAATAGGATGCTGGAAGGACGATCTTGAATACCTTGTCCACGTCCGGCCTCTCCTTCATGTTATGCCAAAGCGGATCGCTGGGGAGCAGTGCTTTGGAAAGGTAAAGGGTGCTCAGCTCGACAATGATGAACGCTAAAGCGACGATCGGAAGCAATATCTCAACGGATATGTTCATGAAAACGGGGAGCAATGAAACGAATACCAGCATGAACATCATCGAGATGATGACTGCAACGTAAATCTCCTTGAGCAGGTCCAGGCTCTTTAGGGCGGTCTCATATTTGTCGATATATTGGTTCATGACGACGACCGTCTCCTTTTCCAGGAAAGTATCGAAGCCTTCGCCGGCATCCGTTGAGTGAGCGAGCCTGTCCAAAAAATCGGCCAGATTCACGCTGGGAGTCGTCTTCGCCACGATCCGCGCCGCATCGGACAGGCTCATATTCCAGTACTCCATGAGCTTGTAGATCTTCTCGATCTCGTCCGAGAGGGCTTCGTACTCCTTGATCTGCGAGAGAATCTCCATGATCTTCTTCCGCGGGAGCTGAGAGGTGGCAAGGACGCTCATGCGTATCAGGAAAAGGTGCATGTTCCTCTCTATCTGCAAACGCTTGACCTCTCCCAGGAGCAGAGGTGTTATTATCACAAGTATGACGAAGATGATGGGAAGCGCGTACACCATTTGGGACGCGACCATCATCTCCATCAATCCGGGCATATAGTAGATTAAAAGGAACTGACATGCGAGTCCGAGGAGCAGAGCTGGGAGCATGTACAGCAGGATGAATTTCTTTAGGGGAATCTCGCTTGAGCGCCAGAGCCTCATCAGTTTTTCGAACATGGCATCTCCTCAGAGGGCAAACGGTAGCCCGTCCACCCCCTCTCTCTGGAACGACCTTATCGTGTTGAAGACGTCATCATACCTGGTGATCCCCGTCTCAGACATCCTCTCCAGGATTTTCGCCCTTTCAAAAAGATCCTCGTAAATACGCCTCTTATCCGTATATCCTAGCTTGGTCGCGATCTTCTCCTCCAGAATGTAGCTGTTGTTCATTCCCTTGAAAATGTGCTCGTCGTTTGATGAGTTCCACATGAACACGGTCCTCGTCATCACCCCGCCCAGAGCCTCATTGAACCCCAATATCTCGTCTACACTGATGATGCGACGGAGAAAACTTCCGTTCCGCCAAACACCCGCCTGAAAACTGGCCACATTGAGATTGTCCATGAACGCAATGGGAACGTTTATCGGATCGGATGAAAGCCTCTGAATCAGCTTCTTGATGGTCGAGGCGTGGAATGTGGCTATCACCGGATGGCCGGTCTGCATAGCCTGGAACGCGACGCTGCCCTCCTTCCCGCGGATCTCCCCCACGATTATGTAATTCGGTCTGGACCTGAGCGCGGCTTTGAGAAGCGAAAAAGTGTCGACCTGCGATTCCTCCGGCCCGAACTCCCTGGTGGATAGTCTTTGCCAGATATTCTGCGGAACCTGGACTTCGAGGGTATCCTCGGCGGTGTAGATCTTCGAGTCGTGCTTGATGAAAGAGAAGATGCCGTTAAGAGTCGTTGTCTTTCCAGAGGCCGTCTCCCCGCAGATGAATGTGCTAATCCCGTTCTCGAGGCATATCCAATAATATGCCGCCTCCATGGAGCTCATCGAATTCCATTGTATCAGCTGGACGATGCTGATCGGTTCCGCAGCGAATTTTCTTATGGTGAAGCTGGGGCCTCTGACGGACACGTCTGAGGCGTAGACGATGTTGATACGCGAACCGTCCGGAAGACTGCCGTCGATGATCGGGCGGGCTATGCTCGCAGGCCTGCCCATCCTCTCGCTCATGCTTCTGACATAACTGTCGAGCTCGTCAACGGCCTCGAACTGGATGTTGGTAGCCATCGGTCCGAAGATCTTGTGGACAATCGAAATCGGCTGCATGCCTATGCTGTGGATGTCCTCGATGTATGGGTCGTGTAGGAAGGGCTCGAGGCGGCCGCTGAATATGATGTTCCTCTTCGCGTAGTATTTGAAAATCTCGTATTGATAGGGTGTGACCGCGATTTTGCCCTTGCTCTTGAACGAAAGGCGGCTTTTGGCTTCCGGATCATCCACCACGATGGTCGTATCGGATAGGAGCTTTTCCACGATCTCCTCGAACTCCTCCAGGGTCTTGTGCGGCCTTTCAATCATCGCCTTTGTGTACAGCTTCTGGAGCACCTTGCGGAACCTGTCCGAAATGACCTCGTCCATGACCGGTTCGATCGAGAAATACTGCTTCGGCTCGTCCGGTGTGAAGAATATATGCACGAACAGGGGGTCGCCCAGGGGATATATGCAATCGACGGTGTCCAGCGCTCCCATGTCTCGCGTCGGTTTTTCTCGGTATTCGGGCGTCCTGTCTCGTTTTTCGAACCAGCGCTGAACGTAATCTGCCAGGTGAGGATTCCTCTGCATCGCCTTATCCAGCGTTTCGGGCATAGAACCACTTCGTTCAGCGCCGATTGGAGAGAGGGTCGCATGCCCTCCTCAGAGCCTGTGCTCGAGGTTGTCTTACCCCATTCTCCGAGGGAGGGCTTTCCCTCCAACGATTGGTACTACGCCGATCGGGCTATCTTAAATATTGTCCGAAGATTCTCAACTCTGACTATCAGGCGCATGAAAACGAAGTGCAGATCACAAGGGGAATGGCAAACCTTCGACACCCTCCTTTTGAAATGCGACGATGACCTCATTCACATCCTTGTAGGAGACGATGTCGTGCTCCGACATCTTCTCGAGTATCTTCTGCCTCAGATTCATATCTACATAAATCTTCCTTTTGTCCTTGTAGCCCAGAGTAGGCGCGATCTTCTCCTCCAGGACATAGCTGTTGTTCATGCCACGGAATATCTGCTCATCTGTCGACGGATTCCAGACGAAAACGGACCGGGTCATAACGCCCCCCATCGTCTTGTTGTAGCCGAGGATCTCGTCGACCGATATGGAGCGCCTCAGAAAGCTACCCTTTCTGTAAACCGCCGAAAGGAAAACCGCGACATTGAGGCTGTCCATCGAGGTGACAGGGACGCTGATGGGAGGACTGGCAAATCTCTGGATCATACGCTTGATCGAGGAGGCGTGGAAGGTCGCCATTACCGCATTGCCGATCTGCATTGCCTGGAACGCCACATTGCCCTCCTTTCCTCGAATCTCACCCACGACTATGTAATCCGGTCTGGACCTTAGAGCCGCCTTCAGAAGCGCGAAGGCGTCCACCCGTGATTCCTCCGGTCCGAATTCGCGCGTCGAGAGCTGCTGCCATACCTTATGCGGAGGCTGAACCTCAAGGGTGTCCTCCGCGGTGTAAACCTTCTGATCGTATCGGATGAACGGGAAAATGGCATTGAGCAGTGTGGTCTTTCCCGAGGCCGTCTCCCCGCAAACGAACACGCTCATGCCGTTCTCCAGACAGACCCAGAGATAGGCTGCTGCTAGAGAGCTGATGGTCTTCCATCTCATTAGCTGGATGATGCTCAGCGGCTCAGTGGAGAACTTCCTGATCGTGAAGCTCGGACCGCCTATGCTCACATCGCTCGCAAAAATGATGTTGATTCTCGACCCGTCGGGCAGCGCACCATCTATGATCGGCCGGGTCATGGTGGCCGGCCTGCCGATGCGCTCGCTCATCATTTTAACGAATGCTTCCAGCTCTTCCACATTTTCGTATTTGATATTTGTGTTGAGTGAGCCGAATACCTTGTGAATGATGCTCAAATCACGCATACCGATGCAGTGGATGTCCTCGATGTACGGATCGCGAAGAAATGGCTCGATCCTGCCGTTTTCGATTATGTTCCTCTTGATGTAGTATTCAATCGAATCGAATTCGACCTGGGTCAGGTAAAAACTCTTCTTCCCCACCGGATTCTTACGGGCCTTCTTAGGCTTCTCCTTGTCGGATTCGACTATCTTGATTGCCTCCTCGAGGATCTCGTCGATAACAGCCTCGTACTCCTCCTTTGTGGAGTGCACAGCCTTTTTCGCGGAGTCGACCAGAATCCGGTCCAGGACCGAGTCGTACTGCTCCTTCGACTCCCTTTCGAGGATCGGCTCGATTGCGGTGTAGCTCTTCTCGGCGTGCTTGGAACCGTACACATGTATGAAAATCGGGTCTCCCACCGGGTATATGAAATTGGCCTCCTCCTGTCTGCCCATGTCCCTAGAAAGCGCCTCCACGAACTTCGGTTCCGTATTGGTCGACTTCCTGAATTCGGCAAGATAAACCTTCAGATGCGGGTTTCTCTTTGTGGCTACTTGGAGGAGGTCTGCCATGACGCAACACCATCAAACAACGGCAGTGATCTCGAGAACCAGTCCGACATTGGGCTCCACGCGGAAGCCGATTGTCGGGCTGAATCTGGTCTCTGCATTTGAATATCTCTTGACGACGATCGTTCGGTTTATCATATCGCCTATTTGAGATACGACGATATTCAAATACATTTGCGAGTCGGATCTGAAATGCGCGAGGACCTTATCATCCAGCTCGTCTGGATCCACGGTGAGAATTATGGATTTGCCCAGACCGGACAGCCTCTTGAAGAACCCCAGGGTCTCGATGCTCCTCTCGTCTCCGCTGAGGCTGTGGCTGACGAGGGATGAGAAGGTGTCGAATATGATGATGTCGCTCGCAAAGATCTCCTTCGCCCTCATGAGCTTTGAGAGGAAGTCCACCCGCTCCTTGAGCCTGCCCACAAGCGGGTAGACTGGCATGAAGATCAGACGATTGCTTAGAAGATGGGATGATATCTTGTACCCGAGTGAGTACATCTGATCGATGAAATCCTTAACAGTCAACTCGGTCGATATGATCGTGACCCGGTATCCGTTCTCGAGAAGGCCATAAGCGATCCTCTGGGACAGGATGCTCTTACCAGCTCCGTACGCACCCTCCAGGAGCACTATGGAGCCGTGCGGTATACCCTGAGATAGCTGGTCGTGAAACTCATCTCTGGAGATCCGGATGTTATAGGTCCTCTCTGCCAATTGCACACCTCAGATCGTGAAATCCAGTGAATCCTTCACCCCGTTCTCCGTCGTGATGATTACCGTGTAGTCGCCTGACGGGAGGGTCGTTGAGATCGTGATTGTGAGAGTGCTCGACGGAGACCAGTAGGAGCCCGTGCCTCCCGAAACCGACGTCGTGAAGCTGGTTTCAGCTGTTCCGTTAAGTATTATCGATACCATGCTCTGGTTAAGCGTTACGCTTCCGATGTTCTTCACATATATCTTCACTGGATTATTGGGAACATTTTCTGGATCGTTAATGATGGTTATATCGGTTTTCAGCTGCTTGTCTATCAGATCGCCCTTCTCGTCTATTCCGTTCGTGATATCCATGACGCCCTTGGCGACGGTCCCGACGACCGCGGATGCCACGACCAGAGCCGCTATGAAGAAGATGAGCTGTGTCGAAGATGCGCTCATACCCATTCTAATCTACCTCCTATAGTTGAACCATGATGGCATATCCCCTGTCGAGCACGAGCTTGACGCTCATCCCGAGGTATTCGCATATCAAACCGTTTGATTCATCTGAGACGAATATTCTGCCGGTGACGTCGACCCCTCTCACGGATGCGCTAAGGCCAGTATCGATCGTCTCCACCGGATCGCCGTGGGAATCGAAGACGGAGATCTCCTGTGTATTGTTGGTGATATAGATATGACGCACTGAAAGATCGGTGTCGGAGACCGAGATGTCCCGCGGGTTCGCAATTTGCGCGCTTCCGATCAGCTGAGCCCCTCCAGTACCGTCCAGATCGTACCGATCGATATGATAGGAACCGCCGGAATAGTCGATTATGTAAATCCCATCCGAGACGTATATGTCCTGGGGAGCGCTCAGCTCTCCGCCGTTTGCTATCAGCACGTCGACGAAGGCTCCCGCAAGTGAGAAGCGGTCAATGTGGTCGTTGTTGTCGACAATATAGAAATAGTCTGAATCGACCGCAAAAGCCCGGGGGTTCGTGAGGTTCGTCGGATCGTCCACTATCCTGTCAACCCATGTTCCAGACTTGGAGAAACGATCGATATGGGAGTACTGATCGAGCAGGTATACATAGTCCCCCTGCGCCTTGATGTCGCTCGGGGAGATCAGATTCACCGAATCGCTTATGGTCCGCTTGTACGTGCAGTCCAGATCGAACACGTCTACTGCGGTACCGTCTATCACGAACACCTGATCGGAAACCGATAGATTGCCCGGGGAATCCAGATTGGTATCCGTGTCGAACGCCTTGCGATCGGCGATCGAGGAGACATAGGAGATATTCGGGGACGAGATGTTCAGCTCCACCACAACGTTCGGATGCCAGTATTTTGATGATGTGCTTCCGATGGGCCTGGCTGTGACATTGTCAGATGAGATCATCGTCCCTCCGATTAATATCTCCGTTTCGTTAATATCCAGGGAGATGCTTCCGGTATTTTTGACCCGGATTGACAGCACGTCTGCCTCCTTGTCGAAGCTGATCTCGATCAGTTCGAAATCGATTTGCGTGTTCTCATATACCGTATTGTATTTCGTATCGAGATCATCTGATATGATCTGATACGAGTCATCTACTGCCTCGTAGATCATTAAAAAAAAGAGGAGAAAGGCGGCGAAAAAAACCGCCATTGTAGCTGAGACACTAAACCCCATGAAAGCCCTCCAAACTCTCCTTGAATTTTTGAATCATTTGCTCCAGAGAGTTCAGCCGATCCTTGTCCACGTTCTTGTTGGCTATCTTCATGACGAACAGCAGCGACTTGAGATGATCCTCGGCGGAGAGTCTCCAATCGTCCACCTTCTTGTAGCTGAGGGAGGTCGGAACATCGCCTCCGAGCGCGTCATCCCTGGCTTCCTCATGTGCCATGTATTTCATTACGTCCTGCATCTCGCCACGAGCGTACGCCATGATCTCCGATTTAACGTCTTCACTGATCCAGCCGATATCCTTGTAGTAGTCCAGTACCAGAGATATCTTGTCCCTTGTCGTCCTCTCGAAGAGGAATTCGATCCATCTCATCACCAGTACCAGGGTCAGGTAGTCGTGGGATATGTGTGTCAGAATCGGCGTTTTTCCTTTGACAGTGGGCGGCTCACGGCCCAAGGGCGACTCAGTCTTGAACCTTTCGGGCAACTGAGTCTCCTCAGATGGTTCAGGGAAATCAGCCCCTTGACGCTCCACAGCCAATGTCGATAACTTTGGCTCCCACGGGGTTTCAGATTCAGCACCTTCTCTTCCGAAAAATTTTCCCTCTGTCGGAGTCCGATCCGGCTTCCCATGGCCGTACGGCCTGAAAGGAGGGATGTCTTCTACTGTTGCCATCTCTTCATCTTCCTTTTTACTGACAACGGGATGCGGCTCCGGCTTGAGATCCTCCGACAGCTCCGCCTCTGGAAATTCCCGCGCCTCTTCGTTCATATCTATGAACGGGTTGAAGCGTGCGGAGACCACCTCGTAGACCGAAAGGAGCTTCCGCATATCCTCCTCGAGCTGTCCAATCTGGTCCTGGAACTGCGTCGACTCGTTCTTTATCGTCGAGATGACCATGTCGATGCGGCCCATCTTTGCATCGACCTCGTTGAGCTTCTCCGTGAGCTGGCCGAACAGCTCGCTGCTGGCATCTGCGGATGCGATTCCAGTTGTTCCTTCAAGCTCGATGAGTTCGTCTTCGATGTCTTCCAGTTCCGGAAGCTCCTCTTCGGATTCGATCTCGTCCAGAGCCTCACCTATTCCGCTGTCTTCGTCATACTCTCCTTTCAATTTTCGGGCTCGGGGCCTCCTCTCATAGGGTTCGTATGAATCCTCGTCTTCGGGATCCTTCTTGAAGAGACCTCTGAATCTTGCCATTTTAACCCCCGTGTGAATAAATCGACGTTGCCCCATTCGGCGCCGCGGCTAAGCGATGCTTGCGGTTACTATTTGCACGGTTTTGCCTTATCATTCTTGCGCCTTCCTTGGTACTTAGTCGCTCAAATGCCTATGGAGCTTCGTCTTGGCTGAGGATCCGAGGGATTACGGTGTCTCAGATCACTTGAGAAGCAGCACGTCGTCTGCAGATAGCGTCGGTGGTGCTGTCACAGTGAGGTACGTCGGTATCCCGTGCTTCGGCATGATCAGGATCTCAAGCTGCTCCTGAACATCGAGGTGCATGTTCATTCCATCCGTTTCATTGAGGTCAATGAATATCTGGAATATGTCACCGCCTGTCATCATCGCGGCTGTTGTCGTCGGTGCCATGTCCCTCAGCTTAGATACAGAGAATGAGTCGGAATCCGCCGTTGCAGCGTAGTCTAGAGTCTTTTCGTCCGACACAGTGCCTCCGATGGTCTGCGTCACCTCTATGATGACATTCTCAAGGTTTATCCCAGGGCTTCCGGCCGTAAGACCTACCTTCAAGTATATGCTGTCAATCGTTGCATTCCCGTCCGTTGTTGCCCAGACGGCCAATACCTTTACACCGGTTGCCACGTCCGCCAATGCCTCATCTCCGGTCGCCTCCGCCTGCTGCTGCAGCTTGTAGGCCGTAGTCACAAGCACCGAGGCAGCGACTGCCGCAACGAGTATCATTGCGATGAAGATGAGCAGCGTTCCTACGCCCATTTCGCCCTCTTCGTCCTTCCTTATTTTCCATGATTTTTTCATTTTGCTACCTCCTGCTTATCTACTTGAGGGTGACGACCGAGTTGGCCTCCAATGTCGGTGGCGCGGTGATCTCTATGTATGTCGGAATCCCGTGCTTCGGGAATAACACGACTGTGATCTGCTCCTGAACATCGAGCTCCATTGCAATTCCACCGGTGCTGTTTAGGTCGAGCTCGATCTGGAACACATCTCCGCCTGTCATCATCGCCGCCGTGGTCGTCGGTGCCATGTCCCTCAGCACGCTCGCGGTGAACTTGTCTGCGTCAGCGGCGGTCGAGGAATAGCTGAGTGTCACCTCTGATGACGTGCTTCCGCCAATGGTCTGAGTGACCTCGATCACGGTGTCCGCCAAATTAATCCCAGGGCTTCCGGCTGTCAGGGTGACCTTTATGAATATTGTGTCGATCACCGCGCTGGCCGAATCGGTCATGCCCCAAACGGACAGGACCCTGAAGCCCGTCGCAACCTCTTGCAGAGCCTCGTCGCCCGTCGATTCTGCCTGCTGCTGCAGCTTATACGCAGTCTGGACAAGCACGCTGGCAGCGACTGCCGCAACGAGTATCATGGCAATGAAGATGAGAAGGGTTCCAACGCCCATCTCGCCTTCTTCGTCCAGTCTCCTAGACTTCCATACTTTTTTCATCTCACTTTACCTCCGTGCACTTCCTCGGGCATCAGCCCGATTTTTCCTATGCCGTTCAAACTCGGCCAGAGTTTTTCGCAGACCAGCGCTTTCGCTGTTTGTAACTGCGATTTTCGAGCTCCGTGCTATTTCGACGGGGCCGAAATAAAATTTCTGCGCGTTCCCATCACAGGTGCGTCCTCAACCCGTTTTTTTCTGAGGTTTTTCCCTCATCACCTCCGATGCATTTTCGCAGCGGGGTTGGTGAGAGAGATGCGCCCTCATGCACTAGTATGAGGGCACAATCCACAGGGCATGCAGATCTCTCTCGTTCTTTTCAACAGAAAATATGCATATAAGCCATTGTGTACAAATGACGGGGACGATTTTGAACGCTAATTCTCAATGGTCATTCGCATGCATTGACAAAATTTGTCACGGCATTCACGATATCGAAAAGGAGGCTCACATCTTGAACAACCTGAACATGCGGAAAAGCCGGGGCATCCTGCTGACTCTCGGTGGATCGAATATCATCGGCGGCTCCACAACCCGCGGTGCATCCTGAAAGGACCGCTCCGCGGACTCATCGAAGATCCTTTGCTCGAAGTTCCGCATCTCTGAGGGCAGCTCGTATTCGACCGCTGGGACCGATTCGCCGATGGACAGTTTCTGGAGCCTTCTCCTCTTGCCCAGCTCCTTCCCCCGGTGGTAGTAAATCTTGCACTCGTCCAAGGTGCCGATCTGGTTCGCTTCCCTCAGTATCGTCGACCGCTCCCGTTTGACCCAGCCGATACCCTCGCGGTGATCTCTGTACCCGACCTCGAACCCGAGCCTGAACGCCCTCTTGATGATCGTCACCTTCGATTCTCGGTCGACCGGCTCATCATCGTCCCTGTGTCTCCTGAGCCTTGGCATAGGGATCACTCGATGCCCGAAGCGTTTCCAACCTGTAATCCTCTCTTGCTAAAAGACAGCTTATGCAGGTCAGTGTCGTGCCCGGTTCCCTTCATCTTGACTATCTGTATCGCGCGCCTCATCTTCCCCTTGTCGAGGTAATTGTGCAGAAAAATCACGCCGTGAGATATGAAGTGTTCGGCGGCATACGCATCCGGCTGAATGAGTTCGGAAATGAGCAGGGTGGTGCATCCGATGTCCTTCAGCCCCCGGATGAAACGGATCATCTCTCTTACCTGCTGCTTCTCATCTCCTCCTCCGAACTTGATCGCGATCGCGGAGTCGATGACGAGCCTCTTGGCCTTATGGACCGAGACCTGATTTAGCAGGCTTCTCAGGAGGTCGGACGAGAGCATCACATAATCCTTCTCCATTCTCGAAAGCAGTGATTCCAGCTCCGGGGTCCCACCTCGACCCATGCTCGTAAACGCCGGTATTTCGTCGGACTCCCTCTCAAGCAGAGTCTCTGGAGCGAAGTCGATAAAACGTATGACACCTTCCTGAACTGCGTTTCTAAGACCCTTTCCATATGTGGAAAAATCCGCGATGATGTTCTCAGGGACCTCGATCATGCTGACGAACAGGCCCCTCTCGCCGCTCAAAGCGCCCTCGAGAAGGAATTGAAGTGCGAGTGTCGTCTTTCCGCTGCCGGGCGGTCCGCACACTATGTAGACCCGGTCTCTGATATATCCTCCGCCGATAAGCTCGTCCAAACCTTGTACGCCGGTGCTTAATCTCATATATTCACGCAACCTGGGGAGTCCTGGAAGTCGGTTAAGCTGTGTATCGTATTCTATACATAATAACTTGGTACCCGTCTTCAGATCATCTGGATATATCTTCCCGCGGTCATAGCCGGGACGGTGAACAGCTCGATTGTCTCGTAGCCGAGCTTCGGCAGGAATTTTATGGAAACATCAGCACCTGAGTGCAGGGTCAACCCGATCTCTGCCGCGTTAATGTATATCTTCACGAGCGCACCATCGGAGAGTGAGTGGCTCCTCGAGAACTCGCCATCTGGATCCCGAAGTATCTCGACGCTGAAAGTTGTGGCCGTGGCGCCCTCTGGGCCGAAGACGTCCCTGTTGAACGCGATCGTGGCATCGACCATACCGTCGGTTATCTCTATCATCATGCTGTCGAACTGTATCGCACGGCTTCCCGGAAGGGGCTTGACCTTGATCTCGATCATCTGGATTATGTTTGTCGGATATACCGGATCGGCCAAGTTGCCCGCGGCGTCCACCGCCTCGACTATGTAGTAGTAGAGGGTCCCGGAAACACCGGAGTAATCGCGGTAGCTCGTCGAGTCCGCCGGAAGAACCGCAAGCGGAGTCAGAACCATCAGCTCATCCATGGTGTCGATGGCCGTTCTGGCGGTCCCCTTGTATATCCTGTATTCTCCGATCCCGGATTCGCCGTCCTCGGCGGACTCCCAGCTGAGTGCCAGGCACATCTGGCCCTGGCGGATGATGAGCGACTCCACGGATCCGGGCTTCACGTCGTCTCCGCCAGAGACGGCGACGCTCGTGCTGCCGCAGAAGAACTGGTTCCCCGACATGTCAGTCGCCAAGATACCGTAGTAGTAAGTGCCCTCGGAGGATGGGGCGGCGATGTAGCTTGAGACGGTGGCGTTGAACGTCTCGACCAGCTCCGCCTCCGGACCCATTGTCAGCACGGTCCTGCCGTCAACGACTGAGGCGGCCGGAGCCGTGAAGGGGACGGTGCTCATATAGAAATCCTGCTTGAGGATTCCGCTACCCGCATCCGTTGCCGGAACCCAGAAGACCGCCACGGTGTAATCCGATGTCGGGGTGGCGCTCGTCATCGAGCCCCCTGCAGGCGGTGTGACATCTTCATCCAAGGTGACCGCGGAGGTTGATGTCGTGGATATTGTCGGGGAATAGATGACTTCGTTACCCGCCCTGTCGATCCCGATGATCGCATAGGCGTATGAGGTCCTCGTGTCATCTCTGACCGAATAGTCGGTGTACTCGACGTATTGGCCGAAGCCGGATGTCACAGTGCCTATCAGGTCGGTGTTCTTCACCTGGGTCAGCGTGGTCATCCTCCCCGCGGCCACTGCCTCGTTGAAAATATCGGGATTCGTCAGGTCGATGACCTCCGTGCGGTAAACCCGCTCCTCCGCGAGGCCGCTTGCGTAGTCCGTCGCGGAAGTCCAGTTCAGGCTGACGGCCAGTGGTGATATGCCGTCCGCCGTCACGGTCACATTGTTGAGCATTCCCCCCGACGGTGGTGTATCGTCAGTCACGGGCATCATGCCATAGACCACGGTGGAGTCGCTGCCGTTCAGGTTACGGTCCCCTGCCAGGTTTACGACATACATGCCTCCGGCGACCTGGCCCGTCGCCTCATCGGCGCTTCTCTGCGCCTGCTGCTGAAGCAGGCTGGCCGAATACAGAAGCAGTGATGCAGCGATGGCCGCCACGAGGACGATCGCGATGAAAATGATGAGAACACCGATACCGATATCCGCTTCCTGATCACCGTTCAGGATCTTTCTGCCCTTTTTCTGAAGCAAGTCCCTCGCCTCTTTAGTGCTCAGGGCAAGAGATCTCTGTACGGCGGTTCTGCTCCGCAATCGTTCGTGGAAGAACACGGCTCTCTGAGGCCAGTTGTCTAACTGGCCATTCATCTGCACCAGAGAGTCAGAGATCTGCATGCCCTGTGGATCGTTCTCCCTCGAGTGCACGGAGTTTTATCGTAATTCTAGTGCTGCCGTAACAATTGGCCGCGGCAATTCATAAAGTAGTCAGGTGTGATTATCAGCGGAGAAAACCATATTGGATAAGATGTGGCCATCATCACACCCCGTAATACGCTTTCAAACCCTGTCTGAACTGGCCGATCCTCAGCTCGATCGAGTTCCACTCGTCCTTGTTCACGGTCTCGCCTACCAGCTCCTTGATGAACATGTATGACCTCAGATGGTCCTCGGAGGCGAGGCGCCAATCACGGTCGAATTCCTGGCTCGGGGGCTGATCCTCCCCCATGATCCTATCCAGCCTCTCCTTGAAGGAGATTTCATGCCCTGCCGGAACGAACGGCTCGATGGGTGCCTGCTCGTAGTACTCGGATGCCGGCTTAAGCCCGTCGGCCATATCCGTGAGCTTCTTCTGCGCCTCCATCGATATCCAGCCGATCTTGGCGTAGTACTCGAAAAGCTTTGGAATCTCGTCGGGCGATACCCTGTCCTGGAGGAAGTTGATCCACCTGACCGCGATCAGCGTGCTCCGGAAATCGTTCTTCAATTGCCTCAACAGCTCGTCCGCCATTTCGACCACCCTAAATCAAACTCATGATCACGTTCGTGTAGACCGACGGTGTCATCATCGTCTCGTAGCTCGGAATCCCGTGCTTGGGAATGATCTTCATCGTGACGAATGTCTGTGGCAACAGGTTCAGACCGATGTCAGTGGCGTTCAGCTGCAACATCACCAGATCCCCTTGGGTGACGAAGTATTCTCCAGGCGTGTTGACCGGCGACTTGTCCCTGATGTATGTCGCATTGAAGTGGGTGGCGTTCGCTGTCGTGCCGAGGACCAGGTTCGCCTCGATGTACCCGTCGTCTATCTCGATTATCGTGTCCATGATGTTGATGCCGCCGCTTCCGGCGATCAGCCCGACCTTGATGAACATCAGCTGAATCGCGCTGTTTGACGAATTGATCCTGTTCCCGAATATGTCATAGATCCTGAACCCCGTGGATACCTCTGTGATAGCCTGATCGCCCGTCTGCTGCGCCTGCTGCTGAAGTACATATGCAGTCGACAGTATTACGCTGGCCGCGACTGCCGCGACGAGAATGAGGGCGATGAAGATGATCAGGGCTCCAACGCCCATCTCCCCTTCCTCGTTCTGGGGTTTACCCTTTATGATATGCAAATGGTTCATCGCATACCCTCCTTCGTTATTTGAGGAGCGGGCGAGCCGCAGGAGATTTCTTGCGCATCTTCGGGGTCGGATCTTGACCTCTTCTCCCCGAGCCCAGGAAATAAGGGGGAGGATGATTTCTCCGACCAAGTGGAGTTCGGAGGAAGATTCGTTGACCTTTCCGCAATTGCGCAGATTTTCTCCCACGTTCTCGCCATCATGGCTTTTGCTCCTGAGAAAACCTGCATGCCCTGTGGAAAAGCCTGTCCGCGCGGTGCAAACTAGCGCCGACCTCTCATTTCTGAGAGCAGTAATTGATTCTCACACCTGAGTATTAAGCGTGATGCCGTGATTCTCTCGGCAGAAAATGACGATCGTGAAGGCTCTGACGCTAAACCCGAGCCTCTAAATGAAATGGCACTTGCTGGCTATTCTTTGTTAGAGCTTGATTTCGTATGGAGATGGTAGTTTAGCGTCAAGGCCCGATCGTGAAAAGTACTGACCTGGCCAGTGCTGTCAGAAAATGAGAACAAAGGATCCCCTAGGTCAACACGTGGGCCTTCTAATCTTGCCTCAATGCAGCGGAACAGAATGCCGCGATCGAGGCTCCCATCCCTTCAAGCTCACATTTGTTTCTGCAGCGGCAAGGCCATGTTCTTGACTATCTCCAGCGGACTCTTCAGATGCATGTCCACTTTCATGCTTACCTTGCCCCTCTCGTACACGAGGGTGACGCAGTCTATTTGGGATCGATACACCTTGAACCGCTTCCCATCAGAGGTGAGCTCTGTGCTTTCCAACTTTATGAGACCGGCAGCGGCCAGCTCACGCAGTTTTCGATAGCAACTCGCGAGGGGTATGTCGAACATGAAGGCCAGTTCCCGGGCGCTCCTCGCCTTGTAGGAGGTCGCCGCGAGTATCTTCATGTTGTACTCGTCCATCAGCAGCTGAGCAATATCGAAGTCGCTTGCCGTTTGATCCCCGGAGAAAAACGATAATATCGGTATATAATAATAATGGATGAAATATCAGACCTGAGAATCATTTATCTATATGAATAATGATTCCTAAATTCCAATCTCAGAACCGATAACGCTTGGGACGCTCCCCTATTCAAGAGCGGATTTTTTTCTGTTATTTTTATTCAAATGATTCGTGTCTAATAACATTGCGGTATTTCATCCTTGAAATCCGTCCTAAAAAACGAGAAAACATATATCGCAAGGATGAAGGGGTCGGACAGGGAAACGAAGCACCTGAGACATCTGTATCTTTGAAATTTCTAGTGAAAATTGAACCTGATAACCTCCGGATAGATTTGTGGGCGATGATTTAAGTTTAGAGAGACCGCATTTTTCAATGACCATGAACCTGCAGGAGAATTCAGATGGCAATCTCGATGCGTTGCAGATGTCAAAGCTGATAATCGACGAATATTCGGCTAAGATACTCTCGTACGCAAAAGACAAGCCAAGAAGCGTCCTCGAGATGTGTGAGGTTCTCGGGATACCCATGACGCTGGGGTATAGACGGGTCAACATACTCACCCAGCTGGGGCTCATGGTCTGCCAGGGAAGGGTCCTGACCCGGAACGGGAAATGGATGAAGATCTACCTTTCCAGGGTGAACAGGGCGTACATATTTTTCGAGAAGGGCAAGCTCAGGATGAAGTTCGAGATGAAGACCGGCGAGGAGAGATGGACGGACGATTGGTATCCTCTCGAGCTGCGATCAGAAGAGATACTGCCCTGCTGATCGACCTCAGAAGGCTTTTTTCGGTATGGCCATGCGAGACACTCATTCTAATGGATGATAATCATCGCCAACATTTGACGCTCCATATTTCAAATATCATATTTCCGCTCCTTCGAGAAGAGGATAGAATTCGCAATCAACGAGGCGCGAGAGGAGTCCCCCTCTTGCGGAATACGCTCCCAACCGCAAAGATAAAGTGATGCGCACACCCTCTCCTCTCGCCCTCATCTATCCCACAAAGGTCGTGCGACATATGGAGGTAAAGAGCCGCCAGACAGATGAATCGAAGAGATCGCATCTGAATATACCGTCAGAGCACGATCTGATCAACTTCGCCAAGGCTTATATGGGCTCATACATGGGCATTATTGAGAAGGAGCGGCCCGAAGCGTTACCGCCTCTGGCCAAGAACGCCCCGTACGACATAGAGATCTCGGCGCTGCCAAACGGCTGCTTCTGCATGCTTTTCCAGAAATCGAACAAGGAGAACGTGATCGTAACGGACCGGGACTGGGACTATGTCGAAGGAAAGGTCGCTTCCGGCATCGACTACATTATCACGGTCTACGCGCACGAGGGCGCAACGGTCGCGGATGCGATCAAGAAGGGCAAGAAGGACGCCCAGAACGACATCAAGGCCATGGAGAGCAACGAGATCGTGCTGGCTAGCCTGCACCTCGAGAAGATCGTCGACGAGCTGACCGACATTGCGATGACGAACCGCGTATCCCTCAAGTCGATCGCCTCCCAGGTTTCCAAGCTGGCGCCCATAAAGGAGGCCACCAGGAGGGGCGTGCCGCAGTCCGACATGATGCGCATGGTGCAGTCGATGAAGGACTATCCGGCCACACCGGTAGAGGTGAAGCTGAACCTCCCGGACAGGGACCTTCTCGAGAATCTCTCGAAAGAGCTGACTGGCGCTGCGAAGCTCATCGATCGGATAGAGGAGCAGGAGAAGATCATCGAGGAGCTCGAGGAGAGGATAACTCGTGGGTATGAGGATCTGGTATCGAAGATCGACGATAAGATAGACCGCGGGATGGCCATGATTATGGCGGCTTCGGACAAAAAGATCGACGAGGCGTTGCTGTCAATTGATGAGCTCTCCAGTGGCGGGGCTGGACCGGACAGGCAGAAGCTCCTCGACCTGGAGATGGAGCTTGCCAAGCTGAAGGACAAGATATCGTCGATGCCAACCCGTGGCACCTCCCCACTGGCCGAAAAGCTGCACGAGGCCCTGAACGAGGACATATCGGAGATCAAGGAGCAGTTGGGAGAGTTCAGGATGCGGATCGAGGTGATCGAGGAATACCTGATGAAGATCTCCGGCGTCCTGAGAAAACGCGCATAGGGTTTTTCCCGTCCATTGAAAAAAGAGAAATACGACGGGTCCATTTGATTGGTCGTGAGGATAAGAAGCATTTCCCTGGTAATCGGGGTCGTCGCCCTAATCGCCTCTTTAATCCTTATCCTCCTGATTTTCGCATTCGGACCGGAGGGCGGTCTTGGATGGATGGGCGGCCATATGTCGGGGGACGATTCGAGCTCCGCCCTGTCAACCGAGGAGATCATCGTTCTCGCACTGGCACTCGCCATGATGGTGTCGGCAATCGGGCTTATCCTGTTCTCGATTTTCACCAAATCGGAAGATAAGAAAGCTCCGGAAGAAGTCAAGCCGGAAGCGAGGGAGACTGGGCAGGAGGTTACCCCGCCATCAGTCAAACCTCAGACTGACCCGGAAGAGGAGACGGAACGGGAGCAGGAACTGATAAGCAGGCTATTGGACGGCGACGAAAAGAAGCTTTTCAACCTGATAATCGAAAGCGACGGTGTCATTCTTCAGAAGGATATCGTGGCAATGGGCATTTTTTCCAAGGCGAAGGTGACGAGGCTACTCGACAAGCTGGAGAACCGGGGGCTCATTGAGAGGGAGAGGTACGGGCTAACGAACAGGATAAGAGCGAAGAAATAGACTTCTCAGAATGAGGCTTGAAAGCGCGCCCATCGACTGAATTTCAGCTTTTTGAAACGTGTTTCAGGACATTTCAAGCAAGGATTATCTTCCATTTCAACCCAATAATATTCTGACGCTGAAAAATGTCAAACCACTAGAAAAGAGGTGAAAAAGAGATGAAGGCTTTGTCCGCGGTAATAGTAGCGATCCTTGCTGTGGGTGTACTTGCCGTAGCGTCGCTCGCGTCTGCAGGTTACCTAGGGGCAGAAGCTTCTGCCTCCGGAGACGGCGCATCAGCTGCAGACGATGATCACGCCAAGATGCACAATTGGAAGCACATGCTTATGGCTTCTGGCGATCTCAATGAAAGCGGTCCGCATGAGTATTACTATGATTACTCGTTCAAGTACAACTTGACCGGGTTGTCAGATTGCGATTGCGATAGCTGCGACAAATTATATTCATATGAATATAATT
>DSAX01000002.1 GCA_011046235.1 Methanobacteriota archaeon | reverse complement strand
GCGTCATCAAGCCGAGGTATGCCATCAGAATGGGCGACATGGAAAGATACGAATCCAGATATCTTCCCGCGCAGGACTTCGGAGTGCTGATACTGACGACCACGAGGGGAGTGGTCTCCCACAACCAGGCAAAGGAGCTCGGCGTGGGGGGCAAGCTGCTCGCCTACGTCTATTGAGGTGAAGGTCCATGACGATTGCAGGTATCATTGAGAAGGAGATCGAGGTGCCCGATAAGGTCCAGGTTACGGTCGATGACGGGATGATTTCCGTGACCGGCCCAAAGGGCAAGATCGAGAGGAGTTTCGATCTCCGCAGGATAAAAGTTGTCCAGGGTAAGCAGGGAACCTACACCGTGAGATGCGAGTACCCGAGGATAAGGGACAAGGCGATGGTCGGCACTATTACGTCTCATATCAAGAACATGATACACGGGGTCACGGACGGGTACGAGTACCAGATGAAGATCGTCTTCAGTCATTTTCCGATTAAGGTGTCCGTCAAGGGCGACGAGCTGGTGATCGAGAACTTCCTGGGAGAGAGGCATCCCAGGAAAGCCATGATCCTCGGCGATACCAAGGTGTCCGTCAAGGGTGACGAGCTATCGCTCAGCGGCATCGACCGGGAACAGGTCGGACAGACCGCGGCGAACATAGAGCAGGCTACAAAGGTCAAAGGTTTCGATATCCGGGTGTTCCAGGATGGCATCTACATTACAGCGAAGGGCAGGAGGAATGCGAGATGAGCGAGGGTGACAGAACTGCTATCGATGATCTACCCCACATCAAGGATGAGCATATCAAGATACTAGGGGAAGAGGGCCTCTTGCAGCCGGATAAGCTCCTGTCGGCTCTGAAAGACGAGGAGAAGTGGAAGGAGCTCCACCCCAAGCTGAAGGGGATCGGCCCGAAGACTCATGAGAAGTGGATTGGGCTGCTCGAGGCTAGCGCGGAATCAGCAGCTGAGCCCGAGGAACCTCCGAAAAAGGTGAAGATCGAACGCAAGATCAAGGCCCCAACGGAGCGAAAGGAACCGGTCAAGAAGCCCGAAGAAGAGGAAGAGGAGAAGGAGCTGGAAGAGGAAGCGGAAGAGCCTGAGGAAGCCGAGGAGGAGGCTGAGGAAGAGGAGACCGCAGAGGTCGTAGAGGAGGGCGGGTACACCCCGCACAAGAAGCCGACTCTTCCCGCCGAGGTCAGAGACGCCCTCGCCAAGAGGAAGGTCGAAGCTTCCAACAGACCAAAGAAATTCCTCAGACAGGAATATCACAGATATGTGCGGTTGAAGACCGGGTGGAGGAGGCCAAAGGGCTTGCACTCCAAGGCCAGGAAGAAGCTGATCTACCGCCGGAAGAAGGTCTCGGTTGGATACGGCAGCCCGAAGCTCGCGAGGGATTTGCACCCGTCCGGGTTCGAGGAGGTCCCGATATTCAATGTCAAGGACCTCGATAAGATCGACGATCCGGAAAGACAGGCGGCGAGGATCGGCCATAGTGTCGGCCAGAGGAAGAGGGAGAACATCATCAACAGGGCCGATGAGCTCGGCATTCGAGTGCTCAACAGGAGCTGATCAAGATGGATCTCAAGAACCAGAAACGCATGGCAGCTGAGATACTCAAGTGCGGCTCCAACCGGGTATGGATAGATCCAAACCGGCTGGAGGACGTCGAGGACAGCATCACCCGTGCGGACATCAGGACCCTTGTGGCCTCGGGGACCATCCGTGCCAACAAGAAGACCGGGGTCTCGAGGGGACGCGCCCGGGCAGTGGACAGACAGAAGGCCAAGGGTAGGCGCAAGGGGCACGGCAGCAGAAAAGGAACCGCAAACGCTCGAAGACCGGGCAAGGAGCGGTGGATGCAGACTATCCGACCGATCAGGAGGAGGCTGAGGGAGCTGAGGGACAGCGGAAAGCTTCCCAGATCCGCCTACCGGAGCTACTACATGAGGGCCAAGGGCGGAATGTTCAGAAGCGTATCGCACCTCGAGTCCCAGCTCAAGATCGAAGGCTATCTGGAGGAGGCTTGATCCCATGGCAACAGGACCCAGATTCAGAGTGCCCTTCCGACGCAGGAGGGAGAAGCGGACCGACTACCGGTACCGCAAGGCGCTCATTAAGAGCGGCCTTCCGAGAGCTGTCGTACGGATCAGCAACAAGCATGTGAGGATACAGATCGCCAACTACGACCCCGTGGGGGACGTTATCGTCGCAACGGCATTTTCCGGGGAGCTGCGCTCTGCCGGATGGACCGGGAACTGCGACAACACCCCCGGAGCATACCTCACCGGCATGCTCGCGGGCAAGCGATGCCTTTCCGCAGGCTTTGACGAAGTGATAATGGACATCGGAATGCACGTCTCTACCAGAGGTTCGACGGTATACGCTGCCATGAAGGGAATCATCGATGCTGGAGTCAAGGTGCCTCACAGCGACGAGGTGGTCCCCAGCGATGAGCGAATAGCAGGCGCACACCTGTCGAACGAGATGCAGGAGCGCTTCTCGACGATCAGGGACAAGCTGCAGAAGGAAGGAGTGGGGGCGATTAACAATGGTTGATTGGACACCTAAGACACGGTTGGGGAAGCTCGTCGCCGAGGGGCAGATTACCACCATGAGCGACGCTCTGAAAACGAGGCTTCCGCTCAGGGAGCCCGAGATCGTCGACATTCTACTCCCAGACCTGGCGGATGAAGTGCTGGATGTCAACATGGTCCAGAGGATGACCGACTCCGGAAGAAGGGTCAAGTTCGCGATAATCGTCGTCGTGGGAAACCGCGACGGCTTCGTCGGGATCGGCCGGTTCAAGGGAAAGGAGGTCGGCCCGAGCATAAGGAAGGCGATCGATGTCGCCAAGACGAACCTCATAGAGCTGAAGAGGGGATGCGGCTCCTGGGAATGCGGCTGCATGACGCCGCATTCGCTGCCGTTCCAGGTGCTCGGGAAGAGCGGTTCGGTCCTTGTTACGCTCAGACCGGCTCCAAGGGGGACCGGGCTGGCTGTGGGCGATATCGCAAAGAAGGTTCTCCAGATGGGCGGAATATCGGATGCATGGGGCATCACCGCCGGCCACTCGAAGACGACCACCAATTACGCCCTCGCCGTATTCGACGCCCTCAAGAACACCAAGCTGATCAAGGTGACCGAGGAGCAGCAGGGGAGGCTGAGGATAGTCTCCGGGTCCGTGCAGATCCATCCTGCGGAGTCGCAGGACCTTACCATTCATACCGCGGATGGTGATTCGTCGGAAGAGCCGGACTCGACCGCGGAGGCGCCCGTTGTTGAGACCGAGCCCGAGGGCGAGCTGAAGAAATCCGGAGGTGAATGAGGGTATGGCCTATGCTGCTGTAAGAATAAGGGGCACCGCACAGGTCGGTAAAAGGGTCAAGGACACTTTATCCCAGCTTCACCTGTGCAAGATCAATCACATGATTCTACTGCCAGAGGACAAGACCACAACCGGCATGCTCGAAAAGGTCAAGGACTACATTACCTGGGGCGAAGTCTCCCCTGAGATAATCGCGAGGGTGCTGCTCAAACGCGCGGAACCCATCGGCGGCAAGGCGGGAATCACGGACGAATTCATTACAGAAAACAACCACAGCGGATACAGCTCGATATTCTCCTTCGCAAAGGCTGTGAGCGGTAACGAGGCAAGACTTTCGGACATAGATAACATGCAGCCAGTGATTCGCCTGCACCCGCCGAAGGGCGGCTACCGGAACATCAAGAGGCACTTCTCGATGGGAGGCTCCCTTGGTTACCGGGGAAAGGCGATCGAGAAGCTGTTGCTCAATATGCTGCCGGAGGACAAGGAGTGAGACGCGAATGGTAAGCCGTACTAGCAAATTTAGAGGCAGCCGCACCCACGGAAGGGGGAAGAAGGCCGGCAGAGGCGCCGGTCTCAGGGGTGGCAGAGGCGGCGCAGGCCTGCACAAACACAAATACATCAGCATTGTCAAGTATGACCCCGACCATTTCGGGCAAAAAGGTTTCAAGCGGCCCCAATCGGTGGTTGCGCAGAATATCACGATCAACCTCTCGGAGTTGGAGCAGAACCTGGACAGATTCAAGACGATGGGGATCGCCGAGATGCGGTCCGAGAGAATGGTTGTCGATCTGGAAAAGGCCGGGATCGACAAACTGCTGGGTTCGGGAAAAATATCCACCCAGGTGGATGTCATTGTAGGTGATGCATCTTCCAGGGCGAAGGAAAAGCTTGAGAGCGCCGGTGGAAAGCTGATCTCGGAAGAAGCTGCTGGCGCCGAAGAGAAGACCGAAGATACGCAATAAATCTCAACGGGACTGGTGTAAATGGCCGAGGAGCAGAAGAGCCTACTCTACAAGTTGAAGCCGATAACCGATCGGCTACCAGCTGTGACCAAGCCCGAGGGTCACGTGCATTTCCGAACGAAGATGATGTGGGTCATCTTGGTCCTCATCCTCTACTTCGCGATGACGAACATAATGATCTACGGGCTCGACCGCGCTGGAAACATAGATCTCTGGGCCCAGTACAGGACGATTTTCGCAGGAGCTCAGTTCTCGCTCATGCACCTCGGTATCGGCCCGATCGTCACCGGTTCGATCATCATGCAGCTCTTTACCGGAGCCAAGATCATCAAGCTCAACCTGAAGGATCCCGAGGACAAGGCGATGTACCAGGGAACCCAGAAGTTCCTCGTGATCATCATGATCTTCGTGGAGTCAACGCCTCAGGTGTTCGGGTTCATGGAGCCTTCTTCGAAGTTCATCGGCAGCCTAGAAGGCGTGTTGCCGTTCATGACCGGGGGGGGGCTCGCCAAGCTGATTATTATCCTGCAGCTGTTCGGTGGCTCCTATCTGGTATTCATGATGGACGAGGTGGTATCCAAATGGGGCATCGGAAGCGGGGTGTCGCTGTTCATCGCCGCGGGAGTGTCTCAGGCGATATTCACCGGAACGCTGAACTGGCATCCCGTGAGCGGGGAGGAGGTGATGAGCCTTTCGAATCCCCCTGCGGGCACGCTGACGAAGATCATTTACCAGTTCACCCACTTCTCAACTGCCGATCTTTCAGCCGGAGGGTACGAACAGATATTCCTAGCGCCGCCCAATCCGCTCATCGCGCTTTTGGGCACAATAGCAATATTCTTCTTCGTCACCTATGCTGAGTCATCGAGGATAGAACTGCCGCTGGCGCACGGAGGCGCCAGGGGTGCGAGGGGAAGGTACCCGATCAAGCTGATCTACGCGTCGAACATCCCCGTCATCCTGATGGCCGCTTTGTTGGCGAACGTGAGCATGTTCTCGATGCTGTTTTGGCAGCATCCGAGCTTCGAGAACTGGCCGATCCTGGGCCATAACTGGATGCTGGGATTCTACGCGGACGACCCTCAAGGGGGGCAGCTTCAGGTGATGGGAGGGTTGGCCTATTACCTGTCAACGGTCAACGGCGTGAACGACTGGCTGTTACCCCTGCTTAGCGATAGCTATCTTCCGCTGAACACAGAAACGGGCGAGATACTGCATACCAAGCTTCAGATCGGCGTGCATGTAATCGCCTACTTCGGCGTAATGGTCGTCGGTTCGATTCTGTTCGCGAAGTTCTGGATCGAGACGACGAACATGGGTCCGGAGGCGGTCGCGTCCCAGATCGAATCGAGCGGCATGCAGATCCCCGGCTTCAGGAGGGATCCGCGCGTTTTGCGCAGGGTTCTGGAGAGATACATCCCCGTCGTGACGGTGATCAGCGGGGCCACCGTCGGCATGCTCGCCGCTGGCGCCGATCTGATCGGTACTGTGGGCAATGCCAGCGGAACCGGCGTGCTGCTGTGCGTGGGCATAATCATTAACTTCTACGAGGCCGTAGGCAGGGAGCAGATGATGGAAATGCATCCCGTTCTGAGAGGGTTCTTCGGAGGCGAGTAGTCGTGCCCGGCGAATCGTCCGGAAAGCAGGCTCCAGCCTCCGGAGCGCCAACGCCGAACGTGGGCAACCAGATGCTGATAATGCTGGTCCTTTTCATGGCCATCATACTGCTTTTCAGCGGCGATACCAGGACGGCGATCGGCAAGGCGGTCGGCTATGTCCTCTATCCGGTCTTCGGGTTCGGGGGCTCCTTCCCGTTGATCACGCTCATGCTCACCGGAATGATGATGACACTTCTCTCGACCCTGCTCCGTCATTTCTTCGTCGATTGGGTCGAAATGGCAAGGAATCAGAGAATCGTATCCGCCTTCAATAAAGAGCTGAGGAAGGCGAGGCTCGATAATAACATGTACAAGATCAAGAAGCTGACGGAGATTCAGCAGGACATTATGGCCAAATCGCTCTCCGCGACTCAGACGCAGATGAAACTGATGCCCATATCCATGTTCGTTATCATACCCATTTTCGCCTGGGTCTGGGTCTTCGTATCGGAGACGATCCCGACGAGCGCATTTTCGGTACCTTGGGAGCTGAACGCAAGCCTCGAGAGGTCTCACATATTTCCGAACTGGATCCTTGTATACTCGCTCGTGACGATCCCGTTCGGACAGGTGGTCTCAAGGATACTGAAATTCTTCAGTTTCAGGAAGCGCTTGAGCGAGATCGAATCGGGCGAGGGTGCTTTAAATGCGGATAACAATTAGCGGTCCCCCTGGAAGCGGTAAGACAACGGTTGCCGAGATCGTATCGGAAAGGATAGGCCTGGAGCTCATTCTAACGGGAAAGGTCTTTCGGGAGCAGGCTGTCGATGCCGGTATGGACGTCCTCGAATACAACCGGCTCGCAGAGAGAGATCATTCGATAGACGAAAAGCTGGATGCCGAGATCATCAGGCTCGCAAGGATGAACGAAAACTCGGTCGTGGAGGGAAGGCTCGCGGGCCAGCTTCTAATGAGAGAGGGCATATCCGCATTGAAAGTGTTTGTTACGGCTCCGGCACGTGTGCGCGCGGAGCGCATCGTTAAACGAGAGGCGACGGACATCGAGTCGGAGACGAAGATACTCATCGACAGGGAAAGCTCCGAGCGAAAAAGGTATATCGAGCTCTACGGCATCGATATCGACGATATGTCCGTCTACGATCTCGTAATCGACAGTACGGACATATCTGCGGAAGAGGCTGCCCAGATAGTAATTGACGAGGTTTCAAAGAGGCGGAAATGACAGCTCATATGTTGGTGAGGACGAAGAAGGCGCCCATCGATTCGAGATACGGCAAGAGACCCGATGAAAGAACCGCGAAGGAGATGCTGAGCGACGGACTGATCATAATTGACAAGCCGATGGGCCCGACCTCGCACCAGGTCACCGCGTGGGCCAGGGAAATCATCGGGGTCGGAAAGGCCGCTCACGGGGGCACGCTGGATCCCCGAGTGACGGGAGTCCTACCGATAGGATTCGGGTCGGCGGTAAGGGCGATGGACTACCTGCACGAAGCCAGCAAGAGATATATCGGTGTTATGAGGTTGCACGGGGAGGTCGACGATGCCGATCTGCAGAGAGTGGTGGACGAGTTCACAGGCGAGATATATCAGATGCCTCCGGTGCGGTCGGCCGTGAAGCGGTCGATGAGGAAGAGGACGATTCATTCGATTGGGATACTGGAGAGGAAAAACCGTGACGTACTGCTCGATGTGAAATGCGAGGGCGGCACATATGTCCGGACCCTGTTTGTGGACATCGGGGAGGCGCTTTCGGTAGGGGCGCACATGCAGGACTTGCGAAGGGTGGATTCGGGCGGCTTCACCGAGGACCAGGCCTTCACATTGCACGCACTGAGAGATGCCGCCGAATATTATCGAGAGGATGATGAAAGCGAGCTCATAAGGATATTGAGGCCGATTGAGGACATATTCTCCGGTTGGGAGAGAGTCGTCGTCAAGGATTCGGCTGTGGATGCGCTCTGCCACGGGGCGGATCTCGCACTTCCAGGCATTGTGGAGCTGTCCCGTTCGATACAGGTTGGCGCCAAGGTCGCGATTTTCTCGCTGAAAGATGAGATAGTGGCCACCGGTACGGCGGCGCTCAATGCCCAACCCATGTCCGCGGAAAAGGACGGTGTCGCCGTCAAGCTCGAGAGGGTCTTCATGAAGCCCGGAACCTATCCGAGGATCTGGTCTTCCCGCTCTTGACCATGATAAAAAGATCTAGCGAATTCTCTCCAGCGAAAATGCGCCGATTATCAGCCCCTTGTTGGTGTGCCTGAACTCGATCCAGTCCCTGGTCTGCACATCGCCGATCCCTATGACCGAAAGGAAGGTCTTCTGCTTTTCCAGCTTGACATTCAGCGCACCGTCCATGAGATGCTGTATGCTCTCGATCTGCTGTTCGCTGTGCATTCCCTTCTCCAGCGCGAACAGCCCAGCAGAGGAGCGCTCACGCACCACTCTCGCAATGGCCTGTATGAACTTGCCCGCCTCGATCTCTCCGGAGTGCGCTATGCTCGTAGAGAGGGACATGTACCCCAGCTTGAAATAGGGGTAGTCTCCCCTCCTGACATCCTCGCTGAATTTCTCGATCGCCTCCAAGATCCCGGGCAGGTCGTCCGCCCCCTCGACCTTTATCAGGTTCTTCCGAATCTGTACAGACTGACCCTTAGCCTCCTTTCCTCCGGTCGCGTCAATCCACTTCACCAGACCTAGACGCTCTATCTCAAGGAAGGTCGGAAGTATGGGAGCGAAGTCTTTCAGGAGGTCTCCCGGGCTCCGCGATGTGGTGACAATGATAGCAGGAACACCTGCTTTCAACCCCTCGGATATGAACGATAGAACGGCGATCTCCTTTCCCGAGAAGGGCGGGCCGACGAAAAGCACGCTGGATCCATGGTAGGCCGCCGTAAAGCAGGTCATCGAGGCGCTTGGTACCGGTGCCGATCTTCTCAGCCCTCTCCTCTGCCGATGGCGCCAACTCCTCCTCGACCTCCGCCTCCTCTTCCGCGCTCTTCTTCGCCTCATACCGCTTCTTCTTGAGCTCCCTCTCGTGCTCTTCGAGCTTTTTCTCCCTGATCCTGAGCGCCTTCTCCCTCTGCTTGATGTCATCGAGTAGAGCGGATGCCTCGGTCCCCTCCACCGCTCCTTTGGCAAGTCTTTCCTCGAGCCTTCTGTTCCTCTCCCTGATATGTAGCTCCCGCATCTGAAGATCGGAGCTCTTGGCGGACATCTTCTTATCGAGGTCGATCAGCTCGCGCCGCCTTTTCTCAATCTCCTCTATCTCCCTCTTCAGCCTGTCCTGCAGGGACTTGACCTTCTCCTCCCGGGCATCCAAGGCCGACATCTTCCTCTCCACTATCTCCTCGTTGCTCGTGAACTTGTCCGCCCTCTCCCCTGTCTTCTTGATCAACAGCTCGTACCTGTCCCGGAGCGAGGCCAAATCGTCCCGCGAAGCCTCGAGATCGGCTTTGTCCTGCTGTAGCTTTGCCTTCTCCCTGGATATCTCCCCCTGAAGATCACGGAACAAAGACTCCCTCTCTCTGAGCTCTTTCTCCTTCTCCTCCAGTGTCGCCAATTTCTCATCAGCCCTCGCCTCCCTTCTCTCGGCCTGCTTTGCGATCTCCTCTGCCTCTATCCTCCGTTTCGAAAGCCCCGTCTCCTCTTCGGCGATCTGCCTCTCCTTGACGAGTATGCGCTCCTCCCAGTCCATGAGGGCTTTTACCCGGTCGGAATCACCGGAAACCGCCCTCGAGCTCTCCGCGCTCATCAGCTTCATTTCCAGAGAGCTCTCCTTGAGCTCCAGCTCCTTCTTCTTCTCGGCCAGTGATTTGTTCTCGGCCACGAGCGCCTCCCTGCCCGATCTCAGTCTTTCCAGCTCCTCGTTCAGCAGCTCTTCGCTCTCCTCCAGCTCCTTGGCCCATCGGCTCAGCTCCGCCTTCTCGTCCTGGAGCTGGGATTTGACCTTATCCAGCTGCCCCATCTTCTCGTTGAGGTCGACGATCAGGGCCTGCTGTTCCTTCTCCTTCGCGTCTAGCTCGGTCTTTCTATGGTCCAGAAGCTCCTCCCGGCTTGCGATGTCGAACTCCAGGGACTTGACCCTCTTCTTCTCCTCGATTGTCTTATCCTCTCTTTCCTCCAGGGTGGCTTCCACCCTGTTGATCCGTCTCTCCCGCTCGTCGAAATCAAGCTTGATGTCGTGGAGCCTCTTCTCATATGTCTCAAGCTCTATCTCCCTCTCCCGCAGCCCCTTCTCCCTGAACTCGACCTCCTCTTTCCTCATCTCGAGCTCTTCGCGCATGCTCACGATCTTCGCGTCGCTCGCCTTGAGCAGCTCCCTCTCGTGCACGGACGTGGTCGTTGACATCAGGTGCATCATCGATCCCGATAGCTGGATGCAGAGGGCCGATCCCAGGTATACGATCGGCAGTATGTCGAGGATCGTGTCGCTGCGGAAAAGCGCTGGGACCGACATAATAGCCAGGGGTATCAGGGCCGAAACGATGGCAACGGTCTTTCTCCGGCTCATCCCCTCCCAGATCATGGCGATAGAGACCAACGAAAGCGAGATCCCTATGAACGATGTCGGATAGACCCACCGTCCTTCATCTATGTCCAATTGACCGATACTGTGCAATATGATTACGGCGGCGGTCGCGAGGGGGACTACGAGCGATACATAGGATACGATGAACGGTCTCTCCATTCTGTCTGTTATGAATGGGTCCCATTTCAGGTAGATGATTATCGCGGACATCGCGATTCCAACTGCAAGCGGTATCAGCCATTTCAAGTCCTCGAGCCATGAAGGCGCGTTCTCGGCAAGAGCCTCCCAGTTGGTCAGCAGAAATACTATTATCGCGGTTATCGCGAGAAGAACGGCTGCCATCGTGCTCAGCGAATGCGCAGCCCTTCCGAAGGTGATCTGGATAAGGGCGGATCTCCTCGACCTTCTCGATATCTCGACCTTCTCCGAATCATTATTAGAATCGCGTCCGCGGCTTGAACGACCGCTGGAGGATTTTTTTGGGGGCAATAAGTGGCACTCTCCTCAGCCTGGCCAGCTATTTAGCTGGTGAACTTATCGCTCGGAGGATACTTAAATATTGACTTCAGCTTCTCATTGTGTTGCACACATAAGTGAGGCATGGACAAAAAATCGCCGTAATTTGAATGCAATGAAAAACAAGAGGTTTGGCGGGTTATTGGAAAATCCCATCCCGCCTTGTATCGCCAACTGGAGACGCTCAGTCTTCGGGTGGCGGAGGAACTTCCTCCTCCATCGCGGTCGGTATCTTGCCGCCCTTTCTGCCCCTCATAGCCATTGCAGCGACGATTGCTGCGACGACGATGACTGCGACGATCACCAGGATCATCCAGTTGTCCTCTATGAATGTCGATCCGCTAGGTTCAGTGATTTCCACAACCACCGTGTCGGTGTCGGTGAGGCCCACGGCATCCCTGACGATCAGCTGGACATCGTATATGTCAGCGATTTCGAATGTGTATGTGGGGCTCACGCCGTAAAGGTACAGCGTCTCGCCGTCGATGATCAGTACCCAGGTGTAGTTGACGATTCCGACATTATCCGTGGAACCGCTGCCGTCGAAGGTGACAGCCGATCCGACCTCGTCCTCGATGTTCTCGCCCGCATCCGCGACCGGAGGCTCGTCGTCCAATGGCTCGGATACTTCGTTTACCGTCACCGTCATCGTGTCAGTGTCCCAGTTACCAGCGGCATCGGATACGTTCAGCGTGACAGTGTAGGTTCCAGGTTCCGAGAATGTGTACACCGGCTCTTCACCGTAAAGTGTCTGGGCACCATCGTCGTCGAAGGTCCATGTGTAGTTCGAGATGCCCACATTGTCGGACGATCCAGTGCCGTTGAAGGAGACCTCCGTATCCTCATCGACCTCCTGATCCGCGCCGGCATCGGCCACGGGGTCGGTCGCATCGGAAACGGTGACGATCAAATTATCAGCGTCCCAGTTGCCGGCGTCGTCGGTCACATTGAGCATGACATCGTAGATGCCCGGGTTCGTGAAGTTATACTCTGGGGACATCCCGTAGAGCGCCTGAGCACCGCCGTCATCGAAGGTCCAGGTATAGTTCGCAACGCCGACGTTGTCGAAAGATCCTGAGCCGTCGAATGTCACCAATGTATCCTCGTCAACATTCTGATCGGGCCCGGCGTCAGCAATCGGATCTGTCACATCGAGAACGGTGATCTCGACCGTATCGATGTCATAGTTGCCGACGAGATCGGTCACATTCAGCGTTACGACATATATTCCAGGTGTGGCGAATGTGTATGTGGGACCGACGTCATATAGTGTCACAAGTGTTCCATCAGTGAAGCTCCAGGTGTAGTTGGATATCCCGATATTGTCGCTCGAGCCGCTTCCATCGAAGGTGACGAGCGTGTCTTCATCGACACTCTGATCCGCACCTGCATCCGCGGTGGGAGATGTGGTGTCTGTAATGACCGAAATAGTCACAACATCCGAATCCCAGTTGCCCGCGGCGTCTGTAACGGTCAAAGTGACGTCGAATGTGCCAATATTGGTGAAGTTGTACGCGGGGCTCATACCGTACAAGATCTGGGGGCCGGAATCATCGAAAGTCCAGGTGTAGTTGTCGATGCCGACGTAATCCCATGAGCCGCTGCCGTCTAAGACGACTATCGTGTCTGGGTTCACCCAACTATCGCTTCCCGCATCCGCCGTTGGCGGGGTCGTGTCATTCACGGTAACTGTCATGGTGTCAGTGTCGTAAAGCCCGCCGGCGTCGGAGACATTCAGGGTCACAGTGTATATACCCGGATTCGCGAACATGTATGTCGGGTTCACATCGTGGAGAGTCTGTTCTCCTCCGTCATCGAATGTCCAGGTGTAGTTGACGATCCCGGTGTTGTCCGTCGAGCCGCTCCCATCGAAGGTGACGAGCGTGTCCTCATCCACCGTTTGATCGGGTCCCGCGTCCGCTACCGGAGCAGCTGAATCGGTCACGGTAATGGTCACATCGTCCGTATCCCAGTATCCGGCTCCATCGGTAACAGTCAGTGTCACATCAAATATGCCGAGACTGTTGAATGTGTATACCGGAGCGATGCCGTATAACGTCTGCGGGGTGACATCCGTGAAGGTCCAGGTGTAATTCGCGATTCCCATGTCATCCGTCGATCCGCTGCCGTCGAAGGTGTAAGGGTCGCCCGAGTTTGCCGTGTCATCGGTGCCCGCATCCGCAGTCGGCGGGAAGTTATCGACTGTCATGTTGGTCAATTCCAGGTGGCCCTGGTTCCCGAAGTCGTTCGTCCAGAAGACCGTCAGATATACTCCGCTCGGAACGATGTCGTCGTAGACGAACTCGAGACCTACGACGCTATACTGACCCATGCCAATGCTCATCCAGTTCCACATGGACCAGGTCATCTCATCTATTTGTATCATTGACAGTTCCGGTTCGAATACACCCGAGGTGTCATATGGATAGGCGAAGTTCCAGTAATCGAAAATGAACATAGCGAACTGCCCGGTATCGGCATCGAACAGAGCAGTGCCCTGCTCACTGAAAGGCATCGAATCGTTCTTGTAGTACCCTCTCACGGCATGGTACGGATCGGTGCCGTACATCCACACCTCGCTCGCGGGCATATAGACGGAGTCCGTGAAATTCTGAAGCCATCCGCCATATATGGATGCGTTCCATTCGTAGTGAACGCTGTAGTTGTTGCCCATGACTGAGTAACCCAGATCTCCAGGATACGGATTTAGCGGGTCGAACGAGACCGATGCGCCATCGATTATCGTGAAGTTGGCTATTCCGCCGAAGCTCTCGATATATCTGAAGATGAACAACGCGATTTGAGAGGGATTCTCCTCCTCGATATTGATGTCGATCACCGTCGGATTGGTCAATGTAATGTTATAGGTCGGGTTCTGCGAGTATGTGACATTCGGGGGCACTGGGTCCGGATCGAGAACTACATCCATTCTGATTTCCAACAAGCCGGTCGCGTCAAAGGTTCCATACTCCGGGGCATGGTAATCGCCTGTCGAAAAATACTTCATCTCCAACGGGGCGACATAAATCTCGTAATATCCGGTCAAGTTCGAGATCGTGCTGTTCCTTTCGCTTAGGTCCAGGAAGGCAACCTGCATTTCCGCATCCGCGACGCCCATGCCAGAGCCGCTGGAATTTATCCATCCATATACTTTGGTCGTCTCCGGGATGTCCCATGGCAACAGGGAGACATCGTGCACGTTCACCGTCAGATCGATGACCTCCACTATACTGTAATTTTCTCTGTAATCCATGGCACCGACCCAGACTTCATAGGTGCCTGGCACGAGGGAAATGTTGTAGTCCCCTGCGGCGTTGGTATTGTCTCCATCTTCGAATAAATCGGATCTCACATGCACCCATGCATCTTCGATAGGCAGACCGGTGAGTTTGTCGGTCACCTGTCCCGTAAGCCAGGCAGAGACCGGAAGCAATTCGAAGTCCATCCATATCTCATCACCCGGGGCGAGAGAAACGGTAGTCATATTATGCGAGTAGTCCTCCGCCATGGCCACAATGATCATATCTGTCCCCGAGAACGAGTGCAGCTCATACGCGCCTGCCAAGTTGGTCACGGCTACGGAGAGATTCACCCCGTCAGATATCACGACATTTGCGAATGACAACGGAAGACCAGTCGACTTATCTGTGACATTGCCTCGCACGACAGAATTGAGCGGGACCAGTGCAGCATCTCGCTGAACGGATGCGCCGGAGGAGATGTCAATCTCCTCGAACTTCATGCTGTAGCCGCCCTTCATGAACCTGATTTCACCAGAGCCATTTACCACATTGATCTCAAAATATCCAGTTTCGTTTGTGAATGTGTAGTTCTCATTATCGTCAGAGTATGGGTTCCAAGTATACACCGAAACGAGGGCATCCATCAGTGGCAGCCCAGTCGTTTCATCGGTGACAAAACCGTAGATATCCGCATCATCATAATAGCCGGGTTGCATGAGGGTGATATTGAACCAGTATGTCATGTTCGCGATGAGGGGGTCCTCGGTCGAATTGTCTGTGAATGGATATCCTGCGAAGTTCATTGCTGCAGCGCCTCCGCCCGTGGGTCCGGGAATCACATTGACCTCGAAATATCCCGATGCGTTTGGATTGGTCCAGTTGCCGTAATACGGCATGTCCCCGCCCATCGGGTTGTCGATAATGCCTACGACATAACCGTCGGTGACGGGATTGCTCATCTCATCCTGGACATATCCCTTGATTGTGACCGATTTTTCCACTGGGGCGATGGTCGTCATCGTGAAGTTCTTGTAAACAGTCTGTCCTGGCATCACGGTTACCAAGTCAAAAATCATGTAGTAATCGCCATGAGCCGCGAATATCATGTAATCAGCTCCAGATGGTACTCCTATCGTGTATTCTCCAAGCCCATCCGTTATTGAGTAGTTGACCATGAGGTTAGCCATCAAGTACATGACTTGGACAAATGCTCCGGGAACGGGGGTGACTCCGTCCGAAGTCACCTTTCCCGTGACCCATGCGTCATCGGTCAATGCCTCCGTCTGTCCTGGCAATACCGAGAAAACGCTTACCAGCATCATTGCAGATATTAACAAAACAACGCTCGCCCTCACTCTGAGTTTCATAGTTGACCCCATCATCATCCCTTCCAAACAGCTAAATGACATTTTTAATTGCTTTTGAGCAATTTTTTGAAATCACGCTTTTTTGTATATATATCATTGTCGCCGGGAAAATCACAGAAGATAATACCGGAAATGATAATGGATTTCAATATTACCAGATCCGATGACTTTGGCAGAGATCATGTCAGATTTGCTTAAATATCTCCTTCGGGAAAAAATCATCTCGGAATTCATGCCTGAAAACGGTCTTCAAGAAGTTCAAATCAAGCAATTCGGTCAATGAAATGGATTCGATGATCCAATTGGTTACAAATTGTGAATCAATGTATCCTTAAGATGATTACAAGAAAATGTGAATTAACGGGTTTGAACTCATCCCAAAAGGTCTCGGAATTCTTCTACGAGTTCCGGATATTTCTTCTCGACGGCCTGCAATATGCTCAACGTGGACAGCTTCTCCACGCCGATCTCGGAAATTGCCAGTATGATCTTGTCAAAGGTCTCGTCCGAGAGGGAGACGAGCTTCTCCTTGGCCATCCAGTTCCTATAGAGTCGCTCCTCCATTTCGTCTCTCCAGCCTTTCTCATATCGTTGCAATGATTTCTCCGAGAAATCCTTCTCCTCATAGGCCAGGGAGAGCACCTCTCCCGCGATCTTTCCCGCGATACAGCTGTTGCCAATCCCGCCTCCTGTGATGGGATCGATCTGCCTGGCTGAATCGCCGACGAGGAGCACATTGTCGGCGATCGTACGATCGATCGGGGCGCAGGTCGATACGGCTCCGGCCACCATCTCGAGAGGCCTTCCCTTGCTCATCCTGTCGTCCTTGGCAATGAATCGATCGAGCATCCTCTTGATCTCACCAGCATCCTTCAGCTGACTCAGTTGCAGCCCCAGTCCGACATTGGCGGTGTCCTCGTCCTTTGGAAAAACCCAGACATATCCTCCAGGGGCCGCGCTGCCCAGAGTGAACTCGCAGTAATCCGCATCGATATCGATGCCCGTCAGCCTGTACTGGAAGCAGGAGGTGATGTCCTTTGTCTTCAGCTTCGTGTCGATTCCCGCCCATCTTCCTATCTGGGATTCGAAGCCATCTGCCCCCACAACGCATCTCGCCCGTATCTCGAGCGGGCCGTCGATATCCACAGCCGTAACACCCGCGGTCTTGCCGCTCTCCTGAATGAGCGAAGTAGCCGCGGTCTTGAGGCGTATCTCCGCTCCGGCCTTTACCGCGAGCGATGCTAGGAATTTATCAAAGAATACTCTATCGAGGACAATGCCGACCTCGTCTCCCGCCTGTTTCTCGGATATCGTCAGCATGTGACCCGACGGAGAGAATATCTTTGCACCTTTCACCTCTCTGGCGATGCATTTCCCGTCCGGGCTGAGCCCGACCTTCGAGAGCAGCTTCTTCGATATCCCCTCGGCGCACCTCACCGGCGAGCCGATCTCCTGCCTCTTCTCGATCAAAATGACCTCCGCTCCCGACTGCGAGGCGTATCTGGCTGCGGAGGATCCCGCAGGGCCTCCGCCGACCACCAGAATATCGGTCTCTATTTTCCTCATCGCGAATCACCGCCGTTGTTCTTGCTGATGGCACCTACGGGACAGACTTTGACGCAAATGCCGCACCCGTTGCACTCCTCGTTCGAAGCTACGGTGAGGTCATGAAGAAACATGGCGTTGCGAGGACATGTGCCGACACACGCGCCGCAGTGCATGCAGACGTCCTGATCGACGCTTATCTGCTCGTAGACGTTCCTCATGTGAATTCATCCCCTTTCTCCCTGCGCCATTGCTCCAGAGAGACGGAGAACTTCTTCTCGATCTCCTCTCGATAGACTGGTCCGGAATTGTAGGCGCAGAACGGTATTATCCGCCCGTCCGGGGTGGTGTAGTGTATGCAACACCGCATCACACGGTCGACATCGTAATTATACGCATCCTGAAAGTGCATGCCCCCGATGAACAGCATGTTCCAAGAGAAGCTGGCAAGAGCCTTCTTGCTCTCGTCGCTGAACACCGCTGTGAGCATCTTCAGGAACTTGGTGCGGCTCATCCCCCTCGGCATGCCCTCCTTATGGATGTACTTCCTGAGCAGCTTGAGCGCCTTCATCTTCGTCATGAGTTTTCCGCTCCTTTCCTCAGACCACTCGGCCAGCTCGCGCATCTCTTTGAACAGATTGTCGACATCTACAAAACGCGTGATCGGAGTGATCTCCTTCGTCTTGTTGTCAATAAACACATAGGTGGCGATTCCGCAATGCGGATGGGTTGTGAATGTTACGAACTTCTTGCCCACAATCACTCCCACCAGGTCGCTGATCGCGGTAACGGAAGGAACCGGATACCAATCGTCTTTCGAAATCGCGTTCTTTGACTGTCTCTCGATATCTATCGCGATATCGGAGAGGGTGTATCTCTGGCTGCTCCTCTCTTCCTGGGATATCCTGCCGGAGAAAGCCACCGGCTGGAAGTTGACGCCCCTGATGACGTCCATGTTTTGCAGGGCGAATTGGACTATAGGCCAAACCTGATCGTCGTTGATCCCCTTCACCAGCGTCGGGACCAGGACGGCCGATGGATGCGGATCCAACTTCCTCAGATTTTCGATTACCTTATTCTTGACTTCCAGAAGAGGTCTCCCTCTTGCGGCGATGTATATCTCCTCCCTCATTCCGTCGAATTGTAGATAGATCGTGTTCAGTCCCGCCTCCGAGGCCGCCCTCAGGAAATCGGGCTCGTTTGCGAACCGGATTCCGTTCGTGGCGACCTGGACTTGTGCGAACCCCATCTCGCTGGCCTTTCTGATGACCTTCACGAACTCCGGGTGTATCGTCGGTTCTCCACCGGAGAACTGTACTGCAGGGGTGGGCACGGGCCTCTCCTCCCTCAGAAGCCTGAGCATATCGACGATCGTATCGAAGTCGGGTTCGAAGACATACCCCGCTGCATTGGCGTTCGCGAAGCATATCGGGCATTTCATGTTGCATCTGTTCGTGAGATCGACATTGGCCAAGGCCGTATGGCTGAGATGCAGGTTGCACAGACCGCAATCGAACGGGCATTCTTTCGCCTCCGGAATCGCCGGGTTCTCAACTCCGACGCCGTCTCTCGCCCATTTCTCCATTCTCAGGAACATCTCCGCGTCCGACCAGACAACCTCGGAGAAATCGCCGTGTTCCGAACAGTTCTTCTTCATAACGGCCATGCCCTTCTCGTTCACGATCTGTCCATCAATCAGCTTTCCGCATTCGGGGCAGATCGACGTGACCTTCTTCGGCAGGCCAACAGGTATCGATGATGACTTTGTAAGCATCCTTTCCCCTTCCTGCAGTCTGATGACCAGAAAAAGATTTAAGCATTTTGTAGCTATTACAGCTACATAATGGTAAAAACATCTTCCGGGAACGAAAAGACGGGATCGTCCAGCCTGATCGAGAGGATTAGTGCGCTTTCCACTGAGCTAGAGAAGATCGGGCTTACCAATTACGAGTCAAGATGCTACCTGGCCGCGGTCTTTCTGGGAGGTGGCAGGGCTGAGGAGATCGCGGAGATATCTATGGTTCCGAGGACATCTGCCTACAAGGCTTTGGAATCGCTCTCAGATCGCGGTTTCGTCGAGAAGAGCAGGGACAGGCCGAGAAGGTTCGAACCGGCCGAACCTATCTCGCTCCTCGGAAGGCTTAGAGGCGATCTGGAAGGCACGTTCGACGAGATCGCCAAGATCCAGGAGAGCCAGGCTTCGCGAGGCGTCCCCCAGGTGATTTATACCCTGAATGAAACGGACCGGGTTCTCAGGAAGATCGGCGAGATGCTCGACCGGGCAGCACATCGGTATATTATTTCCTCTCCGAACATCAGCTCCATACGGAGATATCACGGGCGTCTTTTCGACAGAGCCGTCGAAAGAGGGGTAGAGCTACTGGTCATTGCCCCTCCATTCGTGAAGATACCGCGCTGCACAAAGGCGGTCCGGAGGCGCTCCCTGATTGCCACGGATGTCGTTATGGACGGTGAGGAGGCGTTGATAGCCTCCCCAGACCTTGCAGCATGCGGTTTTACCGACAATATACTGCTGGCCGGACACCTGGAGGGCTTTTTAGAGATCGTCATGAGCGAGAATTGGGAGCGGGTGGAGGAGTAGACCTCAATCTCGAAAAAAGCAAAATAAGCGTTATGCATTGTCAAGAAACATCATCTATGGCGCCTGACAAGAGCGGTCTCAGTGAATTCAAAGCGCATCTGAAAGAATACTATTCTTCGATAAAGCACGGTGAATCCGAAAAAATACTCGAAGGAATCCAGAAGTTGGTTTTTTTTGCGGGGTCCACGAATGATACGCTCGATACCATACTCGAGGAGGCTGCAAGAACGATTTACCGCCTTTTCGAGTTCAAGGAAATCTTGATCGGCATAAGGGACCCGAAGGACAAAATGTATCGTTATGTCATATCCATCGGCTTCAGAAAAGATGCCGATCAGAAACTGAAGCTGATAAGATACACCAAAGAGGAGTTTTTCGACCCGAATATATATCCGGGGATTTGGATATCAAAACAGACGAAATATTTCCTGTCGGAAGATGAGCCGTACGATGACGATGAGATTGATACCTTCAACCGCCCGCTAATCTTTCAGGAATTGAGAAAGTCTGGGGATGAGTTTCGCGAGGGGGATTACATCGATGTGCATATCTTCGGTCCGAGAGGTGAAATGATCGGGTGGATCGAGCTGTCAAACACTAGGGACGGAAGAATCCCTTCAAGAAGCAGTATATTCTGGTTGGAGCTAATTGCAGCATTTCTATCGGTTATAATTCAGAAAGAGGAGTTGGGACTTCGGGGAAGAGCTGACATTCGAATCGGACCTAATTGAGCTGCGCACAGTTGACCTGCTGAGGTCTTTGGATTCATATCCTCCGTTTGCCGGCGTCCGACTTTTGCCTTTCATATATCATTTTGCCTAATACGATTGTGAAGAACTCGAGCCATTTCAGCTCCTTTCTGGACGGCATGTTCTCGTTCCTCGTTCTCGCGAACTCGAACCAGCCGATCAG
>DSAX01000061.1 GCA_011046235.1 Methanobacteriota archaeon | reverse complement strand
GGGTCCACGCGCGCCGAGCACATCACCCTGATCACGCGGAAGTTGGTCGGCATCTGCAGCCTGCTGACTCCCGCGAGGTCCGCCCCCGCGTATGAGCACCAGTTGCAGCAGAAGATGAGAATTTTCGGCTCCCAGCTTCCAGATCCTGCGGCCTCCGTCCCGGATTGCGGTTCGCTCTTGAGTTCGACATTGCTCATCTATTTCACCTCCTCTTCGAGGGCGGCGTCTATCATCGCCACGATCTGGTCGTCGGTGAATCCCTTCTGCGAGAGCGCTCCTGCCGGGCATGCACCAACGCATGCGCCACAGCCCTTGCAGAGCCCGATGTTGATCACCGCGAACTTCTTCTCGGGATCCTTCGGGTGCGGACCGATTTCGATCGCCTTGTACTCGCAGATGGGCTGGCAGATGCCGCATCCATCGCATATGTCCTCGTCGACCACTGCGACTATGCCCTCAGCCTCAAGCATGTCCTTCGAAAGTATCGTTATCGCGCGGGCGACCGCCCCGAGCGCCTGAGATATGCTCTCGTCGACGAACTTCGGTCCGTGCGCTGTCCCCGCGAGGAACACGCCCTCGGTCGCGAAGTCGACTGGCCTGAGCTTCATGTGTGTCTCGAGGTAGAATCCGTCCTTGGTCAGGGGCACCTTGAGCATAGGTCCGATGGTCTCGTTGTCCGGGTTACACCTCGTGCCCGATGCGAGGATCAGATTGTCCGGGTGGAATAGGAAGGTGGTGTCGGTGTCGTCCTCCTTAACATGGACGGTTATCTTGCCGTCGTGGTGCTCCACCTTGGGCTTGTCCCCGTCGGCGAAGCGTATGAACTTGACGCCCTTGTCCGCCGCCTCGAGATACCATTTCTCGCGGAAGCCGTAGGTCCGGATATCCCTGTACAAGACGTACACATTTGCGCTCGGGTTCTTTTCCATAATCTTGATCGCGTTGGTCATCGTGCTCGTGCAGCAGACACGGCTGCAGTTCGGGTATTCCTCGCTCCTGGAGCCGACGCACTGGATGAACACGAAATTGTCGCCCTTGACATCCCCCTTGGCGAGCTTCTGCTCGAACTCGAGGAGCGTCATCACCTTGTCGTCGTGCCCGTAGAGGAACTCCCTGGGCTTGTGCTCCATCGCACCGCTGGCCACGATAACGACCCCGTGCTCGAACTCGTCGCCCGAGCCGAGCTTGGTCTTGAAGTTGCCGACGTATCCGTCGATGTTCATGACGGTCGTTCCCTTGAATATTTTGATCTTCTGGTTCGCCTCGACCTCGGATACCAGCTTCTTGAGCATCTGCTGCGGGTCGGTGCCCTTCTCGGGCATGAAGTGCAGCAGCTTCAGCATCCCGCCGAGCTCCTTCTCCTTCTCGACCAGGTATACCTGGAAGTCCTGCCTCGCGAGCTCGAGCGCCGCTGTCATACCCGCGATTCCGCCGCCGATCACCAGCGCGGACGGGTTGACCGGTATCTCAAGCTTCTCCAGGGGTTCGAGCAGCGCGGCCTTCGCGACCGACATGCGGATCAGGTCCTTCGCCTTCTCCGTCGCCTTCTCGGGCTCGTGCATGTGTATCCAGGAGCACTGGTCCCGAATGTTCGCCATCTCGAACAGGTACGGGTTCAGGCCCGCCTCCCGGATCGTGTTCTGAAAGAGCGGCTCGTGCGTTCTCGGGGTGCAAGATGCAACCAGTACGCGGTTCAGCTTGTGCTCTTCGACGATCTCCTTGATCTTTTCCTGGGTGTCCTGGGAGCAGGTGTAGAGGTTGTTTGTCGCGAACTTCACGTTAGGCAGCGTCTTCGCGTACTCCGTCACTGCCGGCACGTCGACCACCCCGCCGATGTTGATCCCGCAGTGGCAGACGAACACGCCGATCCTCGGCTCCTCGGCCGATATGTCCTTCTCCGGAGGGAACTCCTTAGGAGTTACCATCGTGCCCCTGCTCTTCGATATGACCGATCCCGCCCTGGCCGCCGCACCAGAAGCCTCGGCGACGGTCATCGGGATGTCCTTCGGGGCGGAGTAGGCGCCGCTGACGTAAATGCCTGCCCTCGTCGTATCTACCGGCGAGAAGATCTTCGTATCGCAGAATCCGTCCGTGTTGAGGTTGAACTTGAGCACCTTGCTCAGCGCAGAGGAGCTCATGGGCGGCCTGAAGCCGACCGCGAGAACCACCATGTTGAAGACCTCTTCCTTCGGTTCCTCCTTCTCGACGTACTTGAGTATGAGGTCCTTGGTCTTCGGGTCCTCCGAGACGCTCGCGACCCTGGACCTGATGAAGCGTATGCCTTGCTCGCCCTTCGCCTTGTTGTAGTACTCCTCGAACTGCTTGCCGAAGGCGCGCATGTCCATGTAGAATATCGCGGGCTCGACGCCGGCGGTGTGCTCCTTGGCGATTATAGCTTCCTTGATCGAGTACATGCAGCAGACGGAAGAGCAGTATTCGTTCCCGATCTTCTTGTCCCTGGAACCGACGCACTGTATGAACGCGATCTTCTTCGGTATGTCGCCGTCGGATGGCCTCAGCACAGTCCCGAAATACGGTCCCGTGGCGCTGAGCTGCCTCTCGAACTCAATGCTCGAGACGACGTTCTTGAACCTGCCGTAGCCGTACTCCGGCTTAAGCGTCGGGTCGAACTCGTCGAATCCCGGAGATAGGATGATCGAGCCCGCATTGATCTCCACGATCGTCTCGACCTGGTCGTACTCTATCGACCCGGCCCTGCACTCGTTCATGCAGATGCCGCAGCCGATACAGGCCTCCTGGTCGATCCCGTACACCAGGGGCACGGCCTGGGCGTACTGGACATAGATCGCCTTACGCTTCTTGGTGGCCTCGTTGTACTCGTCCGCGACCTCCACCGGGCACTTCTGGGCGCAGGTGCCGCACCCGGTACACTTGTCCGGGTTCACCATGAGCGCCTTCTTCTTCAGCGTGACCCTGAAGTTGCCGGCATCACCGTCGACGATCGACACTTCCGCGTTCGTTATCAGCTCGATGTTGTGGTGACGTCCGCAGGCGACGAGCTTGGGGGCGAGAATGCACATGGAGCAGTCGTTAGTAGGAAAGGTCTTGTCGAGCTGCGCCATCGTCCCCCCGATGCTGGGCCTTCGGTCCACTAGATATACTTTGTATCCTGAATCTGCGAGGTCGAGTGCGGACTGAATTCCCGATACGCCGCCCCCGACGACCATTACAGAACCAACTGGCTTTCCCTCGGCCATCTTACTCACCTCCGATTATTATCGCGTGGTAGGTCGGAGTGAAACCGTCCGGGTGCTCCATCGCGATCAAATTCTTCTGCCTGAGTGCGACGATGTGCTCCAAAACCCTGTCTGTGGGCACATCGATGATCTTGGATAGGTCCTTCACGGACAGGCTCTTGTCCTGCGTGAGCGTCAGTATGAGCGACCGCTCGTATTCGTCGTTGGCTGCCTGCTCTATGAGATTCCTGAGCCTCTCGGGATCGAGCATCTCTTCGTATACATTCTCCTTCGTCAGCAGGTTGTACTCCTTCGAGACGAGCGCCTTCATCCTGAACGACTTCGACGCGTTCTCGGCGCCTTCGAGCTTCTTCGCAACCTCCGGTTTATTCCTCACCGGTGACGGTCCCAGCTTCTTGATCTGGGAGACGAAGTCGCTGACTACCTTGGAGAACCTCTCGCCCTCCGATGCGGAGACCCATTCGAGCCTTATCCTCTCGGGTTCGAGCCCGGCCAGCTCGATCATCTTCTCCATCATCTCGAACCGCCTCTCGGTGTAGTAGTTGCCGCTTATGTAGTGGCAATCGCCGATGTGGCAGCCTCCGAGTATAACCCCGTCGGCCCCCTCTCTGAGTATCCTGAGCACCATATGCGGGCTTATCCGTGTGCTGCACATGACCCTCACGACACGGATGTTCGTCGGGTACTGGTATCGGCTGACACCGCACAGGTCCGCCCCTGCATACGAGCACCAGTTGCATAGGAAACCGACGATCTTCGGTTCGAAATCCTCTGCCATCTCAGATCGCCTCCTTCAGGGCGGCGAGTGCCTCAGCCATCAGCTGCTCGTCCGTGTAGTTGGTCATGGAAATCGCGTTCTCGGGGCATGACGCACCGCAGCAGCCGCATCCCTTGCACGCAGCCGCGACGACCTCGGCCAGCCCTTCCTCGTTCTTCGTGATCGCCCCGTACGGACAGACGTCTATGCAGGTGCCGCAGCCACTGCATATCTCCTGGTCCACATGGGCCATGATCGCCTCGGCCTGGACGTATCCGGCCGCCAGCGGGGTTGCCGCGCGTGACGCGGCCGCCTCGGCTTGCTCGATCGATTCGGTAATGTCTGCCGGACCCCTTGCGGTGCCGCAGACGAACACGCCGTCCGTGGCGAAGTCTACCGGCCTGAGCTTCACATGCGCCTCCAGGAAGAACCCATCCTGTCCGCAGGGAACCTTCAGAAGCCTCGATATATCCTCCGCGTCCGGCTGGGCTATCAGAGGCGTGGACAGTATCACGAGGTCCACGGGCATCTCCCTCTCGACGGCGAGCGTCTCGTGGAAGTACTTGATCATCAGCTTGTCCCCGTCCATGATGACCTCGGGCCTCCTGTCAGGCTTATACCTGACGAACCTTACACGCTTCTCCCTGGCCTTGTTGAAGTAGAGCTCGTGGGCTATCCCGTAGCTCATGATGTCCCGGTTGAATATGGTGACCTCGATCCTCTCGCCCGGGCCGCGCTTGACCTCTTCAGCGACCTCCTCGTCTTCCCGTCCCCTGCCTCGGGAGGAGCGCCTCCTCCTCCTCTCCAGCACCTCCGTGGGCGCCTTCGGCTCGACGGGAACCTCCTCGACCGCCTTGCCGGTCTGCTCGGCGATTCCGAGGAGGTTGTCGTAGTTGTCGACGATGTTGATCGCGTTCTTGATCGCGACATTGCAGCATATCCTGGAGCAGTAGCTAACGTCCTGCCCGCGGGATCCCGCACACTGTATGAATGCGACGTTCTTCACCTTCGGGAGGGTCTTGTTCTTGCACATTATCTCGAACTCGGTCAGTGTCACGACGTTCTTGTAAACGTTGTAACCGTAGAGCGCCTCCTTGGTGTACTCTATGGCTCCGGTCGCGACTATGATCGAGCCGACCTTATGCTCGACCTCCTCGTCCTTGTCGTTCGGTTTGATCTTGACATCGAAGTTGCCGATGAACCCGTGAACGTTGCTCACCTTCGAGTTGAGGTAGACCTTGATGTTCGGATGAGATTTCACCTTCTCTATAAGTGGCATTATGGTCTCGGTCGCGTCCTTGGTCGTCACGTACAGATTGTTCAGGTTCCTGACGAACCCGCCGAGCTCCTTCTCCTTCTCCACCAGGTGCACCGGGAAACCCATCTTGGCCAGCGAGTGCGCGGCCGTCATGCCCGCCACCCCGCCGCCGATAACGAGTGCGCTCTTCTCCACCGGTATCCTCGGCTCCTCCTGGGGCGAGAGCAGCTTGACTCTGGCAACGCCCATCCTGACGAGGTCCCTCGCCTTCTCGGTTGCTTTCTCCTTCTCCTTCATGTGCACCCAGGAGCAGTGCTCCCGGATGTTGACGAATGTGAACAGGTACTTGTTCAGGCCCGCCTCCTCGACGGTCGCCTGGAAGAGCGGGGCGTGAGTTCTCGGGGTGCAAGATGCGACCACTACCCTGTTCAGCTTGTGCTCCTTGATCGCGTTCTTGATCGCGGCCAGTCCGTCCTCGGCGCAGGTGTAAAGGTTGTCCATCGCGAACACGACGCCTGGCAGAGTCTTTGCGTACTCCGCGACCGACGGGACATCGACGAAGCCGCCGATGTTGGTTCCGCAGTGGCATACGAACACGCCGACGCGCAGTTCCTCATTTGACTTGTCATTCTCCATCTGTGATCACCTCTCGCTCCCCGCCAATACCTCAAACGCCTTGGCGGCGACTCCGGATCCCTGCGCCACGGACTCCGGTATGTCCGCCGGTCCCGCGCAGTAGCCGGCCACGAAAATTCCCGAGACGTTCGTCTCCCCAGGGTTCATGACTCTGTCAGGGCTCGTGTAGAATCCCCACTCGTCTGCCTTGATGCCGAGCATCTTGGCCATATCGGCAGCGTCCTTCCTCGGGATGAGCGTGCTCGCGAGCACGACGATATCGAACTCCTCCTCGACTGGCCTCCCGCCGACATCGTACACGACGATCGGGTTCTTGTTCTCCGGGTTCTCCTTGACCGTGCCGTCCGAGTTGATGGTCCTGACGCCGTAGTCGTTTCTCGCGCGCTCGGTATACTCGTAGAAGTTCTTCGAGCAGGTTCTGAGGTCCTTATAGAATATAGTAGACTCAATATCGTCGTAGTGCTCCCTTGCAAGCATCGACTCCTTGACGGAGAACATGCAGCAGACCGCACAGCAGTAGGGGTGTCCCATCTGCGGGTTCCTCGAGCCCACGCACTGGATGAAAGCCATTTTCTTCGGGTGCTCACCATCAGATCTTCGCTTGATGTGCCCGCCAGTGGGTCCGGCAGCGTTGATCATCCGCTCGTACTCCATTGCGGTGAACACGTTCGGATACTTCCCGTAGCCGTACTCTGGCGCGACCGATGGGTCCCACAGGTCGTATCCGGTCGCGACAACGATCGCGCTGACATTGATCTCGCCCTCCTGGTCCTTCATCTCGTAGTCGATCGCCTCTCTCTTGCAGACCTTGGCGCATACCCCGCACTTGTCCTCCGTGAGCTTCCTACAGACGTCCCTGTCGATCGTGACGACCCTTGGGACCGCCTGCATGAATGGTATGTATATCGCCCTTCTCACGCCCAAGTTCTGTTCCCATTCGTTGGGCACCTTGGTGGGACACTTCTCGATGCATTCGCAGCAGCCAGTACACTTCGTCTCGTCGACGAACCTCGATTTCTTCAGGATCTTCACCGTGAAGTCGCCGGCCTTGCCAGATACTTCCTTGACCTCCGAGTAGGTCATCACATTGATGTTCGGATGTCCAAAGCAATCCGCCATCTTCGGTGCGAGAATGCAGATAGAGCAGTCGTTAGTAGGAAAGGTCTTGTCGAGCTGCGCCATCCTTCCGCCAATGCTGGGCGATTTCTCCACCAGATGCACGGGTATTCCCTTATCGGCTAAGTCGAGAGATGCCTGAATTCCGGCTATGCCTCCACCGATAACCAATACAGCCTTCTCCATGAGTTCACCCCATAAGTTTATCTATCAGATTGCGTCCAAATGCGATTGCGAATTCCGATTCCTGTCTAATTTGGTTCATCCGGTATTCACCTTCGGCTATTATAGCCTATCTTTTTCGACGCCAATCGACATTTTTTCGTCCAAATTATATAATATTAATGACGAATTCCGTCATACGGTTTCCGTTACGCTCTTCTCAGTTAACTTCTTACCCTCTTTATCTATCAGCTGCTGAACCTGCTTGTCCCCCTTCAGCTCCGTCACCTTGAAGGTAACGCCTTTCTTCTTGAATACCTGCTTCGAGCCTCTGGTGAAGCGCTGGCAGTTGGGGTATGTGCATGGAGAGCACTTCGCCTTGGTGCAGGCGAGCTCGACGAGGACGTAGCGATCCGCCGTGGTTTTCTGCCTTTCGTGACGAATTTCGACTTCCGGTTTCTTGACCTCCATTACCTTGGTCTTCATTCCCTTGATGTGCTTCTTCTCTCTGATAAACCTCTGGCAGTTCGGATAAGTGCACGGTGAGCACTGCTGGCCGTTGCACGAAAGCTCGAGCATGAGGTACCGCCTCAGTGCCTCATCGCTCTTGCCAGATTTTGAATCCTTCTTGCTCTTGATTTCGTCCTTCATCCTATTACTCTCCGTCCTCGAGGGCTTTGGCAATCAGGTTTGTAAAGTCCTCTACCTCTATGTCCACATCCTCTATGGGAACGGGGACCTTGTTGTGAGTTGCGCACCTGAAGTGGATCTCGCACTTTGGGCAGAAGGTCAGCATGCTCTCCGCACCCGTTCCCTTTGCCTCCTTCAACCTGTCGATCTGCATCTTCTTCCCGTTCTCCTCGCAGTTTGCCCATGCGTTGACGCCGCAACAGGTGGCCTTTTCCCTGGAGCGCTCCATTTCGATCATCTCAAGGCCAGGAACCGCCGAAAGCACCTCTCTCGGGGGATCGTAAATCCCCATGTGCTTGCCCAGGCGACACGAATCGTGATATGTGACCTTTTTGTCAATGTTACGGAGCTTCAACTTTCCGTCGTCGATTGCATCCTTCACGAACTCGGAAATGTGTACCATCTCGAAAGGCAGATCCTCGGAGAAGTCCTGGTAATCTACATCGAATGTGCGGAAGCACTCGGGGCAGGTGAAGACCACCTTCTTCACGCCGGTGGCCTTGATCCTCTCGATGTTCTTGTCCATCAGCTTGAGGAAGCTGTCCTCGTCGCCGACCCATAACAGGTCATGGCCGCAGCATACCTCGTCCTCTAGCACCACTGGGGTCACCCCGGCGGCGTTGAGTATCTTGACCGCAGATTTGGGGACATCCCTCAAGAAGGCCGCTCGATCATCGAATATCGTGCCGAGCTGGTAGGCGCATCCGGTGAACAGAAGCACCTCCCCCTTGTCTTTGGATATCTTGATGTCGTCGTCCACCCATCCCAACCGGTTCTGCTTAAGATCCTCCTTGGCCATCAGCCTCTGCATGGTGTGGACCAGTCCTCCCTGGGAGCAGATGGGCACCTCTCCCCGTCGGAAGTACATGCTCCGCAACCCTTGGATGAACCCAGTGTAGTTCACCTTGTACGGGCACATGGAGTTGCACATCTCGCACGTGAGGCAGACCCAGATGTTCTTCTTCGTCATCGGGTCGTCCTTGATGCCCTCCTGCGCCTTGACCACTATCAGCCTCGGCGCGAACTCGGTGTCGTATACCGCCGCGGGGCAGACGCTGGTGCACTTGCCGCACTCGACGCAGTCGAATGCGCCGGTCTCCTCGATCAGCTTCGATATCTCGTCCTCAGCCACTGTCCTCACCCCCGTTTGTCAGAGGATTTGGACCCAGCTCCCGTATCCTCTCTGTGAACTCCCTCATGGTTTCGGCGAACTTCTCCCCCTCGGAGGCCGAGATCCATTCGAGACGCATCCTGTCCCTGCCTATGCCGAGCATTTCTAGCAGGTCAGCGGTCATCTTCATCCTGACCTCGGCCTTCTCGTTCCCGCTCAGGTAATGGCAATCGCCGATGTGACAGCCGGTAATGAGCACACCATCGGCACCGAGCTCGAGCGCCCTAAGCACGAACTGCGGTTCGACGCGGCCCGAGCACATGACCCTTATGACCTTGATATTAGGCGGATACTGGAACCTGCTGACTCCCGCGAGGTCGGCCCCCGCGTATGAGCACCAGTTGCAGCAGAACGCGACAATATTGGGCTCCCAACCCTCGCCTCCGGTGCTGCCGGGCTTCTTCTCCCCTTCGGAGCTCATGTTTTCCCCTCCAGATCAAGCGCTGCCTGGATCATCTGCATGATCTGCTCCGACCTGAAATGTCTGAGAGTGATTGCCCTGTTGCAGCAGGTGGCGACGCATGTCCCGCACCCCTTGCACAATATTTCGTTTATTTGCGACTTCATTACCCCGGGCTCTACCTCGACCAAGCGCGCTGCGCCGAACTCGCACGCCTCCTCGCAATCTCCGCAGCCACGGCATTTGTCCGCATCCACGACCGAGGTCGCCCCCTCGGACTCGACCTCTCCCTTCGACAGCACAGTCATGGCCCTCGCGGCGGCAGCGTTGGCCATTGCGATGCTCTCCCATATCAGTCTCGGGGAGTGTGCCAGCCCGCACAGAAATATGCCATCGGTCGCGAAGTCGACCGGCCTGAGCTTCATGTGCGCTTCGAGGAAGTATCCCTCCTCTGTCCTCGGGACCTTGAGCATCTTCGCGAGCTCCTCGTTGTCGGGGTTAGCCCTCACACCCGCGTTCAGCACGACCAGATCGGGCTTTATCACGATCTCGTCCTCGATAAACTGCTCTGTAACCCTGATCACGATCTGCCCGTTCTCCTTTGTCACTACAGGCGGGCTCTCCGGATCCCACCGGACGAACAGGACGCCTGCCCTTGCCGCCTCGTTGTAGTACTCCTCGGCGAACCCGAAGGTCCTGATGTCCCGGTAGAGCACGTATACGCTCGTCTCCGGATGCTCCTTCTTTATCCTGAGCGCGTTCGCCATCGCGGTGAAGCAGCAGATCCTGCTGCAGTTCGGATACTCCTCGTTCCTCGAGCCGACGCACTGGATGACGGCGACATTCTTCGCGTCGAACTCGCCCTTCGCGAGCCTTCTTCCCAGCTCCGTCTGTGGTATGATCATCTCGTCCTCGCCGTACATGTACTCCTTCGGCTCGTACTCGAGTCCCCCGGTTGCGACGACGATTATCCCGTGCTTAACGGTCGATCCGTCGGACAGCTTGGATTCGAAGTTGCCGAGGTATCCGGAGAGCTGCTCCAGGGTCGAGTTCAGGTGTACGGTAATTTTCTCGTCCTCCTCGATCTCCTTCCTCGTTTCCTCGAGCACCTCCTGGGGATCGAGTCCTGTGAGCGTGTGATATATCGTGTTCAGGTGGCCGCCGAAGCGGTCGCTTTTCTCTACTATATGTACATTATAACCACCGTTCGCGATTGCGATCGCGGCGCTCATGCCCGCGATGCCGCCCCCGAGAACGAGGGCTGAGGGCTCCACCTGGACCTTCGAGACCGGGAGCGGCTCCAGCAGCCTTGCCTTCGCAACCGCCATCCTCACCAGTGTCTTCGCCTTCTCGGTCGCCTTGACCGGCTCCTTCATGTGCACCCAGGAGCACTGGTCCCTTATGTTCGCCATCTCGAACAGGTACTGGTTGAGCCCGGCCTCCCTGACGGTGTTTCTGAAGAGCGGCTCGTGCGTCCTCGGTGTGCACGACGCGACGATCACCCTGTTAAGCTTCAGCTCCTCGATGACCTCCTTGATCTTCTCCTGGGTGTCCTGGGAGCATGTGTACAGGTTCTGCTCGGCGTACGCGACTCCCGGCAGCGTCTTGGCATACTCCATGACGGCCGGAACGTCGACCACCCCGCCGATGTTGATTCCGCAGTGGCAGACGAACACGCCGATCCTCGGCTCCTGGCCGGATACGTCTATCTCCGCCGGGTACTCCTTCGGCTGCACGAGCGTGTTCTTCACCTCGCCGAGCAGGCCCGCGATCTTCCCGGCCGCACCGCTTGCCTGGGCTACCGAATCCGGAATGTCCTTCGGGGCGGAGAACGCACCGCATACAAAGATTCCGGGTGCGCTCGAGTCGAGCGGCGTGAAGCCGTCGGTCTCGCAGAAACCGAACTTATTGAGCTTGATCCCCAGGGCCTTGGCGAGCGATTTTGCTTCCCTGGGCGGTCTCGCGCCTGCGGAGAGTATCACCAGGTCGAACTTCTCCTCGAATATCTCCGCCTCCTCGTGGTACCTCAGTATGAGGTCGCCGTTAGAATCCTCGACCAGGTTGGCTATCCTGTTGTTCCTGTGCAGGTGTACGCCGTACTCCTCCTCTGCACGCGTGACGTACTCCTCGAACTGCTTCCCGAAGGCCCGGATATCCATGAAGTATATGTGCGCCTCGAGATCTTCCGTGTGCTCCTTTGCTATCACCGCTTGCTTCAGGGCGGCCATGCAGCAATATGATGAACAGTAAGTGTTGCCGGTCTGCGCATCCCTGGAGCCCACGCATTGTATGAACGCGATGCGCTTCGGAACGTCCCCATCCGAGGGTCTGATCACATGCCCGGCCGTGGGACCGGATGCCGACAGTATCCTCTCGAAATCCAGGTTGCTGACGACATTGGGGAACTTCCCGTAGCCGTACTCGGTCTTGACCTTTGGGTCGACGAGGTCGTATCCTGGTGCTAGCAATACCGCTCCGACCGACAGGTCGGACTCGACCTCGCTCTCGTAATCGTAGACTATCGCATCTGCCTTGCAGAACTGCTTGCACTCCCCGCAGCCTATGCACAGTCCCGGATCTATCGCGAAGACCAGTGGCACCGCCTGCGGGAACGGTATGTAGATCGCCCTCTTCGGCGCGAGGTCCATGTCGAACTCGTTCACGCCCTCGATCGGGCAGTGCTCCGCGCATACGCCGCAACCGGTGCACTTCGTCTCGTCCACGTATGTCGCATATCTCTTCATGCGCACCTTGAAGTTGCCCGGCTCCCCGGTGATTCCCTTGACCTCGGCGTTCATGATGAGCTGAATATTGGGATGCCTTCCTGCGGCGACGAGCTTTGGCGACAGGATGCACATCGAGCAGTCGTTCGTAGGGAAGGTCTTGTCCAGCCTCGCCATGTTGCCGCCTATGGTCGTCCTCTCGTCGAGCAGGTAGACCTTCAGCCCCATCTCGGCCAGGTCCAGGGAAGCCTGGATTCCGGCGGGGCCGCCTCCGATCACGAGGACAGCTCCGACCTTCTCCGTCATTTGTCATCACTCCTGATCGGGCCGAGGGCGCGTACATCCTCGACCATCTTGTTGATCACCCTGGCGAACTTCTCCCCCTCCGAGCCGGCTATCCACTCGAGCCTGAACCTCTCGGGCTCTATTCCTATCTCCTCCAGGAACTCAGTGAAGAACTCGGCGCGCAGGGCGGCGCTCTTGTTCCCGTCAATGTAATGGCAGTCGTTCGGATGGCACCCGGTGACGAGGACGCCGTCCGCGCCCTGTCTGAGCGCTTCTATAACGAATGAAAGATCCACCCTGCCGGAGCACATGACCCGGATAATCCTGATATTGGGGGGATACTGGAACCTGCTGACTCCCGCGAGATCTGCCCCCGCATACGAGCACCAGTTGCAGCAGAAGGCAATGATCTTCGGATTGAACTCCTCGTCCATTCTCACACCCCCTTGATCTTCGCGAGGAGCGGATAGCACGACACGTTGTGCAAATCGAGCCCGAGCTTCTTGACATCGACGCCCATGGCTATCGCCATAAGCTGGGCGACATGGATGACGGGTATGCCCCGTTTCGTGAACGCCTTCTGCGCGTTATCGAACTGCAGCAGGCAGAACGGGCAGGGGGTGACGATGACGTCCGCCTCCTCGTTGCTGATGTTCTTGAACTTCTCCTCCGTGAGGGAGTTGGCGAGCTCGATGACATGGCTTCGGACGCCCCCTCCTGCACCGCAGCACGCGAGCCGGTCCTCGTAGTCCACGCTCTCGGCCCCGAGGCACCGAACGATCTCGTCCACCTTCTCCGGGTTGTTCGGGTCGTCTATCGTCGTGTTCTCCGTCGGTCTCAGGTAATGGCATCCGTAGTGGACCGCGACCTTCATGCCCTCGAGCGGCCTCGTGACCTTAGACTTGATCGCATCCAGCCCGACATCCCTGTAAATCACATCCACGAAGTGCCTGACGGACACCGGTTTGAACACCCTACGGTTCGACCCTTCCATCTTCTCCGGTATGCCGATGTACTTCTTGTCTATCTTCGACAGCACCTTGTTTGTCCGCCCCCGGGTCTTGGGATCATCCAGATACTCAGTGGCCTTGAGAAGAGATGAAAAACACCCGTTGCAGATCGTCATCACCTCGTTCTTACCCCTCTGCGCCAGGCAGAGGTTCCTCGCCGCGAGCGCGAGCCAGGTGTCCCTGTCAGTCGAGTAGAATATTCCGGGCACAGGACAGCAGGAAAACTCGGAGATGTCTTTCGTCTCCAGGTCGAGTCCTTCGGGCCCCGTAATCCATCTGACCGCGAACTCCACCCCGGGATACCTGCTCGGGACGACGCAGCCGAAGAAGTATGCGTAGCTCATTCGGACACATCCTCGTCCCCGCGGATTCCGAGCAGGCGGTCGTACTTGGTCGTCTTGATAATCGTCACTACCTCCTCTTTCACGCTCTCCCAGTCGGGCTTCGACTGGGGTAGCTCGGGGAGGCCTATCTTCTCCCTCTCCTTGAGGATCGACTCGTCCGGCCTGACGGTCAGCCCGTGCCCCATCAGGTTCGATGCCGCCCTCTTGACGAACGGGGGAATGATCCCCTCCCTGATCCCGATGTGCCTGAGCGCTATCATCACCTCGGCCGGGTTCAGGTCAGCCGGGCAGTGCTCGTAACACCTATAACAAGTGGCGCAGACCCACCTGGTGGAAAGCGTCGCATTTTTCATGCCGAACTGGCAGTACTTGATCGTCGTCCGGGTTTTGTACTCGATCTTGAGGCTGATCGGGCAGACCCCGGTACAGTTGCCGCACTGGAGGCAGGTCATGACGTCCTTGCCGCCGAACTTGATAATCTCTTTCCTGAAGTCCGGGTCGAGCTGTGATTCATCGATGACCTTGTCTTCGATCAGCTTCTCGTGCAGACCGCTGATGAATACCTTCTCCACCTCGCTCATGCTCATTCACCCCCGGCGGCCTTCTCGTGGCTGAGCGCCGCGGAGATCTCGCTCATGATCTGTCTGTTCGAGAACTGTAGCTGGTCGATCGCGCGCTGCGGGCACGCGGCCGCGCAGGTGCCGCATCCGTGGCAAAGCGCCTCGGTGACGACGGCCTTTATCTGTCCGTCTTTATCCTGTAGCTCTATCGCACCGTAAGGACATACATCCGTACACAGCCCACAGCCGACGCAGAGCTCGTCGTTGATCGATGCGGTCAGCGGCTCTACGACGTGCTTGCTCCTGATCATAAGAGTGGAGGCTTCCGATGCAGTGGCCTTCGCCTGGGCGACCGAGTCCGGGATGTCCTTCGGTCCCTGGGCGCAGCCACATATGAACACGCCGTCTATGGCGGTCTCGATCGGCCGGAGCTTTGGATGCAGCTCCTGCAGGAACCCGTCCGGGGAGGTCGGCAGGCTGAGCATCTTCTGTATCGGCATCGTCCCCTGTGACGGCAAGAGTCCGACCGATAGCACAACGAGATCGAAATCCCTCTCTGTAATCTTGGCTAGAAGCGTCTCCTCGGCTCGGATCGTGATGTTCCCCGTCTCGGGGTCCGTGGTCAGCCTCGCGGGCCTTCCTCGGATGAACTCAACGCCGTAGTCCATCCTGATCCTGTGATAGAGCTCCTCGAAGCCCTTGCCGAACGCGCGGATATCGTTATAGTATATCGCGATGTCCGTTTCCGGGTCGTGCTCCTTGATGATCTGCGCGTTCTTCATGGCGTACATGCAGCAGACCCTGGAGCAGTGTTGTATCCCCAGTTTGTGGTTCCTCGAGCCGACGCACTGGATGAACGCGATGCGCTTTGGCTCCGTCTTGTCCGATGGTCTAATCAGGTGTCCTCCAGTTGGGCCAGCAGCGTTGATCAACCTCTCTAACTCCATAGCCGTGATGACGTTTTCGCTTTCCCAGTAAGAATACACGCCTTTCTTCATCGGAATATAGGTGTCGAATCCAGTGGCGATGATTATCGTGCCGACCTTCAGATCCAAGTCCCTTGGCTGCTGCTCGTAGTCGATCGCGTCATTGATGCATGCCTTGGCGCATGCACCGCATTTCTTTCCCTGCAACTGCCTGCAGTTCTCGGCGTCGATGGTGTATTTCAGAGGCACCGCCTGTGGGAACGGGACGTAAATGGCCTTTCTCATACCGAACCCAACATCGAACTCGTTCGGCACCTTGACCGGGCACTTCTCGGTGCAGACGCCACAGCCGACGCACTTCTCCTCGTCGACATATCGCGGCTTCATCCTGACCTTGACATTGAAGTTGCCGACATAACCGTCGATATCGACCACTTCGGAATACGCCAGTATCTCAAGGTTTTTCTGTCTTGACGCCTCGACCATTTTCGGTGCGAGAATGCATATCGCGCAGTCCCCGGTCGGGAAGGTCTTGTCCAGCTGCGCCATGTGGCCGCCTATGCTCGGCTCCTTCTCCACAAGATAAGTCTTGAACCCCTTCTGGGCGACATCGAGCGCTGCCTGGATCCCAGCGATCCCGGCGCCGATCACTAGGCATGTTGGCTCCACTGCCACCTCTCTCGGAGAAAGCGAGGAGAGCAGCTTGGACCGCTCCACGCCCATCCTGATAAGGTCGGATGCCTTGGCAGTGGCGTCCTCTGGCTCTTTCATATGCACCCAAGAGCATTGCTCCCTGAGGTTGACCATGATCATGAAGTACGGGTTGAGGCCGGCCTCCTCAACGCAATTCCTGAAAGTGAACTCGTGAAGTCTCGGAGAGCAGGAGGCTACGACTATCCTGTTCAGCCCCTCCTCCTTGATGGCCTTCTGTATCTCGTCCTGGCCCAGATCGGAACAGGCATATTTCAAGTCCTTCGAGACCGCGACACCTTCTATGGTAGAGGCCGCCTTTGCGACCTTCTCGCAGTCGACGACCCCACCGATATTCGTTCCGCAGTGGCATACGAATACCCCGATCTTCGGCTCGGTCCCGCCACCATTGTCCTTTAACTCAGCGTTTGGCATAGCCATTGTTATCACCACGGCCTATGTCAATCACATTAACGCGAACCTCCGCCCTCAGCGTCCAGCTCTAGTATAGTTCAAGTCACCCAGTCGGGTGGCCATCCATTGGTTGAGCAACATACAACGAACCTGTATTGCGTGCTGTACGATTATAACCTACCTGACGATTGACAAAGTTACGCAGTAATTAGATATATTGGGGTCATTTATTAAGATTTCGCAAATCATCTGGCGAAATCAGACATAATATTGCCGATTTTAATGTAACATCCATAGCCATTTCTTCGATAAATTTCTAATCTGGACGGTGAATTATTGAAATATATTCATGGTCCGAAAAAACCAATATATATATTTATTTACAAATTCTTCAACTTCCCATATTTGAAGCTTATGTTGCAGCTGCCCTCTCTGCTGACCATGCACGGGCCTACAGGTTTGTCAGGCGTGCATTTCCTGCCGAACAGCGGACAATCCTCCGGGGCTCCCAGACCTCTCAAGAGCCTGCCGCATATGCATCCCTTCTCTTCCACGTCTGCCGAGTAGTCCACCTCGGCAATAATGTCGCTGTAGGTCTTTCTGGCGTCCCACTTGTCGAATTCGCTTCTCAGATCCAGACGGCTGCCGGGTATGACGGGAAAACCTCGCCATGCCACATCCGCCCTCTCGAAAGCCCGGTCGAGCACGGCCAGCGCTTTTGGGTTTCCCTCTTCCCTGACGACCCTGCTGTACTCGTTCTGGACCTCGGCCTTCCCAGATTTTACCTGTCTGGCTATCATGAACACGGCCATCAAAAGGTCGAGCGGCTCGAAGCCAGCGACCACCTGGGGTATCCCGAAATCCCTGGAGAGAAAGGTGTACGGCCTGGTTCCTATTATGGTGCTGACATGGCCTGGCTGTATCAATCCGTCGAGCTTGATCTCCCCCATCTCGGCGATCGCCCTCAGTGCCGGAGGCATAATACGGTGGGTGCTGAGCACCCTGAAATTATCCGGTGGTTCCGAAATCAAAGCAGCGGCGGTGGTGGGGGCCGTTGTCTCGAATCCTATCGCGAAGAAGACGACTTCCCTGTCTTTCTCCTTTCTGGCGATTCCGACCGCGTCGTCGATTCCGTATACGATCCGTACATCGGCTCCCTCACTCTTCGCACTGAATAATGAGCCCTGCGTTCCTGGGACTTTGAGCGCGTCGCCGAAAGCTGTGATAATCTTCCCCGCTCTGGCCAGAGCCATTATCTCGTCTATCTCCTGCGGTATGGTCACGCATACAGGGCACCCAGGCCCCTGCCTGATGTCTACGTTCGCCTCCTCCAGCCGCTTCTGGAGCCCGAACCTCACAAGTGTATCCTGGTGCGTGCCGCAGACGTGCATCAGCGTAAGATGAATGTCCGTCCCGGAGATCTTCTCCAGGATCTTCTCCGCCGTTTCTCTGTCTCTCAGCTTAAACATCCGGCACCACCAGCGAGATATCTCGCACGGTACAGCCAAGCCCCTCCTTGACACGGGCTATTCTGCCGCACTCTGGGCATTTGAGAAGGGGGGTGAGAATATGAATGTCCTCTGGCTTCTCCGGCTTTCCCGAGTAGCCGCACTCGCACTGGACCGTCCCCTCCTTCTCGCTGATCACCAGCTCGGCATCCTCTGCGATCGTGCCCTTAGTCAGCAGCTCGAAAGCGAACCGGAGCTGCTCCTCGCCCAAGAAAGTGAACTCGCCGACATCCAGGTTGACATGTTCCACCCGCTCCGCATCGCGTCGACCCGCTTCATCCAGTATAACTTCGACTATCTGAGACATCACTGAGAACTCATGCATCTATCCTCTCATCTCCGCTGTCTTCGAATTCGAGGATCTGTCTGAAAAGATCCAGGGTCTCCTCCGCCTCTGCGGCGTCCATGACCTGGATCGCGTAGCCCGCATGGACTATGACGTACTGTCCCAGCTGAGGCTTCTCGATCAAGGAGACGTTTACCTCTCGGACCACTCCACCGTAATCCACCTTGGCCCTGTCACCCTCGACCTCGAGGACCTTCGCGGGTATGGCAAGACACATGGCCGCTAACAGGAGCGCCCCATTATTTTAACCCTTTCCGGCTACCTTGCGGCCCACGATCGCGTTCTGACCGGCCGAGATCCCGCCGTCACCAGACGGTATTGCGTTATGCGTGTAGAATGCGAGGTTCCGGTCCTCAACGCAATCGCGGAGTATCTCAGTTATCACACCGTTATAAGATACCCCACCGCAGAATCCGATATACGAATGTCCCCTTTTCAATGCGATATCGCACGCGATCCTGCCCGCCTCGTTGACGAGCGATTCCACGAAAGACCTGGCTATATCCGCCCTCTCGGCCTCACCGTCCAAATTGAGCTCGAACAGTTGGTCGAACAGGTCCAGGGTGTCGATCACCTCAAGGCCTTCGGCCGACTCGGTCCTCACATCGAACCGGTGGGTGGGCTTCCCCGTCTCTAGCAGGCTCTCCAGCTTGATCGCGGGTTCGCCCTCGTAGCTCCTCTTGCAGCAGACGCCGAGCGTGCATGAGAGCGCGTCCAGCACCCGTCCCATACTGCTCGTCCTCGAGCTCCTCGGGAGCATCTTGGAGAACACCTCGATCTCCCAGTCTGAGAGCCCGTCTATTTCTCGGTTGAGCATCAGCTTCATCGCCGCGACAATCCTCCTTATGTCAAGCGCCGCCCTGTCCCCTCCCAGCAGCGGAATCTTTCTCAGCGAGGCTACCCGTGAATATCTGGAGAAGTCCGCATCTAGCGTCTCCCCGCCCCAGGAGCTCCCGTCGTCTCCGTAACCGGTGCCGTCCCACGTGAGAAAGATGCCCGTCTCCGAGAGCCCGCGATCTATCATGAGCGAGGCAGCGTGGGCGTGGTAGTGCTGCGTCTCGACCATCTCGCAACCGCACTCCTCTGCCAGTTTTTTAGCGACGATCTTGGTCGAGTATCTGGGATGTCTGTCCGCGGCTATGGCCTCGATCTTCTCGACGCCCAGCAGCCTCTGCAGATGTCTGATTGCCGATTCGAGGAACTGTAACGTAGGATACTTGTCCGTCTCGCCGATGTACTGCGTCAGGAACAGCTCCCCGTTCCTCGAGATCGAGCCCGTGACGTCCCACTGCGCTCCGACCGCGATGACCGATGAACTGTGGTTGAGCGGTATAGGCGTAGGAACGAACCCCCTGGACCTTCTCAGGAACGCCCTCTGTCCGCCGTTCACCCGGATGACCGAGTCATCGCACCTGTGGATGATCTTGCGGTTGTGCAGGAGATAGCAGTCAAGTCTGAGCTCGAACGCTCTCAGGTTATCGATGATCATAGGCTCGCCGGGCGGGTTCGCCGAGGTCATGATGACCCCGTCCTCGTAGAGATGCTCGAAGAGCAGATGGTGCGCGCCGGAATAGGGCAGCATGATCCCTATGTTACGAAGGCCGGGGGAAACATCCGAAAGCGCCTCCTTCACCTCTTCTCTTTTCCTGATCAGGACTATCGGTCTCTGCGGGGAGGTCAACAGCCGCTCCTCCTCGGGATCGATTGCCGCGAACTTCCTCGCGGTCTCGATGTCTCTCATCATGACCGCGTACGGCTTCTCCCCTCTCCTGTATATCTTCCTGAGCCTCTTGGCGCTCTCGAAGCTCCCCACGATGTGCATCCCGCCCCAGCCCTTCAGCACGCCGACCATTCCGGACTCGATTTTCCGCGCGAAGGTCTCGAAGGGATCCATAGATCTTATCGGGGTTCCAGTCCGGTCGTAGAGCGAATACCTCGGTCCGCATCTCGGGCTCGAGATCGTCTGTGCGTGAAACCGCCTGTCATCCGGGGACGAGTATTCGGACAGGCAGTCGCCGCACATCGGGAACTCGTCCATAGCGGTCCTCGCCCGGTCGAAGGGCACATCCTTTATGACCGTGAATCTCGCACCGCATTCGGTGCAGTTTGCGAACGGGTATCGGTACCTGTGGTCTCCGGGGTCGTGAAAGTCGCGCAGGCAGGCATCGCAGATCGCGTTGTCGACCGGGATGAGCGATACCCGTCTGCCGTCAGAGCTCTCGGCTATCCTGAACGGTTCCAGCTCCTCCTCGGCGTCCTCTATTTCGGAGCGGTCGATCCTCGCGAGCGAGGGCAGCTCCTGCCTGAGCCTGGAAATGAAAACATCCGGGTCTCCATCTATGTGCACCTCGACGTTGGACCCGTTGTTCTGGACGAACCCGTTCAGTCCCAGTTGCTTGGCCACCCGGTACGCTGCGGGCCTGAACCCGACGCCCTGGACTATGCCATAGAATGTGATCTTCATCTGCCCGATAGCTCCTGGATACCGAGTGCCTCCATGAGCTCCTCGATTCCCTTTTCGTGCCGGGCATCCGTCAGGACGATTCTCGCCTTGGGATTTATTTTCTTAACATCGTTTACAAGGCTGTTCGGGTCGACTTCCATCGCGTCGGCCAGGTCGATCTTGTTAATGACTACCACATCCGCAAACGCGAACATAACGGGGTGTTTCCGAACCATGTCGTCCCCCTCGGTGACGGAAATGACGACCGCCCTCCTGTCTGCACCCACGGGGAAGTCCACCGGACAGACCAGATTTCCGACGTTTTCTATGAACAGTACGTCGATCGAATCGAGTCTCAGCTTCTCGATGGCATGTTGCACCAGGTGCGCGTCCAGATGGCATTCTTTGCCCGTAGAGACGTTCTCGGCCAATATCCCGTGGCTGACGAATCGGTCATAGTCGTCGTGCCCGGCGACATCTCCGGCTATCGCGCCTGCCCTCAGCCCTTTCT
>DSAX01000028.1 GCA_011046235.1 Methanobacteriota archaeon | reverse complement strand
GCCGGGAGAAAAGAAAACTAGACGCAATCGCAACGGTCAGAAGCAAAGTCAGCTTGAACATGAGGTTGTCGGCGATTTCCGGGAAGAGGTCCGCGAACATCCGAATCTTGAGATTGCTGGCAAGAACTAAAGCTTTGCGGTAAAATCAAATTCGGGACTTCCGCGATGAATCCGTCACTCGACCGGGCACAAGAACCGTCCATCGTCTTCGTCGCTAACGGCGCCGACCGGCTCCCTACCGTTCTTGGGTATGTCCTTCATTGTCCTCCTCAAGATCGAGGGGGTGAATAGAGCAGTCAGAACGCCCATGATGATTATGACCGAGTAGACATCCTCGTTAATTATATTGGCAGTCAGACCGTAAAGCGCGATGACCATCGCCACCTCCAGCCTCGGAGACATTCCAATGCCGATCGAAATAGACTCGTTCTTGCTCATCCCGAGCAATCTCGCCGGTATTCCGCATCCGATGATCTTGGAGATCATTGCGCCGGCGGTCAATACGATCGCGAAGAGCCATATCTCGAGCGGTAGCCGTATGTTGACCAGAATGCCCAGCGATAGGAAGAAGATCGGGGCGAAGACCGCCTCCAGAACGGTAGTCCAATCGTACACCTTTTTCCTCAACCTGCATCTGCCGAAGCTGGTACCCGCGACAAACGCTCCGACGATCGCGGATATCCCAACCAGCTCGGCAATGAACGCATAAAGAAGCGCGAGCGAAAGCGCCAACAGGAACCCGCTCTCCTCCATGCCTCTTTCCAACCCTCTCCTCTCGATATCGGATATCAGTTTGGAAAGGAAACGCGAGCCGATGATGATGCCGAGAACCACGAATAGCACTGCTGCGATCAGGATGATGCCGATATCTGCGATGCCCACGGATTCTCCTTTTGCGGTTCCTGCGGATACCGCAAGCACTATCATTCCGAGCACGTCGTCCACGACCGCGGCGCCGAGTATGGTCTTGGCCGTGCTCGACTGAATTATCCCCATCTCTCGCATGACGCCCGCGGCTATTGCGACACTCGTTGCGACCAGTGCCGCGCCGACGAAAATAGACTGGGTGAATTTATCCAATGGTGCTTCGGGCTCCCCTAACATCAGCTCGGCTAAGAAAAACCCTACGACCCAGGGAATGCCTACTCCTCCCAATGCGATCAGGATCGACTTCTTGGTGTAGATCTCCCGGGTGTCGCACTCGAGGCCGATCATGAAAAGCAGAATTATAGCACCGAATTTTGCCAGGTACTGTACCATCTCCCCTGCGATCTCCTGCCCGCCGAGGATTCCAAGCACACTCGGACCTATGATGATACCAAGAACAATCTGCCCGATTATCTTCGGCTGGCCCAACCTGGAGAACAGGAAGTTCGACATCAGCGCTATGGTTAGGAGAAGGGTCATTTGGAACCACAGATCGTTGATCATCTCTTCCCATAGCTCTTCGAACATACCAGGCCTCGTGAACTGGTGTAATAATTAAAAATCTTGCGCTTCAACCTTTATGCAAACGATCGTGCCTCTTTCACTCCGATCGGGAATCTCGGCCTCGAACAGATTATATCTGGGTCATTCCGATAGGGGTGCGATAAAAATATCGGGTGATGGTCTCTGATCGGTCTGGAACTGCTGCTGCTGCTTCTGATAGCGATTGTCATCGGCATCATGGGCTCGATCCTCGGCATCGGCGGGGGGATATTCCTGGTCCCCCTGCTAGTGCTCGTATTCGACATCGACATCCAGATCGCCGCCGCCACCAGCCTCGTCGCTGTGATAGTCACCTCCTCGACTTCAGCCTCGAGCTACCTGCACGAGGGGTATGTGAACGTCAAGCTCGGGATGTTCCTCGAGACTTTCACGACGGCGGGTGCGGTCATCGGCGCCCTTCTTGTCGTGTATCTCACCCCTTCCACGATAGAGATCGTACTCGCCATGGCACTGGTCTACGCCTCGGTATACATGATGTTCAGGGCGGAGCCCAAACCGATCATTTCGGCCAGCGGAAGCCAATCGCCCCTCTGCCGAAGGTTCCGGTGCCGCTATTCGGACGAGTCTACTGGCAGTAATGTGGAGTACGACATCAGGAATGCGAGGGTGGGAGCCTTCGGAAGCTTCGTTGCCGGTAACCTTTCCGGTTTGGTCGGGATCGGCGGCGGGATAGTAAAAGTGCCGATTATGAACATATCAATGGGAGTGCCCATCAAGGCCGCGACCGCGACCAGCAACTTCATGCTCGGCGTGACCGCGTTGGCCGGCGTGCTGGTATACCTCTCACACGGATTCATCGCCCCGGTTCTCACCGGGGTGGTCTGCATAGGCATATTCATGGGCGCGACCCTGGGATCCCGGACGATGCCGAGGTTGAGGGGGACTTTCGTCAGATTCCTGTTCGGTGCGATTCTGTTGGTCATCGCCGCGACGCTCGTGCTCAGGGCATCGGGGGTATGGATATGAGCAATGAAAGGTCCGCTCCGGAGCTGCTCCGCGTGCTTTTGCTGTACGGAACATTGACCGCGATCATTCTTCTGGCAATCGGACTTGCCGGATTCATTATTGACTCTGACTCGGATATAGAGGAGGGGATGACCCTCGAATCCCTTTTCGACGGCATTCGCGGCCTATCTGCGGCGGGAATACTCGGCATCGGGATACTCGTCATCATCTCCACCCCGTTCGTACGGATATTGACCACTGTGACAATCTTCCAAAGAGAGGGCGACCTCATAATGGTGTTCCTGTCATTGGTCGTACTCGCCATCATCGCGTCCGGCCTGTTGCTCGGAATGTCCTGATCTTCCCCGTTTTGAAAGAGAATCTGCATATATTGCTCAGAATATCCGGATATTGATATGGGAGGAGCTTTGAAGGTAGAGGTCAGAAGCATGGGACTCCAGGATGTGGACATTCTCACTTGCATGATACAGAAGGAGGGCTGGGAGTTCGACCGCTCGGACATAGAGAGGATATTGCATATCGATCCTGATAACTCGATTATTGCGTCGGTTGATGGCAAGATAATCGGAGGCATTACTGTCTGCTCCATGGGACCGTGGGCACTGCTCGGCCACGTGCTGGTGGATATTCAGCATAGGAAGATGGGTGTGGGGCGGAGGCTCATGGACGATGTTCTTCGAAAACTGGACTCTTCCGGCGTACGCACGGTAGAGGTATTCGGAGAGAGCCGTGCAGCCTCGTTTTATCGCAGGAACGGATTCAGGTTCATCGAGGAATGTGCAATATTCGAGAAAGATCTCGGCGAGGGCGAATTCTCCGTAGTGAATGATTCCGGGATCAGGAGATACGAACCCAAAGATATGGACGATCTGCTCAGGATTGACCGCAGCATTGTTAGGTTCGATCGCTCCAAAATCATAAATGCGTTCATATCCAGCTTCCCCCGACTTGCACACGTCTCATCGGTGGATGGTGAACTGACAGGATACGTTCTTGCGAGGTCCAGCCCGATGGGAAACGATGTCGGCCCATTGATCAGCCTGGATGGTTCAGCGGAAGCCGCCTTGAGGCTGCTTCAGTCGGCGCTTTCAGTCCTTCCGGGAGGAGCCACCTATGTGATTGGTCCGACCGAGAACACAATTCTGAACGATATAATGAAAGAGACCGGTTTCGCTCAGAAGCAGAAGCTCGTCAGGATGATACGTTCCACAGGAGATATCACGCCCTATCCGCCAGAGATGCTGGCGATATCCGCAACCGAGTATGGATGATTCCCGACAGCGCTGTTCGCAATCATTTTATATCGATGGCGGAACTCTATATATCGGCTATTGGTCGGTGGGGGACAAATACGCACCTATGCAATATGGACGGTGATGTGAGAGCACCCGCATATGCACGTGACTATCTGATGGGTCTATCCCCCGCGTTGGCCGAGCCCATCGGGATGAGATGTGACCGGGTGATATGAATGGATCCTCTGAGACTCCGAGTGTTTCTGACCGCGATCGTCGTAATCGTGCTCGCCGCCGGGCTGAGCATGATATGGGCCAGCCAGGACACCGGCAGGGAGTTCTCGTATTCGATAGACCCCGTTGACTATTCCAAGATATACTACTTCGGAATCGATGCCTCCGGTGGCAAGGAGCTGAACGCCGATTACGAGCTTCTGAACGGCAGCATGACCCTGTCAATTGTGACTGAAACGGGCATCGACGACATCGATACTGAATGGCCTCCAGATACGTCCATGGTGGAACTGGAGATCTCGAACGCAACCGACGGAACCATATCCTGGACTCCAGACGAGGACGGGAGCTATTATCTCGTGATGTACTACTTCACAATCAACGGCACATCCGTCGAGATCGAGGGGACATACGAAAGCACGGTCTTCACCCCGCTTCTATACTCGGGTATCGCGCTCACCGTCGCGGGCTCCCTGGTCGCATTGCTCACGGTTATCAGCGTTGGAAAAAGAAAGGTCATAGAGTCGCCCGCTGAGGTATCGACCTCCGAACCATCTGCCGAGGAGGTCGAGGGCAAAGTGCCCGCGGATGAAGATAATAACCTCGAAAATTGAAGCAAGCCCTGGCTCGAAATCTTACAGATCGATGAAATAAAGAGGGGGTCCTCCAGGAAATCCGAACCCGACGTCTAACAGTCCTCAACAATCATAATAGTTTCCCGACGACTGCATGTGTAGTACACGAGGACTTCAAAAATGTTACATTAAAGTTGCGAAGCATTCAAATATCGAGAGTAGTCAAAATAATTTTAAAACCTTTAATGACAATGGCATAGATTGGAGGCGAAGAGTTGTCTGAACAACAGGATGCCCCGAAGAAGGACAAGAGGATCACCATAAAGATAGATCCCTCTCTTTGGAAGGCAATATCTTCTGAGATCGAGCGACATCCAGAATGGGGTATTAACTCAGTTTCAGAATTCATAAGACGCGCCATCGATCACGAGATGATGGCGAGGAAGTCAAACCAGGATAGGAAAATCATCAAGATATGTCTCGATGACCGGATTTCTAAAGAGGGCAGCCAGCGCAGACGTTCCGAATGAGCCCGTTGACCAACGCTTTTGCGACATGATCGCCCACGACATCCGCTTCTAACTGGCATTCCTTGGGCAGGTCTAGATCACCCGTATCCCCCGCCGTGCTTCGAGACGTCCTGGATTACTCTCCTCTCGATCATTCGAACACCCATGGTAACGGATTTGTGTTATTCCCGATGTCTTTGCGAATAATAAATCGCATATGAGAAGATCCGTCAATATCAGTGTTTCAATCACGACCGCATCTGGCTTATTTGCGGTTTTTCCCAATCGCGTATTATCTGGGCCGGTTTCTAAAGGAGTACTCCCTATCCCAGATCACTCTTGCTACGATCTTCGCGATGAGCTCGAGCCATTTTATCGTTCTTCTCGGGGGGAGCAGGTCGTTCTTGGTCCTAGAAAGCTCGAACCATCCTATCATTTCATGCTTGTCTCCGTACATGAAAATATCGAAATAATCTCCCTCCTTGAACTCCTTCTTATCTCTGCGTTCCTTTCCCAGTTCGCTCGGCCTGTTGTACAGCTCCCTCTCTCCTTCCGCCTGGGATTCCCTCAGGAACTCCGTTGTTCTGCTGAGCTTGAGCGCTGGGAACTTCACATCGTCAAGCATATCTTTCTGGGTATAGGCCATCTTCCTGTGCGCCTGCTCCGCAGAACCAGTGAAGCCAATGAACACCTTGTATCTGAACAGGTCGTCGGTCCGATCTTTGAGGCCTATCGCGATCCTCGAGAACTCGAAGCGCCTGTGGATCATTTTTGCCGCTTGCTCGAGGAATGATACAGTCGAATCGAAGGGGCCCTGGGATTTATCCAGCAGCTCAATAATCGCCTCCATTAAACGCTCTTCTTCACTCTCTGGAACGGGCGAATATTGCTGTCTGAGATAGGTAGTAAAGCCGCCTTTCGGAAACGAGTCATTATTCAACAAGCTATCAATCGGCTTATCCTAAATTGAGATATAATTCTATCTATTTCATAGATTCAATGACATATTCTAGTGGCAATAAGCAAGCACATTCATCGATTCTCCCGATCGGTCGCCTTTGTCTCCCGCCGCATATCCGATCAACAGGAAGCAGCTCTGACGACCATCCTTAAAGGATAAGCTTCATACTGGAAACCGGATATTTTCATGGTGCGAAAAAGCATCCATGCCGGTGCCGATATGACCCAGATCAGAAAGATGGAGCGATCCGACATTCCCGGAGCGTTCGAGCTCATCGACCGGGAGCGATGGGGCTGGGAGCAGCGTCACATCGAACGGATCTTGTCAAGAGATGAAGAGAGCTCTCTGGTCGCGTGCGAGAACGGGGAGGTCACCGGAGTGCTGACCGCGCTGCGATATGGGGGTTTGGCCTTTATCGCGCACCTGGTCATAGAAAGCGATAGCCGGGGGGCCGGTCTCGGACCTGTGCTGCTATCTGAGGCGCTGGATAATATGCTCTCGAATGAGGTGAAACGCATAGAGCTGTTCTCTAACATGGATGTAATCGACTTCTATGTGAAGTACGGCTTCCAATCCATTGAGGAGCTGACTTTCTTCACGCTCGAACAAAGAAGCCCAGAAAACGGACTCGTTACCGATGATGGCTTACCCGACTTGATAAGACTCGAGCTCGATCAAGATGAAAAGAATTCCGTGGCGCGAACGGAGCGCATACTCGGGTACGGCGAGGAGCAGATGCTGCGCATCCTGGAGAACGATCCCCCGGATATCACCTCGCTGCTCACAATGGATAAGAAAATCCAAGGCTTCCTCATCGGCTACACCGTGGATTCATATACCGATTTGGGACCATGGATCGTCGACCTTTCCCAAATGCATAGGTCGGATGGGATGTTGTCCTCGATCATCTCCGCCCTGCCAGGAAATAGATTCGACATCGGGGTCTCATCGGATAACTCGTTCGTGCTTGACATGATCTCGAAGTTCGGTTTCGAGCCAAATGACAGGGTGATGAGGATGGCTCTGTCCAATCCCAGACCTGAGCCGTACCCCTCGAACGTGATTTCTCCGCCCATGTTCTGACAGATCCGGTTTCAATCCCGGGTTTATGAAGTCGTGGTGAGCGTATGCTAACGCCTATCCCCCTTCAGCAACTCTTCTCTGACGAAGAAAAGCAGCGCAATCGTTAGAATCGGTATAACGATCCCCGTCGCGGCCGAGTATTGGACAGCGACCTGGCCCCAAACGTCGAAGGCAATTGTGGCGACGCTGACCGCGATTGTCCCGTAGAACTCGATGACGTGCTTTTTGATCAGCCGGATATACGAACGCCAAACCGGCGATTCCGAGTATGAGGAACATCGTGTTCATGAGCGAGAGGTTATCATCCGAAACCTGGCCCTCCTCCAGGAAGTCGACCTGGTAGCTCGCTATGAAGATGGCGATCCTCAGGACGCCCTGTAGTATTACTAGCAAGATAACGAAAGTCAGGATCCGGTTCTTCCCGCGTTCTTCATTCAGCAAGCTCCCCTCGCGAATTCATGATGCTTGTCCATATAATGCGATTTGTGTAGGAACGCATTTTGCTATCGAAATGTGACCGATCACCATCACCGTCGATAGTCTATCCTGTCAACCAAGAAGTAATGGCCCGAATAATATCGCGACCAGTACGAGGCTCCACAGCCTCCCTTTCAGCAGGTTGTAATCTGTCAGCAGCCTTTCCCAGGGATGCTTCATCACGTAATGTCCGAATGCAAACTCGAAGGAGACCGTCATGATTGTCCAAATCACCCCGATGACCAACAGATCGGATCTGGAGTATGCGTCATCGACTCCGTGGAGGAATAGGTGGATCGCGACCAGGAACATTGTGATGAGCAAGAAGGTGCTGAGTATATGCCCTGGGCTCTTGCCGAGCCGAGGTTCCAATACGGCGCCTCGTAAAATGCCGTTCAGGATGGCAATTGAAGCCAGGAGAACCCAGAAACCCAGTACCTTAATCAGCAGGTCGGAATCCATCGATCTCCTCCGTCTACTTTTCCTGGCCAATAACCATGTTATTTCGCCGATTTCTACCTTCCGGGTCAACTTCTCTTCATTTTCTTCTTCTCGTAATCCCTTATTATCGCGTTCCCCTGCTCCAATACAGACCTGTCGAGTGGTTCCACATCGTGCTCCCTCAAGATCCTCAGGGCGATCTCCTTCGCCTCGGGGACCATCGACTCGGACATGGTGGCCTCGAACCTGCCCTTGTCATGGTTCCTCTCCACGATCTCCCTCTTGAAGTTCTTGACCGTGTGCATGTGCGAAAGGAAGGTATTGCCGTGCCCCACCTCCCTGATGACGTCCAGGGCCGTCGTGTTTCTGCTGACCTCGAACGGGGTCATCTGCAGCCGGAAGTTCTCCCAGACATACGAGTCGATCACTATCTGCTCAAGCGCGATGCCCTTCACGTTGTCGATTGTACCGATCCCGCCCTGCATGTCCGTGCCGGACATCGTGCTCAAAGCGATTCCCATGGTCTCGCTGAAAGTGTAAGGAAGGCCAGGATTTTCAGAATCGTTCAAACCCCAGTCCCCAACCATGCACGGCAGACCGTATCTCTTCGCCATTTGAGCCAATCCCGCCGCGATTAACGGCTGGTTGATGCTCTCATAGTTGATCATCCCCGTCTTCATGCTGACGGGGGTGGACGATGAGCAGTAGACCGCCCGGGCTCCCTTGCTCGCGACTTGGCTTATAACCATGCTTGCCAGGTTTTCGGAGTTTGCGTTGACTAGCGTGCCGGCGAGAGTAACGGGTGCAGTCCCGCCCGACAGGGACATCGACATGGTCGTAATCACAACACCCGCCTTTGCGAACTCAACTAAAGCCTCGACTGCATCGTGCTCGAACATGAGGGGCGCGATTGAACAGTGGATGACGGTGAAGGAAGGCCTCTTCTTCAGTTCCTCCTTCCCTCCGGCGATCAGTGCTCCCAGTTCTATCTGCTTCTTCGCATCCTCCGAATCGTATATCTCGATCCCCTGGACATGCTTCGTCGTGTTCTGAAAAGCGGTCCAGAGCTCGTGCAGGCCATGCGTCTGCTGTGGGACCTCGGTCGCGGTCAGTGAGGTCTGGACATATGCCACACCATCCAGTGCGTCGGCGACCTTGACGCAGTCCGCGATGTCCTTGACGGTGGAATCTCTCCTTTTTCCACTCTTTATATCGAGAATGTATGTTCCCAGGCCTGTCGTTCCGGTGTATGGCCAGGAGCTGACCGGGATGCGCATATCGCGCTTCGGGTCCCTCGCGTGAAGCGTCATTTCCTTCGGAACGGTCTTGAGCGCCTCTCTGATCACGCCTTCGGGGATCTTCGCAACTTGGGTCTTTTTATCCACCGTCACTCCCGCCCCTTCCAGCATATTCAGTACATTTTCACTCTTGATCTTGACACCGATCGTCTCGAGACATTCGATGCTCTGTTGGTCTATCAGCTCCTCCTCATCCTTATCCAGAAACCTCAGTCGCGCAACTGCCATCAAAATCCCCTTCTCAGAAATATTGAGCTAATCACTTGCTACCCCTGAAGACGCGGATATGTAAATCGTTTTTGTATGACTCCTCCAGTTTTGGAGAGGTGGTTATTTTGCTTATTTCCAGTAGGAAATTCAGATTGATTTATCACTGCCAGTACCGCATCAATCAGTCAGTAAAAAGAAAATATAATAGAAAAAAAGGTAAGAAATTTTGAAAGGTTCATGAAATAATTCGGATAAATCGAAAAACTTAACCAAATACCTAGAACCTGTTTCTTCGCGGAGGCCTATGCTTTTCATAGCACTCTCGGCAGTAGACAGGTCTGCCCTCAGTGGGCTTAAAAGGGACCTCGGTTTCGTTTCCGCAGTCAGAGCATGTTACCTTATGCATCTCACGCGGCCGCGAATCAAATCTACGGCTGCCGCCACCATGCGACTCGTAACCCATTTTCGCAAATCTCCTTTCTCGATTGTGAGCATCACTCTTGTGTGCTCCGATAGACCAGGCGATGCTTCTTGGTATTTAAATGTCTTTCTGTTAAGCAATAATCACGTACTGCCTCGCCAAAGACAACTTTCTGTTCTTTTGAGATTTGAGCTATTGTCGACGGGGGTTTTACAGGCACGAATGCCTTTTATTGAATCTTGGTTATTAAAAAATCGCATTTGAAAGTTGATTTCGCTCGATATCGAACCCGGTGAGATAGTAAGAAAAGGATTTCGGCGGAAAAATATCGCAGCGCGATCAAGATTTCAATTTTGGTGGAATATATCCATCAATTTTCCGCCGCTCGGCACAGGCGTGACTTATCTACTCATATCTCTTCATCCATCTTCGGCTTTCTTTTCTTCCATAATGGTTTCACTATCCCGTCAATCTGGATAGCAGCCAGGTCAATTTTATCGCATATAGAAAGCCCTCTTCATAAAAATCATAATCTTATAATTAAATCCAATATAAAAAAATATGGGTCTTGTCGTTTCAATCACGAATTAATTGCCTGAGAATAGAAAGTGGACCGGGCGAGATTTGAACTCGCGGCCTCTCGCATGCCAAGCGAGCGATCTTCCGCTGATCTACCGGCCCATACGCAACGGCGAAAGACAGTGGAGTCTATATATGTTGTTCCTGGAAGTGAACAGCTACCGCTGGATGGCTCAATAGATTACAAACGGACAACCGGCGGCCTACTTCAGTCTGGCGAGGAAGTCGTCTATCTGTATCGCAGAGAAGGTCGTGGTTTCCAGCGTTCCCCGTGCCCCGAGCTCGACCATGATCTTCGAGATCGTCTCGTTGTCCGGGGCTTCAACTATGTTCAGGAAATCGTATTCTCCCAGCAGGGCGTACTGCTGGACGACCTTCGCCCCCATCTTGGTTATCTCCTCGTTGACCTGTTTCAATCTATCCGGCTTGGATTTCAGGGTCTTCCTCCCCTCGTCCGTCAGTCTCGACAATACCACATATACCCCCATTCAAGCACCTCCGCGGTAAGAGATTAAATGCACCGCGTGGAACTTATTCTTTGGGGTTGCAAAAATATCGGAATAACGGGCTTATCGGCGCGCTCAGAAGCTCTCCAGTTGCTTCTGGAATCTGACCATCTCTCCCTCTATCTGGATCGGGTACTCCCCAGTGAGGCAGCCCAGGCAGAGCGATTTCTCGTCCAGGCCTATGCACTCGACGAGCCCCTTGATGCTGATATATCCCAGGCTGTCCGATGTGATGATCTTGTTTATCTCCTCGACCGATTTGCTTGATGCGACGAACTGCTGCCTGGTCTTCATGTCTATCCCGAGGTAACAGGGGGCTATTATAGGCGGGGAGCCGATCCTGACATGCACCTCCTTGGCCCCGGAGTTACGGAGTATCTGGACGATCTTCTTGATGGTCGTCCCGCGGACTATGCTGTCGTCCAGCAGCACGACGCTCTTCCCCTCTATCTCGCTCTTGATCGGGTTCAGCTTGAGCATCACGCCGGTCTCCCGCTCCTGCTGCACGGGCATTATAAATGTCCGTTCGATGTACCGGTTCTTCATCAGCCCCTCGCCGTAGGGTATTCCAGATTTCTCCGAGTATCCGAGCGCGTGCGCCCTGCCCGAGTCGGGTATCGGCACGATGATGTCCGCGTCCGTCGGGTGCTCCTCGGCCAGCTTCATGCCGATCTTCCTTCGTATGTCGTACACGAGCCTTCCGTCGACCATCGAGTCGGGCCGCGCGAAGTAGACCCACTCGAACATGCAGTGCGCCTTGTCCTTGGGCGACGGGAACTTCCAGGATTTCGGGCCGTCGCATGTCAGCTCGATGATCTCGCCACCCTCGACATCCCTGATGAACTCCCCGTCCAGGTTGTCGAAGACCACGCTCTCCGAGGCAACTCCCCAGCCGTCGTTTATCCTCCCGATGCAGAGCGGCCGGATCGCGTACGGGTCCCTGACGGCGAATATCCTGTCGCCGATCATGATCGCGAGCGAATAGGATCCCTGGATGATCCTCATGAGGTTCTTGATCGACCGGACTGGGTCGGCGTGTCCGCTCAGTTCGTTCGCGAGCAGCCTCACTATGATTTCCGAGTCCGATGAGGTCAGGAACGCCCATCCCCGGTTCTGGAGGTCGGTCCTGAGCGAGTCGGCGTTGACGAGCTCACCGTTGTGCGCCACCGAGACCTCCCCGTGTCTGGTCTGGACGACCAGCGGCTGCACGTTTTGCAGGGCCGAGACCCCGTGGGTGGAGTATCTCACATGCCCGATCCCCTTGCTACCTGTGAGATGCCCGGTCTTGTCGGAGTTTATTATCTCGTGCACGAGCCCCATCCCTTTAATCAAGAAATGGCGGCCGTTCTCGAGCACCGATATTCCCGCCGATTCCTGTCCCCGGTGCTGCAGGATCCGTAGACCAAAATAGAGGTAATCCGCAGCCGATTTAGGTGAACATATCCCAATGACTCCGCAAGCTTCCTTCAGCTTTGGGACATGCCACATAGTGAACGCAACGCTCCCTAAGCTATCCTTTATTCTTTGCCCAATTATAAGTCCTCAGCCTCGGGGAAGCGCCGTATCCGCAGCTCGCGCATACCTTCTTCCTCACGTGGAACGAATGTTTTCCGCATCTGCGGCATATGATATGTGTCTTCTTGGACGAATGTTTTCCCATCGATGGCGTTCCTTTGGACAATCTGATGCAACTCCTCAGGGTGAGATATAAATGACGTTGTCCCCGCGGACGATCGTCTGTTCCAGCTTCCTTGTGACGGAGCCGTTTATGACCTCTTCAGCGTTCTTGAGCACGATGTTCATGTGGGGGTCGTATCCCTCGAGAATGCCCCTGTAGGACCTCTTCGCCTTAAGCTCCACAATGACCTGCTGGTTGATCGCCTTGTTCAGTACAGCCAAGGGCTTTTGCAAACAATCACCGGATTTCCCATAAAGGGGTGCAATACATAAAGCTTTGCCGACAGACGACTTATTCAAAGGGCGTCCAGAACCGCGTTCCACGGGCCGTTACGAGATGACAAAAAGATGAAATTTAGATTTCCCGTTCATGACGTATCCGTATTCGAGAGGAGGGGGAGGCATGTCGGCGAGAAAATCGGAGGAGATCGAGCAACTGCCCGGAAGGCGATCTGCGGAGCTCATCGAGCTGCGCGAAAAATATGTCACACATGCCCTGGGAATCGTCTGCCCGTCGTTCATCGAAAGGGCGGAAGGGGAGTTCCTGACGGATGTGGACGGGAACAGATACATCGACATGGCAAGCGGCATAGGCGTGAACGCCCTCGGGAACCGGCATCCGGCGGTGCTGGACGCGGTCAGGGGGCAGCTCGATAGGTATCTTCATCTGTGCTTCGGAGTCGTATATTTCGAGGAGTACGTCCGCCTCGCCGAACGACTTGCCAGACTGACCCCGGGAGACTTCGACAAGCGGAGCTACCTGAACAACTCCGGCTCGGAAGCGGTCGAGAACGCGTTCAAGGTCGCCCGATATTATACCAAGAGACCGAAGATCGTTTCGTTCTCGAACGCCTTTTACGGGAGGACCATGTACGCGCTGGCACTCACCGGTAAAGATGCCCCGTACAAGCAGGGGTTCGAGCCGTTCCCGGCTGAGGTCATACATACCGCTTACCCGTACTGCTACCGGTGCCCCTGCGGCAAGGAGAGGGAGAGCTGCTCCCTCGAGTGCTTCGACGAGATTTACCGCCTGGTCAACGATGTTTCCAACCGGAGCAGGATCGCCTCGGTGATATTCGAGCCGATGCAGGGCGAGGGAGGATATGTCGTCCCGCCGGAGGAGTACGTCAAGGAACTCTCCAAGCTTTGCACTGATAAGTCGGTCGTATTGATAGACGACGAGATCCAGACCGGCTTTGGCAGGACCGGGAAGATGTACTGCGCCGAGCATTTCGGCTGGTCCCGGACTTAGTGCTTAGCGGCAAGGCCATAGGGGGCGGACTGCCGCTCTCAGCATTGACCGGCCGAGCGGAGATAATGGACGCACCACCGAAATCGGGGCTCGGGGGAACGTTCGGGGGCAACCCGCTCTCCTGTGCCGCGTCCCTCGCGGCGATAGACGTGATCGAGAAGAACCTGGGCCGGGTGGAAGAGATGAACGGGAGAATCGGCCGGAGACTTCTGGAAATGGCCGAGCGGTACGAGGTGATCGGGGACGTAAGGGGGATCGGGCTGATGATGGCAGTGGAGCTGGTCAAGGACCGTTCCACCAGGGAGCCCGCGAAGGAGGCCGCCTCGAAGATCGTATCCGGGTGCGCAAAGAAGGGGATGGTGATACTGAGCGCCGGGCTTCACGGGAACGTCATCAGACTGCATCCATCCATGCTCATGGGAAAAGAGACGCTTGAAAAGGCTCTAGATATCTTGGACGAATCGATCGGAGAGACGCCGGTCGCCTGAGAGCGCCGGCGCCTCCGATAATAGGTTTGCGCAACCAAATCCGGGATCAGACCAAAACGCGCGAATCCTCTTTCATCCTCTCCAGGACGAGGATGGTGTTGCTCCTCTCGACTTCCTCGATCTTCATGATCGAGTCGACGATCTCCTTGAGCTCCTCCCGGCTCGACGCCCTCAGCAGCACCGCAAAATCGATGTTGCCCAGCAGGTAGTAGACCGCCCATACGCCGGGTATCTTGACCAGCTTCTGCCCGAGCTTCTTCGAGTGCTCCGCCCCGTACTTGCCGTCGATGAGCGACAGCGCGAGTATGTCCTTCCCGACCTTCATCGGGTCTATCTGGGCCGAGAAGCCGATGATCACCTTCTCCTTGATCAGGCGGTTTATCCTGTAGTGGATCGTCGACGACGAGAGCCCCGTCTTCTCGGCGATCTCCTTCAGGCTGGTGTTGCTGTTCTCCTGCAGAATGCGCAAAATGATCCTATCGTGTTTGTCCAATTGTGCGGCTTGTGCATTATCCGTCATTTCTTCGTTTTCTCCTTTTATTAGGATTCTATGCCGGTATTTTTGCAATTCTATTAAATCTTGCGGTCTAATTTTGAAAGCGTTCCCACCAAAGTGGGAAATCTGCCGGATTGCGGTATTTAAATGAGCGACCCGATCGTCGGGGCGTCCAGACAGTCCATGTCGAACGCCCTGATACCCTCGAGTGCCAGCCAGGCGTCTATTTCTGACTGGTCGAACACCCTTCCCAGCAGAGAGGCCCTCCACCAGAGGTCCAGCAGCTGGGTGCCGAGCACGCCTAAGTACACCGTGAGTAGGTCGTGCTTGTATTCGTGGGTATGGCATACATGGGAGGCGTATCCGAGGAACTGATCCCTGCCGATCAATGTCCTGGCATAGTTCGAAAATTCTTCAATTGCACTCGAATCGAGAGGCAGCAGGTCCGCCTCGTTCATGTCCAGGCTCTTCCTGAGCTCCAGGAAGCCGTTCTCCTCCAGCACCATGCAGTTGATCCTGCCGTCCTTCGACTGGAAGATGTTCCACATCAGCTCCTCGTCAACATACACCGGCAGCCTCGCCACCTCCTCGAGTTCGAACTGGTCGTAGTTCGACTGCTTCGCCATCCTGTTTAGGTCGTTCGGCGGGGCGGTGGCATCTATCAAAGAGGCGATCTCGTCCTCCGAGGCGTCTCTGATCACCGGCTCCTGGTCCGCGAATCCCAGTATCTTGCCTATGCCGTCCTGCTCGGACAGGATGGGCAATAGCTGCGTGGCGACCGAGCGGATCCTCTCGGCGCTCTGGAAGATCCCCGCTTTGGAGCATCTCGTCTCGAACTCTTTCGATACGCGCTTCGACTCGGCCAGATAATTCTGGAGCCGCTCCTCGGGTATGCTCTGCAAGAGCGACCGCCCGTAGCTCTTCAGGCTGCCACCCTTGTCATTCACTCCCCGGCAGGAGAGATTCACGTTCAGCTGCACTCTCTTCATCATGTGTATGTGTATCGGGAACTGCCGGCAGAAGCGGGGCTTGATCTCGTTTATGGAGCACCTCCTGTTCTTCAGGAAGAAGCAGGCGCCCCAGCGTCCCTGCAGCTTGATCGTCGTTGGCTTGGCCGTCCTCCTGCCGTCTATGTGCTCCCTGGTGAGGCTGCTCCTGAGATACTCGTCGCTCTCGAATATCTTGAGCTCGTCATCGGACAGCTCGGGCTGGCACAGGCAGCACATCGCGCATCCGTCAAGGCACTCGAACCCCTTGCCCTCGAGCTCGGAGAAATCTATGTTCAGCCGGAACCACCTCCCCCGAAGTACCTTCCTGCCCTCTCGCCGACGATCTCCCCCGCCTCGGAGACCTTCTCTCCGCGGAGGAAGACCGCCCGGGGAAAGATGGCCCTCATCCCGTCGAACGCGCTCCAGCCGCACTTGGAATGGAGCTTATCCGCGGATATCTTCGCACCCGTCCTGAGATCGACGGCGATGATATCGGCGTCGAAGCCCTCTTTCAGCTGCCCCTTGGGAACGCCTATTATCTCGGCAGGTCGCCTGCAGCAGTAACGCGATAACTGAGCAATATCCAGCCTTCTCTCGGCTACCGCCTGGAGCATCAGGGGCATCCGCGTCTCGGCCCCCGGCATGCCGCTCGGTGCAGCGTCGAAATCCTCCTCCTTCTCGGCGATCGTATGGGGCGAGTGGTCCGACCCGACCGTGTCTCCGAGACCGGAGGCCAGCGCCTCCCAGAGCTTCAGCCTGGTCGATTTCGACCTCAGTGGCGGGTTGACCTTCCCCCAGGTGCCCAGCTTCATCGATTTATCCAGCAGCAGATGGTGCGGGGTTATTTCCGCAGTAGAGCCGCTCTCCCGCGCGATCTTGAGAACCCTGGCAGTCGTGACGTGCAGCAGGTGGAGCCGCATCTCCTGAGGCTTATTTCCGCAGACCGCCTTTGCGGCCATGTGCTCGTACCCGTCCGATCTGTGCCTGTCATGACCATCCAGGTCCGTCTCCTCGATCTCCGGGAGGGGTACTGTGTGCTCCGCATGCACCATGAGCGGTAATTTGGCAGCCGCAGCCTTGCCGAGCAACCCCGATATCTCCTCCTGCCGCACTCCCAGGCCGCCGGTGGTCTCCCCGACATACATCTTCAGGGCGGTCGCACGGCCCGCCAGCGATTCGGCATTCGTCCGCGAGTCAAGCAGTGCGGCCAGCCCGAAATCGGCATAGCATTTTCCGGATGCGGTCTCTATCTTCTCTTTCAGGTCTGAGAGGGACCTCGTGGCCGGCAGCGTGTTGGGCATGTCCATGACGAAGGTGGTCCCTCCGACCACGGCAGACATCGAGCCGGTGTTGAAGTCCTCCTTGTGGGTCATCCCAGGCTCCCGGAAATGAACATGGAGATCTATTCCGGCCGGGAGCAGCAACAGGTTCGACAGGTCGTACCTCCGGTCGGCAATCGAGATGGTCTTGGCAATCTTGGCTATGCGTCCATCGGAAATGCCGATACAGCAGCTGGTCAGGCCCGAATCGAGGAGAGCCTTACCCTCTATTACCACATCCATCTTGATCACTCAGCGATTTTCTGACTATGTCTCCCTTCGGATTCTTCTCCGAGAATATCTCCGCCTGGAACCGATAGAACTTCGTCTTCGGGCTTTTCCAGGCGTCTATCGGCAGACCCGCCTTCAGGCAGGTGTGCTCCAGGAAGGTCTTCGAGTCCCAGTCCCACTCGACCGGTACCTGCGGAAGCAGCAACCCGCGCGCGTAGCCGCTTTCAACGATCAGGCCGTCCTCTCCGATCCTCACCTGCTTCAGCAGCTCGTCCTGGTTATCGTACTTCATCTCCTCGGGCGGGGTTAACAAGCTCACCTCGACGACGATATTCGGCAGCTCCTGCTCGAAGAGCGGTGGAAATCTCGGATCCCTGGTAGCGGCGCTCACTGCTGAGTCCGGGATCGCCTCTCTCAGTGAGAACAGTGGTTCTGGGTAGCCGATGCACCCCCTCAGCTCCTCCGCCGGGAAGGTCTTGATCGTGACGAACACCCCGCCCTTCTCCTCGAACTTGTCTGGCAGCTTTATCCCGGGGGGCTGTCCGCCCGTTATAATGCTCTCTATCGCCTCCCGAGCCGCTCTAACCGCTAGCTTTCCGTCCTCGTCGGAGAAATGCGACATGGCTACCAGCGATTGAAATCTGACATATTAAAGTTCGCAGGGACTATAACCCTAAAGGCTAGAAGAGAAATACGAGGCCGGAAGGAGGTACCGGGTGATTATTCTATGGCGATAACGGAGACTAAAAGATTTTTTAATGATAGATTGATGTACTGGTGACATCGCATGAGGTTTGTCAAGCTATCTCAGCGGGAATTCCAGGAGATTCGTCGGCTCTACGAGAGCGTAATGTCGCAGGCTTGTTGCGGCCTTTTCTACCGAGAGGGGATGATCCTGGGAGAGGAGATAGCGAAGATCGCGCAGCAGGAGTCCGACAACTACTTCGATATCTGCGCCAAGCTGCTCCGGGCAAGGGGCTGGATCGAGGAGATCAAGTTCGACGGGGACCTCGTCTATGTCTCGGGCTCGATCGAGGCTGGGGAGTCGGAAGACAAGCCCACCTGTCACAGGCTGCGCGGGATCATACAGAAGATCTGCGAGCAACACGACCACAAGCGTCTTCACTGCGAGGAGATCGAGTGCATCAGCGCGGGGGACAAGCAGTGCGTCTTCAAGCTCGAGGGGAGCGGAGGCGACTAGCTTTGATGGACCTCCAGAAATCCCTGAAGGAACTGAGGAGCAAGTTCGAGGTTACAGCCTCCGCCGTGCTCAGCAGGGACGGCCTTCTGATAGCGTCCGATATTCCCGAGGGAATTATCGCGGAGACCTTTACCATAATGTGCGCCACTATGATGGGCGCCGCATCGACCGCCCACTCCGAGCTGAAGGTCGGGCAGCCCCAGGTCATGAAGGTGCAGTCTAAGGGGCACGAGATGTTCATAGTCGGCGCCGGCAGGAGGGCGCTGATGGTCGCGGTCGCGAAGAAAGGCGTGGACGCGGATAGGCTCCTTAAGCAGCTCAACACGATCATCGACACGGTCGAGGGCGAATAGCACCATGAGCCGTTTCTCAGCGCGCCCTAATGTTTGAAAATTGTTACAAATGATTTATAAAAAAATCCGATTCGACCTTATTCGGAAAGATTGATCAAAGGATTGAAAGACCTACTCGTCGATCTCTATCTTCTTGAGCTCCGACTTCTTCTTCCCCTCTTTCTCGACCCTCTCGATCTCCTGCAGGACCGCGTCCAGGAAGTCCCGGAGCGCCAATACGGTCTCCCTCTCCGCCTTCAGCAGGTGCCGCTTCGCATCCTCCGGTATGTTCGTCTCCTCGACCACCTTGTTGATCGCCTTGGCGGATTCCGTGACCGCCTTCGTCAGGTGGTCCATGGTCTCCCGGGTGAGCACGTTGCCTGCAAGGCGTTCCACATGCTCCGCGAACTGCTTGGCCCCTTCAATCCCCCTCTTCCTCAGCTCCTCTTCCATCCTCTTCAGCCTCCCTGAACCTTATCTTCAGCCATCCGTCCTCGAACTCCGCGCCCCCGACCTCCTTCGAGGCGTAGGAGTGCGGGAGCGTGATCATCCTCTTGTAGCCCCCCATCGTCACAATCAACAGGTCCTTGCGATTATATAACTCTACACGCCTGCTGTCGTCTATCCTGAAGGGGATCTTCAGAGCCAGCACCTGCGTGTCCCCCTCCTCGTACATCCTCATCGGCTTCTCCGTGCTGTAGATCTCGAACGGGTCGGATTCCCCGAACAGCATGTCCGCCAGGAGCTGCAGGGAATTACGGCCGACGATCTCGGTCGAGAATATATTGGCCCTCAGCATCTTCAGCGGAGAGAAGGCCACCTCGATCTGCGCCAGGTGCTCCTTCTGCTCCTCGAGCTTATCCCTGAAATATCCGTCTCCGGAGTCCTCCGGGAATATCCGGTTGATGACGACGCTCTCGACCGTGTACCCGTACAGTGACAGGTAGCTGTAAGCCCGCATCGTCTCCGTTATGACCATCTTCTCCGGGTTCACCACCAGCCGGACGGATGTCTGCTCCGGATCGGTCATGATCTCCTTGACCTTGGCCAGCCTTCTCCGGATGGAGTCGATATCCTGAAGCACCTTGTCCGAGGGCATGGGGGTCTTCATCACCTTGCCAACGGTCACCCTGGCGATCTTGATCAGGTTCCTCACGATGCCGAATATCTTCTCGAAGTACCAGTTGGCCACGTCCGGGTACGACAGCAGCCGCACCGTATCTGCGGTGGGCGCGGTGTCGATGACGATCGCGTCGTACTCCTCCCTGCCCGAGAACTCCTCCACGTAGAACAGCGCGGACATGAACTCCATGCCAGGGAACACCGCGAGCTCCTTGGCGGTGATCGGCTCCACCCCCTGCGACCCCAGGAACTCGGATATGTAGTTCTGGATCTCGGTCCACTTCTGCTCCAGCTCGTGCTGGACGTCGATCTCCAGGGCGTCCAGGTTGTCGGATATTTTCCGCACCTCCCCGGACAGTGGTACCTGGAGAGAATCCGAGAGGCTGTGCGCCGAGTCGGTGCTCATGATGACCGTCCGGTGCCCCAGCTTTGCCAGCCTGAGGGCCGTCGCCGCCGCCACCGAGGTCTTTCCTACCCCGCCCTTGCCGGTGTAGACTATCACGCGAATCGCGATCACTCTCGAGACTCGATGCAGCTATCCAGTTTATAACGTTTCCTTGCGACAATCGGAATCGATAGAATCGTAAATCGGCGGATCCGATAAGCGCCCCGAAGCAATCACGCGCGGTCTCTGGCAATAAGCGATCATTTGGAATCAAAATAGGGGAAGTGTCGGGGACGGGGTTTGAACCCGTGACCTTCGGATTTCCCTGGAGCATCCGGTCAATCTCAGATGTCTTTCCCTATGAGTCCGACGCTCCACCAGGCTGAGCCACCCCGACATCGTCGTCAAGCGCTCGCGGAATCGACTGTGCTGACATCGAGAAAACGCCGAGCGGCTATTCCTTCGTATCCTCGGCCTCTTCGGCTTCCTCGGCGAGCTCCGTCTCCGACAGCTCCTCTGACTCCACCGTCTCCTCTTCGTCCTCTTCGCCGGACGCCTGCTCCGCCTCCGCCTGGGCGGCTGCCTTTGCAGCTGCCTGTTCGGCCTCGGCCGTCTGCCTCTCGCGCTCGGCCTCCTCCTCTTCCATGGCCTTGAGCACCTCGGCGATGTCACGCATGCTTCCGACCCTGTGCACCTCGCTCTTCCGGATCTCGACCCTCTTGAGCGGCACGATCTG
>DSAX01000024.1 GCA_011046235.1 Methanobacteriota archaeon | reverse complement strand
CGATCGGCGTCGACGCCGATCGCTCCCGTCATCTTCGGCAGGCCGTATCTGCTCGCCATGGCGCCGGTCGCCGCCATGATCAGAGGCGTTTCCGCGCCGCGGTAATCGATTACGCCCGAGGTCATGTTGACCAGGGTCGACTCCGTGCTGTATATGTGCGGCGCACCGGGCTCCGCGGTCTGCGTGATGACCAGGCTCGCTAGGTTCTCTGTGTTCGCGTTCACGATCGTGCCGGCTACGGTTGCGGGGGCGGTCATTCCGCCGAGGGTCATTGACATGGAAATAACGGGAATCCCGGCCTTCGCGTACTCGACCTGCGCCTCGACCGATCCCCTCTCGAATGACAGCGGGGCGATCACGCAGCTGAGCACTGAGAAAAGCGGCCTCTTCTTGAGCTCCTTCTCCCCGCCTGCAACGAGCCTGCCGAGCGCGATCTGGGTCTTGGCATCTGGTATTCCGATCGTCCCGGAGCCTGCAGATCCCAGTATGTGCTTCGTCGTGTTCTGCATCGAAGTCCAAAGCTCGTGCACCATGTGCGAGTTGGGCGTGACATCGCTCGTCGTGACCATCGGCCAAAAGGCGTTCAACGGATCTAGCGCGTCGCCCACCTTCGCGAGCTCCGCGAGATCCTTCCTCGTCGCCTCTCTTCTCTGACCGGTCCTGTGGTCTATGATAAAAACCGTGACACCGCAGGACGAAATGAACGGAAACGCCTGAACCGGTATCTTGAGATCCCTCTCCGGGTCTCTCGCACCGAGCGTTATACTCTTGGGAGCTTTCTTGATAGCGTCGTTGACCATCGCCTCCGGTATTTTGGCGATCTGCTTCTTATGGTCCACATCGGCTCCTGCCTCGTCCAGCATCTTCAGTACCATCTCACTATGGATTAGAACTCCCATTTCGTTCAGGTTCTTCAAACTCAGAGCGTGTATCAGCTCCTCCTCATCCTTTTCGAGAAATCTCAGTCTCGCCTTTGCCAATCTGTCCACCTCGTATCATATCCTCAATTTTTCAGCCTCTTCTCTTCTCATTTCGTAATTCATCAGGACATTTGCTTCTCGTAGTCCCTAAGGATCTTGTCCCCTTTTTGCAGAATATCCGGATCAAGAGATACCACCTTGTGCTCCTTAAGGAGCTTCTTCGCGACCTCCCTCGCCTCCGGGACCATATCCGTGGAGAGAGTCGCCTGCCATGCGAGCTTCTTCTTGTCCCAGAAGAACAGCTCCTTCTTGAAGTTCTTCGCAGTATGCGGATGCGTCAGGAAGCTGTTTCCGTGCCCTACCTCTTTCACAACATCGAGTGCGATGCTCTCGGAATCAACCACGAAATCGCGCATGAAGGAGCGGTACTGCTCCCACAAATAGGCGTCAATGACCAGCTGCTCGAAAGAGCAGCCCTTTGCGACATCGATGGAGCCCATACCGGCTGCAAGATCGGTCCCCGACATCAGCGGGAGAAAGCCGCTCGTAATCTCGCAGAATGAGCCTTGAATTCCGGGCATGCGCCCGCCATTAGTACCGCAGCCAGCCACCATACAAGGAAGGCCGTACCGGCGCGCCATCTGTCCGGCGGCAGCGCTAATCAGAGGGACTTCCGGGGCATTGTAGTTGATGATCCCGGTCTTCATCTCGATCGGCGTCGATTCCGATGTATAGACGTGCGGAGCGCCAGGCGCGAAGGACTGTGAGATCACGATGCTCGCAAGGTTCTCCGTGTTCACGTTCGCTATAGTACCAGCAAGTGTTACCGGTGATGAAAGGCCGCCCAAAGACATCGACATAGAGCACACCGGGAGCCCAGCTTTCGCGAACTCCACCTGCGCCTCGATCGCCCCCTTCTCGAATGTGAGCGGGGCGATCGGACAGCTGATGACCGAGATGATCGGTCTCTTCATTAGCTCCTCCTCGCCGCCGACTACGAGCGAGGCGAGCTCGATCTGCTTCCTCGCGTCGAGGCCGCTCTGCACTGTCACCCCCTGGACATGTTTTGTCGTGTTCTGCAGCGCGGCCCAAATTTCATGGGACCCGTGCGTGAGCTGAGGCACATCGGTGGCGGTAAGCGAGGTCCATAGGTAGTCGACAGAATCCAGTGCATCACCGAGCCTGACGAAATCCGCGATGTCCTTTCTCGTTGAGCTCCTCAGCTTCCCCGTATCCAGATCGAGAATTTCAATCGCCAGCCCGTTGGTGGCCGTGTACGGGTAGCTCTTGACGGGTATCTCAAGGTCCCTTTTCGGATCCCGGGCGCATAGCCTGATTCGTTTGGGGGCCTTGTCCAGAGACTCCTTCACCAGGTCTTCTGGTATCTTTGCTATCTTGCTCTTCAAGTCGACGTTCGCGCCCATCTGGTTGAGCTGCTCCAGGACCTTCTCGCTGTGCACTTTTACGCCGATCTGCTCAAGAGTCTTGATGCTCTGCGCGTGGATAATATCCTCTTCCTCCTCGCTCAGGAAATTCAGACGAATTGTTGCCATTCAATCACCTTTCTGTCATATTCAAACCGATATTGATCTACCTCAGTGCGGGAGATTCTTTTCATAACCCCGCAGCATTTCGTTACCCTTTCGTAGGATGTCAGGGTCGATCGGCTCGACCTCATGATCCCTGAGTATCCTCTTTACCTCCTCCCTCGCCTCCAGAATCATTCCGTCCGAGAGAGTGGCCTCCCATTTCATCTTCCTCCTATCCGGGAAGAATATCTGGTTCTTGAAATTCTTGGCCGTATGCGGATGTGTCAGGAACGTGTTTCCCTGACCGACCTCCCTTACCAGCTCAAGGTCGATCGTCTCCTCATTGACCAGATGTTTTCGTAGTACACCCCTGTAGTTCTCCCATAGATAGGAATCGAGCAATAGCTGCTCGAGCGACCCGCCTTTCGCGTCCTCTATCTGCCCTGCCCCGGCCGCCATGTCGGTGGAGGCTAACATGCTGATAGAGATCCACAGCGCCTGGGTGAATGACAGTACGAAGCCAGGCCGCTCCCCGCCGACACCCCAGCTACCGGTATATGCTGGAAGCCCATATCTCTTGGCCATCTGACCCGCGGCAGCGGATATGAGCGCATATTCGACGGTGCTGTAGGAGAAACCGCCGGTATTCATGTCCGCGATGGTGGATTCGGCACAGTAGATATGAGGCGCACCCGGAGAGGCGCACTGCGTAATGACAAGACTGGCAAGATTCTCGGCGTTTGCGTTGACGATGGTACCCGCCAATGTCACTGGTGCGGACATGCCGCCAAGCGACATCGACATGGAGACGATGGGGATGCCTGCCTTGGCCAGCTCCGCCTGCCCCTCGACAGCGCCCCTTTCGAATGAAAGAGGGGCGACAACGCAGCACAGCGTGTGGAACAACGGGCGCTTTCTCAGCTCCTCCTCTCCTCCCGCGATTAGAGATGCCAGCTCTATCTGGGCCCTCGCATCGTTCGGGCTGAGCGTGAGCCCTCCATAATTCTTGGTGCAGTTGTTCAAGGCGGTCCAAAGAGCGTGCACCATGTGCAACGACTCCGGAACGTCATATGCCGTAACATTGGCCCAGAAGAAATCCATCCCGTCCAGCGCATCGGTCAGCCTTGCGAAGTCCGCGATGTCCTTTCGGGTCGTTGTCCTTTTCTTTCCCGTTTCCAGATCGGTCATATAGGTGCCAATGCCGTTGGTACCCACATACGGTACTCCATCGACTGGAAGCTCTAGATCGTGCCTGCCGTCACGGGAACACATCTTGATACGCTTGGGGGCTTTCTTCACCGCCTCTTTGACCATATCTTCCGGAAGACGAGCGATCATTTTGGATTCGTCAATATCGGCTCCATGTTCGCCCAGCATCTGCAGGATCTTCGGGCTTCTTACTAAAATTCCGATGTTCTCAAGACAATCGATACTCTTGCTATGTACGAGGCTCTCCTCATCTATGCTTAGGAAATTTAATCTCGCAACCGCCAAATTATAACACCGTCCCCCAGGCAGATCTGCCAGTGAAATCCGCTGTTGTCCGTGTCGTCTCCAATGTTAGAGGGTAATAATATGGTTTGTCGTTAGCTATTTAAGCCCCGTTCGATTTAGAATGGTGTTTTTCGTTTTCTATATGATAAGTTCGGTGTTTTCTTGCGCCGGAAGCAAAAAAAACGCGTCCCATTGATTTTCAAAGTGAAGATTTCGAGATCGTCTAATACAGATCCCGCATATCATAAGAATCGCCTCGAGCACGATACTGGGTTAAGCAGCTCTTTGTTTGCAGGACGCTCGCGGACGCATCATATATTTATTATAATGAAAGCAGTTACGAGATAATAAGCTGGGAGCGGGTGTATTTCCCGATTGCAGGAGATCGCCCAGGACTTCGAGTATGGACAGGAACAGAAGATGTTTCAAAGGCCTCGTGGGACACGGGACTTCGGTCCGGAGGAGATGACAAGGCGTCGTTGGGCCGAGAGTCAAATGAGGAACACCGCCATCGGATTCGGTTTCAGAGAAATCCAGTTGCCCACTTTCGAAGGATTAGACCTGTTCACGACAAAATCGGGCCAGGGCATAGTCGACGAGCTTTACGCTTTCGAGGACAAGGGGGGTAGGATGATGGCCTTGAGACCTGAGATGACCGCCCAGGTCATGCGTTTCTACATCGCTGAGATGTCAGTCCAGCCGAAGCCGCTCAAGCTCTTCTACTTCGGACCATGCTTTAGGTACGAGAACCCCCAGTCCGGGAGGTTCCGGGAATTCTTTCAGTTAGGAGCGGAAATAATTGGGTCGAGGACTCCCGAGACCGATGCCGAAGTCATTTCCTTGGCGGTGTCGACCATCGAGTCCACCGGGCTTAAAAACTGCAGGCTGAGAATCGGATACATAGGAGTGCTAAGGAGCATGCTCGCAAATGCGGGTATTCTTGACTCCAAGATATCAGAAGGACTCCATCTGTTAGACAAGAACGACGAGAAGGGATTTTCCGCCTTCGCGTCCGAAGCCGGAATCTCAGAGGAGAAGGTCGCAGAGATGTTGAGCCTCAGGGGCATCGGAGGCGGCGAGGAGGTATTGGATCGCGTTCCTTCTGATGACGCGAAGAAATACCTTCAGGAGCTATCTGGGATGATGAAGAAGATCGGTATCAGAGGCTTCGAATTCGATCTCGGGATCGTGAGGGGGCTGGATTACTATTCCGGGATGGTGTTCGAGATAGACGCCCCCAATTTGGGAGCGGAGAAACAGGTCTGCGGAGGAGGGTCCTACAGTCTGATCCCGGCTTTCGGTGGCGAGGAGGTCTTCACGACCGGCTTCGCTTTGGGCTTCGATCGGGTCCTGATCGCGCTCGAAAAAGAGGAGTTCGAGATACAAAGCCCGGGCCTCGACGCATTCATAATACCACTGGGGGAAGAGGCGAGGGAAAGCTGCATGGAATTGGTTTCCAGGTTGAGAAAATCGGGCTTCATAGTGGATTTCGACCTGATGAGGAGGAACCTGAGCAAGAACCTTAAATACGCTTCATCTGCCGGGGCGAAGACGGCGATCATACTCGGTACAAAGGAGTTGTCTTCAGGAACGGCCACCATCAGGGACATGGTTACTGGGGATCAGAAAGAAGTGCCGCTCGATTCGATTCGGGATTTCCTGGGTTCGAACCCTTGAATTATTAAAAAGATATGGAATGGGTTGTTTCAGTCCATGATCTTCAAAATCAGCATGCGACCTTTCTTCTCATTCTGGGACTCGTAATTATTTACCCCCTCATCAGTTGCGCCGTGACTCCTTGCAACAGATGTCATACGTATTACAAACTGGCACAATGAATCGAATTCTGCGAACTCGATGATTTAGATCGGGATCTTCACATGTTCCCGTCGAGAAAAATAATAAAGAGGTTTAGGGTCGCAGTATGCTTGCGACCTCTATCTCATCTCGAATCTTACACTGACTCTGGAACCGTCCTCGATTCCCAATCTGCGCATATCCGAATCACTGAGCTGCACATCTCGATCGGCGCCCGATGTCATCTCTTCGAGGCGCATCTTGAGCTGGTTCTTTCCCGCGGTGAGCTGGGCGGGTTCGTCTTTGCTCGCACCGATTTTCTCGAGCAGTTGTCGGTTCACCCTCGCCATGCCCTCTGCGACATTCGATGTCCTTACGGCCCTCAGGTTCCTTGTGGAAAGATAATTCTGGGCCAAGTCCGCCCGTTCCTTTTCTAGCTCCCTCGCAGTCATCCTTCTCAGTTCCTGAGAGCTTATCCCTTCCTTGACTTCGATTCGTCTAGAGATATCCTTTGCGGCATCTCTTGACGCTCCGGCCAATATTATGGATCTCTCGAGCTTCTCGATATCAAAATCCTCCGATTTTCCAGATCTTTTCACTATTCTTGTCATATCATCCCCCGTTATGTTCTTACTGCCTCCTCAGGAAGAGGCAAATACATGACATTAAGTCAATGAATGAAATAGATTTGCATTACCGGAGGACGCAATCGTCAAAACGGTTTCGAAAACCGTCTCTTGCTCGGAAGAACTCGCAGTCGTATTCGAGTAATATCGAAAATCCCGATTGAGAATTACGCGCCGACATAATAAGCAAGGCAAGTAGCTCACCTGAACTACATTGAGAGTATTGGAGGCGGTAATTTCAGCTTGGTGAAACTGGTTTCATCTAATTTTTGGCTCCCATATAATTCTCATTTCAGTACTTTATTGAAAGCAGAATAACCGAAGAGGTTGAACCAAATGATAAATCGAAAACACGGAGAGCCAAAGCAGAAAAATGAAGGTGCTGAATCGCGAATTAATAACCCAGCGCCTCGATATCCTTTTCTTAATAAATTTCTAAACGAAAAAATGGAAGGAGAGGGAGTGCACTCCCTCGTTTCTGTTCTTCGATACACTCAGAGCAGTACGGTTGCCTCTCCGCCGATCATGTCCATGTAGTCATATGCGGGATAGTAGTTCTTGTTGCCAGCCCACTGCGCGTCCGGAACTGAGCCGTATACAATCCCGCCGGCGGAAACGGATATGCTTTCACCGGAGACGGTAGAGCCGCATTTCACTTTCCAAGTGACCGATGCACTCGAACCCGCGGACATGTCACCCAGCGATGCCTCGGCCGAACCGCTCTTAAGGGTGAAACCCTCTGGGAGCGATATCGAAGCGATGGCATCGCTCGCTGGGAACAGGGAGCTGTCGACGAACCACGGGCACGGGTAAGTGATATCGGCGTTCACCGTTATCGAGGAGCCGGGTTTCGCGTTTCCGAGGACGGATACCTCTACAGTCCAAGGCATGATAATCGCCCCGAAGTACGGATGCTCAGTCCCGTATTCGGCGTAGTTCCAGCCGCTCTGGAAATCTTCGTAGCTCCAGCTGATTATTCCGGTGAATCCGCTCGGGCGCATGATGTCCCTGCCCCAGGTGTCGATGAACCAGACCTCCCCTGCGATGTCGTCGTATCCGATCACGACACGGTAGTGGCCGCCACCGCCGTCGGGGTAGTAGTTCATCAGGACTATCACCGGGATATCATTGGCTATGAGCGTCTTGAGCTCGTCGAGCCAAAATTCATCGGAACTGTAGCCGAAGGAGGCGTACCCTATAGCCCTCTCCGTGAATCCTGCCTCGGGTGCATCATGCGGGAAATAGTATCCCATTGCAGAGCTGAGATAGCTGAAATGGCCGGTCCTCACGATGTCGTAAGTATATGTCCCCGAAGAGGAGGTTCTCGCGACATCCGCGACCTCTTTTTGGTCAATGTCCGGGCCCCAGTAATCGAACACCATCTCCAGTGAGCCCGCGCCACATAGTACACCAGTCAGTTGCTTATGAAAGGGCACATTCTCGATCATATGAGAAGTCGGCAGTTTCTCGCTGGGTTCGCCTATGTCCGCGACGCTGCTGGAGGCCATCGGCGCCATCACAACAAGACAGATGACGGCCGATATCAGATAGCTTATCATTTTTTTCATCACATCCCCCCACCTATATCCGGAGTGCGTCTGCAAATGCTCTGGCGCTATATGAATAAATCGATGAGACAGACGATTGATTTATGTCCTCCCGCCCAAACGATTCTTCGGTCCGGAAAAGGACTGGGAATTTTTCAATTGATAATGGGAGGAACAAGGGGGTGATATGTTCATTCCCTTGGGCAGTCTTTATGTTTTCTTCGGAAGAAGTATGACGGCTTTGGTGCCCTTCGTATGGTCTCCGGAGATGCGGTTCTCAAGGAATATCTTTCCGTGATGGTATTCGACGATTATCTTGGACAGGAACAGTCCGATACCGAACCCTCTCTTCAACTCCCAATAGCCCCCGAATCTCCTGAAAACGCGCTCCTTCATCTCGTCCGATATTCCCACACCATGGTCAGCGACAGTCAGCTTCCAGTAATCCCGGCTCTGTTCCTGGTATTCTCCGATTCCCACCTCGATACTGACAACATCGTTTGGATCGTGCTTGACGGCGTTTCCCAGCACGCTCTCCAGGGCGTAATTTATACGGTTATCCGCCTCGATAGTAGCGGAACCGATGGGGCAGACGAGCTCGAATTCGATCTCGCGATTTTCGTACTCCGCCCTTACTGAGTCCATGGCACGATTCAACGCCTCGACGAGATCGGCCCGGACCATCTCGGATTCTGTTCCCTGGTTCGCGATGGTAAGCATTCGCAGCCTTGAGATCAGGGTCTCGATCATATTGAGCGAGTCAAAGACTTTTAAGGCCGATTTACTGAGGCTGTCTGGGAAATCGGGGTGATTCCTGATCATTTCCAAATAGGCAGAGACTGGGGTCGTGTAGTTGGCGATATCGTGGCAAAGGAGGTCGAGATAGGTGGCCGCCTCGCCTCTGGCGAGCGATGCCTCTTTGGCGACCCTGTTCAGTTCTTCGTTCATTCTAGACAATTCTAAAACGTGCTTTCTAAGCTCGCGCTCAGCTTTCAGTCTCTCCCCCTGAGCCCGAAGAGAGGAGAGGCCGAAGGAAAGATCCTCGCAGACATCGCTGAGAAGATCCACCTCCTCCGAATCGAAAGCGTTCAGCTTATCCGAGAAGACGCTCAGTGCACCCCTTATCTTGCCGTTTGCCGCGATGACCGGGATTATCACCGCAGACTCGTAGCCCCTTCGAGCAGCCTCGTCCCCCCAGGAAGAGCAGATGGGATCCCGCGAGAGCTCGTTGATGACTATTGTCTTTCCCTCCCGTATCGCCATAGAAACTGGCTCATTCCACTCCGACGAATCGGACCAGGAAAAATGCAGATCCGAAAGGAAATTATCTTCAATTCCGGAATACGCTATCGGTCTGATGGCCTTCTCCTCGTCACGTCTGGCCAGACCGATCCAGACGAATCTGTACCCGCCGGTCATGACGAGAATATTGCATAGCTTCTCCGCCAGCTCTTTAAGGCTTTTTGCGCGGACCATTACCTCGTTGAACTCACTTATGATCCTGAGCGCCCGGTTGATGATCCGGAGGCTCTCATCTACCTTTTTCTTATCAGTAATATCGAAAGTCATCCCCTGATTCATTATCGGGGTTCCGTCTTTATCCAGAATATTTCGGATGATTGATGACACCCAGATAAATTCGCCGTCCTTTCGCCGTATCCTGTACTCCCTTTCCAGGGTGCAGTCAGCTTCGGATTTCAATCTGGCAATATCGGATTCCAGATTTTCGAGATCGTCTGGGTAGACGATCTCGCTCCAGCTTGGGTTTCCGGAGAGTATCTCCTCCTCAGAGTAGCCCAACATCGCTCCCAGGGCTCCTCTGAGCATTGTTGGGCTGCCATCCAATTGGGTTTTGAATGCTATACCTGGGAAGTTCTTAATGAAGACACGGTACTTCTCTTCACTTTCGAGAAGGGCATCCTCGAATTTCTTCCTTTCCGATATATCGATCAGGGTGACGAGATCGGCGGTTCTGCCCAGGTATGGTATAGTCTTTGAGTACAGTTCCAACCATTTTTTCCGGTTATTCTTTGTTATTATCCGGAAGGTATAGTTTGTGACAACGTCTTCGCTTCCGTCCTGCTTTTTCAGGAGCTGCTCAGTCACGAATGAGAGATCGTCTGGATGTATGATCTTATGCAAGTCTTTCCAGCTGAATTGATACATCTCCTCGAAGTCGTATTCGATGATATCTCTTGCCGCTTTATTGATGTATTTCGCAACTCCGTCCTGGAAAATCGCGATACCGAGCATCGACTGCTCGGATATTACCTTGAACTTCTCCTCGCTCTCCTTCAGCGCCTTTTCGATCCTTTCCTGCTCGGAAATGTCGAGGGCTATAACGGACAATCCGTATGACGCAGGATAGGCGATTATGTCGAAGGAGAGTGTATCCCCTGAAAAATCCAGGTCATATCTGACCCTTTGCGATACACCGCTTGCGATCGTATTCCCGAATGTCTTTTCGACGATGGTATCCTTGAGCATGGGCATTAGGTCGAAGAAATATTGCCCGATCAGGTTCTTGGATTGAGCGCCAAGCCTGTCTATCGCAGGGCCGTTCATATAGAGGATCTTGAAATCGGGATCGAGTGCCAATAGACAATCCTGAATGCTGTCCCCCATCTTAGAAAAATCAAGATCCATGTCCTCAAATGTATCTCTTGCTATCTTCTCATCGGTGATGTCCGTGCCCAGGCACATAACACCTGCAGGAAGACCCTCTGCATTTCTAACAAGAATATTTTGCCAAACAATGATCTTCTCTTTTCCATCCTTTGTAAGAAGCCGCCCCTCGCAGCCCGCAATTCCTTTTCCTTCGGATGAAATCGTCAACCTGAAATGCTTCCTTATGACATCCTTTTGGTGCTCTGGCACGAAGTGGTCGATCCAGTTCTTCCCGAGTATCTGCTCCTTAGTATGACCCAGCAGCTCGGCTACCTTGTCATTTACAGCCTCGACTCTCTCCTCCGGGCTCAGAATGACAAAAATGCAGTCCGAAGCGTTGAGATATTCCTGAATTTGCCGCTTGCCGAGACCGAGCTTATCCTCTTGGGCTTTCGACCGCTTCGCCAATTCGAATGCCTCCATCAGGGCAGTGCCGGGGAACGATGACTTATCAGGCTGAGGATAGATAAATATTGAGCTCTAATTGTCGCACCAGCAACTCGGTGCAAAAAAATTCAAAAAAAACGCGCATCCGCGCTTTTGACGCGGCATCCATATATCGAAATAGCTCTGACTCCGATCATCTTCCCTCGAACCCGAGCTTCCTCTTGACGAGCTGCCTCTTCAGGTATTGTATCGCGTGCGTCTGGTTGAGCTTCTTGGGGCAGACCTCGACGCAGTTGAAGATCGTATGGCATCTCCAGACGCCATCCTCGTTGTCCACCATATCGAGCCTGTCTTTCTTGATCGTATCCCTCGAGTCGACCACGAACCGGTAGACCTTCTCGATGGCCGCCGGTCCGAGGTAATTCGGGTCCGTCCAGGCAATGGTGCAGGCTGCCGAGCATGAGCCGCAGAATATGCAATCGATCGGCTCCGTCAGCTTCGCCCTGTCCTTCTCGCTCTGGTAGATCTCCTTCTCCGGGAGCGGCTCCGCGGGTACGAGGTATGGCTTGACGGTCTTCATCTGCTGGAAGAAGGGCTCCATGTCCACGACCAGATCCTTAATGACCTTCTTGTGAGGAAGGGGGCTGATCAGGATCGGATTCTGCTTGATGTGCGCCACCTGTGTCTCGCAGGCAAGCCGTATCTTTCCGCCGATCATCATCGAGCACGCACCGCAGACCGCGCCCCTGCAGCAGAACCTGAAGGCGATAGAGCCGTCGAGCTTGTTGAGCACCTCGAACAGGGCTTCCAGAATGGTCATGCCGGGCCGTGCCTGGATGGTGTACTCCCTCCAGTACGGCTCCGGGTCGTGTTCCGGGTCGAACCGCTGTATCTTAAGCCTCACGGGTGTTGTAGCTATTGCCATTCATTGCACCTCCTAATACTTCCTCTCCACGGGCTCGTACATGCTGATGTCGACATCGCTGTACGAAATCTTGGGCCCGTCCTTTGATATGGTCGCAAGCGTATGCTTCAGGAACTTCTTGTCGTCCCTCTTCGGGAAGTCCCTCCTGAAATGTGATCCTCTGCTCTCCTCCCTCTTGATCGCTCCGAGAGCTATGATATGAGCCAGGTCGAGCATTCCTCCGAGCTCGTAGGCCCTCAGATAGTCCAGGTTGTACTTCCTGCCCTTGTTCATTATCCTGATTTCCTTGTATCTCTCCTTGAGCGCGATCACGGTATCGAGCGCCTCCTGCATCGGCGGTCCTTCCCTGAAGATCCCGACATTCTCTATCATGATGGCCTTCATCTCGTCCCGGATGACCGAATGGTTCTCTCCTCCGCTTCTCGTCAGCAGCTCCTCCCTGACCATCTCCTGTTCCTCGAGCGCAGATGATATCGCGGACTCGCCCCTGCGGCGATCCTTCAGCTGCTTGACGTATTCCTTCGCGTGGCGTCCAGACAGCTTTCCGAAAACGACGGTGTCCAGCAGTGAATTGCCGCCCAGACGGTTCGCTCCATGGACGCTGACGCATGCGCATTCACCGGCTGCGAAGAACCCGCCGATCTTAGTCGCCCCGTTCACATCGGTATCGATACCGCCCATCGTATAGTGCTGGCCCGGCTGGATGGGTATCGGCTGCAAGATCGGGTCCACGCCCGCGAAGTTGATCGCGATGTCCCTGATTCCTGGGAGCCTCTCGAGTATCTTCTCCTTCCCGAGGTGTCTAAGGTCCAGATGGACATAACCGCCTTCGAACCCTCTGCCCTCGTTGATCTCTGTCTGAATGGCTCTTGCGACGATGTCTCTGGGGCCCAGCTCCATCGCCTTTGGGGCGTACTTCGTCATGAACCTCTCTCCCTGGTTGTTGATCAGGTATCCGCCCTCTCCCCTGCAGCCCTCCGTCATCAGTATGTTCGTTCCGAAAAGGGATGTCGGGTGGAACTGGATAAACTCCATGTCCTTGATGGGAACCCCGCGCCTGTAGGCTATAGCCTGACCGCTGCCAGAGCTGATAAGGGCGTTTGTCGAGCGCCCGTAAACCTGTCCTGCGCCTCCGGTACCGAATATGACCGCCTCGGCCATGAACGGCTCGAAATCTCCGGTGACGATATTCAGGGCTACCACCCCGACGACCTTGCCGTTCTCGACAACGAGATCCGTTACGAACATCTCCTCGTAAGTTCTGATGTTCAGCGCGATGCTCTTCTCCCAAAGGGTGTGAAGCATGTACAATCCGGTCTTATCCGCGGCGAAACAGGTCCTCGGGAAACCCGCTCCTCCGAACGGTCTCTGGGCGATCTTTCCCTCCGACGTCCTGCTGAACGGGCATCCCCAGTGCTCTATTTCGTATATTGAGGGAGTAGCCTCGCTGATCATCACCTCCGCGGATTTCTGATCTGCCAGGAAATCGCTCCCCTTGACCGTGTCAAAGGTGTGCTTCTCAACGCTGTCATCCTTGCCCTCAGGGTTGTTTCCCATGGGCGCATTCACTCCGCCCTGGGCGGCGCCCGAGTGAGATCGAACCGGAGGTACCTGCGTAATGATGGCGGTATCCAGTTCATTTGCCGTTTCGACTGCGGCTCTGAGGCCCGCGAGTCCTCCTCCGACAACGATTACCTCGTGGTATCTCATCAGCAGAGCACCTCCATCATGCCCACCCCAGAATTGGTGCAAATATCGCGATGCCCCAGATGGTGGCTATGATCCCCACTACCCAGAGCGCTGCATCAGTCAGCCTCCGGTAGCTGTTCCTGGTCACGAAATCGTACAGTACCATCCTGGCACCGTTCAGTGCGTGGAACAGAACCACGATCAGCAGCGAATAATCAACGAGCAGCAGGGAGAGTGTAGAAATCCTCTCCTCGACGTTGTCCCAGTCCATAAGCTCCTCGTCCAGGCTCGCGAAATGCGTGAGCCAAATGTGCAGTCCGAGGAGTATGATCATCAGGATCGCGGTCACCCGCTGCAGCAACCAAGCCCATGTGCCCTTTGTCTTTGCTGGATTGTCAATCATCTTAGCTCACCTCAGGACCCCGAAATAATATACCAGGCGGCGTAGCCTGCCCCTATCAGAAGGACGGCTCCGATAATGCTCAACACCCAGTATACCTTCTTGTAGCTCCGAACTCCTATCCCGGCGTCAAAAAGCACGACCGCGAGACCGGTCATTGTGTGCACTATGACGGCACCGAGCAACAGGAAATCCAGGAACACAAAAAGATCGCTCGTCATCAGTTCCATCGAATCGCTCCACTTGTCCTGCCCCACCCAGAGACCGGAAAGCACGTAAAGGTGCGCGAAGAGATAGAGCGCGAGAATGATTCCCGTGACTCTTCTGGCAACCCAAAACCACATTCCGGATGGCATGTTGGCAGGGTAGAGGTCCGAGTTCTTGCCGAACAACCACTTCAGTTTAGCCAACTGGCCTCACCCCTTCTAGCTTAGGCATCATGTCCAGCGTTATTTTGCCGGTTCTTATTACACAGCCCATCATCGCGAATATCAACCTGCCGAACTGTGCCGGACCTGCGTCCGGATTCGTACGGCCGAACCGGACACCGTATCTATTCTACTTAAGGGTTACTATTCGTAACGAAAACGACTAAATTCGTCTTTTGCATGACGAAAAACGCCCATTTAATAAAAGATGTGGGCATTTGGAAACCTCCGTGGGCTATATTGACGCGATATGGCTATTTCTTGAGATATTCGCCGACAATCATTGAGATGATAATCGTCGATAGCGGGACCGCATTTTATTTCATATACGTTTATTTATTGCTCTGCCCATTTGCGGGCCGCAAGGCACTGCATCATGGGATTTCATTTGCCAACAGTCGGAGCCGTGATCGGTGAGAATTTCATTGAGTCTACAATTTATTATCGGTCGAACCCTATTTCGAACAAGATTCCGGATGTAGGAAATCGACACATTATGCCGATGTCAGAGGCTTGAGGGCGATGTTCGAGGAGCTTCAAGATTTTCAGCGGTCGCTGATAGGGTACATCCGCAGCGTGTTCCTGAGGGAATACGCCAAGCTCAGCATACTCGCGGCGATGATCGGATGCGCCGCGGCGTTTATTGCGATAGGCTTCAGGTACCTCATCCTATTCTTCCAGGATATCTTCTTCAGTGGCGGAACCCCGCTCCACAACGACCTCGGGGTCATGATCGTCATCATACCTGCGATCGGCGCCGTTTTCGTCGGCCTGATCACGCATTTCTGGGCCCCTGAGACCAAGGGAGCTGGAGTCGCCGAGGTAATGCAGGCGGTTCAGGTCAACAAGGGGAGGGTCAGAAAGAGGGTGCCGATCGCCAAAGCCCTCGCTTCATCTCTTACAATCGGCTCCGGCGGATCGGCAGGCAGAGAGGGGCCAATCGTGCAGATAGGCGCCTCATTCGCATCAATCGTAGGCCGGTTCTTCAAGCTGACCAGTACGGAGATGAGGATAATGGTCGCCTGCGGTGCGGCGGGCGGTATCGCTGCCACTTTCAATACGCCGATCGCCGGTGCCATATTCGCACTCGAGCTGCTGCTGCTCGAGTTCAAGACCCGTTCGTTCGTCCCGCTGATAATCTCCAGCGTGTTCGCGACCGTTGTCTCGAGGAACGTGCTCGGGGATTATCCCACATTCGATGTGGGACTGGAGTTCGGGCAGACAAGCCCCAGCCCATTCGAGCTGGTTCTTTACCTCCTATTGGGGCTGTTGGCCGGGCTCATAGGTGTCCTTTTCATAAAGACTCTCTACAAAATCGACGACGTGTTCGCGGCGATCAAGATGGCCCCTTACACCAAACCGGTTCTCGGGGCGCTAATGGTCGGCGCAATCGCGCTCTTCTACCCAAGCATTATGGGAGTCGGATATGACACGGTCGGCATGGCGCTCAACGGAGAAATGGACGGTCTGTTCCCGAAGCAGCTGTCGCTTCTGCCGATAGTGGTGCTGGTATGCACGCTGCTGTTCATGAAGCTGATTGCCACCTCCCTCACGTTAGGTTCCGGAGGATCGGGCGGGGTATTTGCGCCATCGCTCTTCCTGGGGGCCATGCTCGGCTCCGCGTTCGGCATGGCTGCGATCGAGTTCTTTCCTGGGGAGACAACGGGGTACGGTGCATTCGCCCTTGTTGGTATGGCAGCGGTCCTCGCGGCGACCAGCAGGGCGACATTGACCGCTATCCTCATGCTTTTTGAATTGACCTCGACTTACGAAATCATACTCCCCCTCATGTTCGCCTGCGTGGTCAGCGACGTGGTCAGCAGTCTGCTGACAAAGGAGACCATCTACACCGCAAAGCTGGCCAAGAGAGGGATAAAGTACGTTCACGACCTGGAGGCGAATATACTCGAGTACGTGAGGGTCAAGGACGCGATGTACACTGACTTCACGATCGTGAGACCGGACATGACGCTGGATGACATCGAAGATTTCGAACTCGAAACGGGGGAGAAGGGGTTCCCGGTAATAGACCAGGATGGAAAATTAAGGGGAATCGTGACCGCTACCGATGTCAGGAAGGCATACGACAAAGGAATGGAAAAAGCTGTTATCAGAGAGATTATGACGAAGCGGGTCGTGACCGTGTTCCCGGACGACTCCTTGCAGTCAGTGGTCGAGAAAATGGTCCTTAGGGACATCGGCCACATACCGGTGATAGACCCGGGCAATCCCAATCGGCTGCTCGGGATGCTCGACCGAGAATCGGTACTGGAAAGGTACAGGGGGGTGCTCTCCGAGGAGGTATCCCCAGAGTCGCTCCAGGGAAGACTGTACGAGTGAGGCTCGATGCTCGAGCTCGAAAAAGGTATCATCAGGCCAGATCAAACGCGACGAGAATTGAGGCGAACTTCGGGTCGTCGGCGACTCCGAGCGACTTCTTGAGCTCAATATCCCCCAGGGTCGATGGGCTTGCGCTCACGACATTCTTGGAGAATTCGAGTCGTTCGATCTCCGGGAACGGTACTTCCGGAAGGACGAAACTGGAATATCTTCCCCGGCCCTTCGCCCGCTCGGAGTAAATAACGAAGTCCTTTCCGAGGTTGATGGTGCGCTCATCGGGATGTCCCAACCTGTCCGCTCCTGGGATGATCTCCTCTCCGAGGATCTCTCCCTCCTTATTTCTCAGTATGACTGTCGGCGTTGGTGGTGGTCGGAATCTCATGTCCTTGATTATGGCATACAGCCTTTCCCTCTGGACTGCCTCCCTTACACCCACATTGTCTATAGCGATGGGGCCGAGGGACGCATATCGCTCCTCCTCATGCAGGAGCTTTTCTCGCAGATCGTAATCGACGATGCCAGCCTGAACCACCCCGCTCATCGACCGGAGCACTGAGAGCACCTTCTCATCGATCTCGTCCAATCCGTTTCACCCCAGTTATCAGAATTACGTTCCTACTTTTTCCTGAGAGGCTTGACGAACCTGTTACAGGAGACGCAAAGCCCCAATTTGCCGGCATCCATCAATCTATCGCAGCCGCAATTGGGACATATTGCATTTTCAATCCAACGCACCTCAGGGCTTGCAAAATCGCCGATGAAGCACCGCCTCCCGAGTCGTTCCTTTTTGTTATTATTTTCATGTGATAACTCTTTCATCGATTCTAAATTCCCCGTCGTATTGAAAATCCTTTCTGAGCGGTTTAAAATATTGGTTAGCCTCTTCTGCGGGAAAACCTATTTTACCTTGTCCGGCATTGATTGATAGGCTTCGGTGCAGGAGTGGTGCGCGTTTGAGGAAGGCGAAGGTGGCAACTGTACAGATGGATTGTCAGCATCTGAACAGAGAGGGGAATTTGGAGAAGGCGCTCATGTTCGTCAGGGACGCCAAAAAAATGGGCGCCGATCTAGTCGTCCTGCCTCATATGTTCGCGACTGGATATAATGTCTTCATCAATCCATCGAAAGTCGCGGAGGATATCGACGGCTCGACCGTATCATACCTGAAGACCATTTCGAAGAAGTTGAATATCATAGTAGTCGGAGGGTTCGTGGAGAAGTGCGATACGGAGTTCTTCGACACGACCATTGTCGCCGATCCAAGGGGGGACATCATCGGATCCTACCGGAGGATAAGCCTCTGGCAGGATGAGAGTAACGACCTCAGCCGGGGGGAGGACCTTTGCATCGTCGACACACCCATTGGCAGGGCTGGAATCCTCGTTTCCAGGGACTTGACCTTTCCCGAGATTGCGCGCTCCCTCGCATTCGAGGGTGCTGAGATAATAATGATCTCAGGAGCGCTGGATGACCACGCATATTGGGAGGTCTTCTGCCGGGCAAGAGCCCTGGAGAACGCCTGTTTCGTAGTCGCTTCCAACAGGGTCGGCGTTGAAGGACAGCTCAGCTACTGCGGACACTCCATGATAATCGATCCAGAGGGAAGGATTCTGTCCGACTCCGAGAGCAGGGAGGAGGCAAAGGTCGCAGAGCTGGATCCGACAATCATGGATAAGGAGCGCGAGGAGTATTGGCAGCTGGTAGAACTCGAGGAAAGCTTCGGTATTGAGCAGGGGGAGTACCTGTCTGAGCCCATGAGCTGCCGATCGAAGGTTTCCGACGAATCGTGCTCCGAGAAGAAGCCCAAGACGACGGGGAAGAAAAAATCCAGCAAGAAATAATGCGGCTGGTTGGCGGTCATAGCCTCCTTATCGTAGGTATTCTGTCCATGACCATGCTCTCCACCCTGACCGGTTTCAGCTTCCGCCCCAGTATCTCGGCGGCATTCAGCTTCCTATCGTGATCCGCATAGATGGTGTAGATCAACTCACCCTTTTCGACGGGCTGACCCGCCTTTCTGGCGATGACTACCCCGGCGCCCTTATCGTAGGGGGCTCCCGCCTCCCGGGCGATCTTGACGATACCCCGGTTGCTTATCAGATTGACATACCCGGACTTGTCCGCGGTGATCTCCATGGTATGCTTCCCGACCGGAGCGTCCTTGGATGTGATTCCCTCCTTGCCCCCCTGGGCCTCGACGATCTCCCTGAACTTCTCGAGGGCCCTGCCGCTCTTCAGGATGGTCTTGGCCTCCTCGTATCCGTTCCTCGTGACCCCGCCCATCTCCAGAATCATCCCCGCGAGGCTCAGGGCCTTCTCGACGACGCTCCTCGGGCCCGGCTCTCCCTCCAATATCGCTATCGCCTCCTGCGCCTCCAGCGCGGGTCCGATCGCCCTTCCTATCGGTTGACCACCATAAGTGATCGCGCACTCGACGTTGATTCCTATCTCCTCTCCCAGCTCGATGAAGTTCCTGGCGATTGCCCGGGCGTGTTCCTCGTCCTCCGCCTTGGTGTCGGGTCCCATTGGGATATCCAGCAGCAGGTGCTTCGCCCCGACCGCCTTCTTCTTCGACATGATCGAAGCGAGAACCTGGCTACGGGGATCGATTGCGAGCCCGTACTCCACCTTGATCAGGATATCATCGACCGGTGCGAGTCTAACGGCGCCTCCCCAGGCGAGCACACCGCCCACCTCGAGGGTGATGTGCTTGATGTCCTCCGAGGAGAGGGTGACGTTGCAGATGGACTCCATTATGTCCGCCGTGCCGGCCGCGCTGCTGATGGCGCGGGAGAAGGTCTTGGGAATCATCAGGTCGGATGCCGCGACGATCGGCACTATAATCGGCGTGATCTTGTTTCCCGGGCATCCCCCTATCGAATGAAAATCGAATATGTCCCTGTCCCCGAAATCTATCGTCTCCCCGGTGTCCACCATCGCCATCGTTAGATCCCTGGTCTCCCTCATGTTCATTCCGTTGATGTAGATCGCTGTGATGTACGAGGATATCTCGACCCTGGACAATATCCTGTTGGACATGTCCTCCACGATCGCATATATCTCGTCCGTGGTCAGCTCCCGGTTGTCCATCTTCTTCTTGATGAAATCGATCGACTGTGGTCTCGAGGTGGGTCTGATGGTGACCTTGTCCCCGTCCACCAGCTTCAGAGTCTTCAGGACCGCTTGTAGCACGCCGACCTCTCCCGGAGACACGAGCGTCTGCGATTCCTGCACGATGGCCACGATGCTTCTCCCGTGCTTCTCGACATGTACGCGGTCCATCTCCCGGATGCCCATCTGAGCGGTATCGTCCTCGTTCATTATCACGGTCGGCTCGCCAGCATCGATGTCTATCAGCTTTGACTTGAGTTTGCTCAATCGGATCAACCCCATTTCTCGAGGGCCATTTTGAGCTCGGAATGGGTCTCGGCGTATCTCTTCAGTGACCGGCGCCTAAGGAACGCCTCCACCGCCTGGTTCATCGCCCTCGCGCCTCCCTCGAGGCCCATCGGATGGCCCGAAACCCCCCCACCGGCCTGTATCTGAACCCTGGTTCCGGCGACCTTCAGTATCTTGGGCACCAGCAGCGGATGCACTCCTCCGGAGCTGACCGGCAGTACCTCCGCCCGGCCGTAGAACTCCTCTGTCAGGCGCTCCTTCGACCGGAGGTCCTCCTCCTTTTCCCCGTGCATCTTACCGATCCCGAAAGTGCCCACATGAAGCGCATCCCCTCCGACCATCCTCGTGAGAAGCGCGATGACAGGCATCGATATTCCGTGATGCGGGTTCCGGGTGAGCGCCCCGTGCATCGTCCTGTGCACGTGGATCGGGACGTTCACAGACGGGTCCTCTGCGAGAATCTGAACTGCGGAGAAGCCACAGGTCAATACGTCGACCATCACCTCGTTCGCGCCCGCTGATATGACCTTGTCCGCGAGCTCCAATATTTTGTCGGGCCTCGTCGATATATTGATGGCGTGCATCATCCTGTGGCCCGTCTCCGAGCGCACGCGGTCGACCGCGTCTGCGATCGCCCTGGTCCTGTCCATGATCGGGCAGAAATCCTGGTCAACGAGGGTCTCGTCGTCCTTGCTGTTCGTGAGGCCCCCCTTTCCAACCTTGTATACATATTCGGCAGTGGACTCAGGGTTAAGGCCGATCTTGGGCTTCACGATAGTGCCAAGAAGCGGTCTGCTCGTATCCCGTCTTCCGAGCTTCGAGTAAATGCCCTCTGCCCCGAACCGCGGACCGGGGAAGGCGACTGCGATCTCCTTCGGGATGAAGAGATCGTCCAGTCTGACCGCCCTGAGGTCTTCGAGCCCGAACAGGTTGCCCGCGATCACGCTGAGTATCTGCGGGACGCCGCCGACCTCGGAATCGAAGTCCTCGGACGGGAATTCAATCGCGACCTGGAACTCGGATTTTACGATCGGTCTCGTATGCAACACCTTGCCCGCGAGTTTTCGATCGATTTCGTCGCTCTGGGT
>DSAX01000034.1 GCA_011046235.1 Methanobacteriota archaeon | reverse complement strand
TTGCCGAGGTTTCCTTTGGCCGAATTCAAGAAGCGGGTAAAGAACGTGAGAGAGGGGATGGAGCGGAAGAGCCTGGATCTCCTGCTGATATTCTCATCTCCCGGCAGCATGCGTTACGGCCAGAGGGGCCATGTGATGTACCTATCCGGCCATGAGCCCTATTTCGGAAATCCAATGATGATCCTCCCATTGGATACGGACATTGAACCGCTCCTGCAGATAGGTTCGGCCGATTTCTTTCCGTCTCAGTTCACCTGGGTCGAGAACACGGTTCCTGCACAGGATTTCGTTAAGACCGTGCGTGGTTTTCTGAGGAAGGAGAAGATGAGCCGCCCACGGGTTGGGGTAGTTGGAGAGTATTCTATCTCCCCGCAGCTTATTGGACGCATGAGAAAGCTTCTGGGATCTTCGAACCTGAGCTTTGCCTCGAATATACTGGAGGAGGAGCGCTCGATTAAATCGGAGTTCGAGATTAAGTGCATCCGTGAGGCTTCAAGGATTGCAAAGAAGGGATTCGAGTCGGCTGCCGAGTTAGCGAAGCCAGGTTTGGCGGAGCACGAAGTGATCAGCGAGGTCGAGCGGGTTTGCCGGGCAGAAGGCTCCGAGGAGTTCCCGCACTTCACGATGGTCAGCTCCGGGATTGATGAGAAGCATGTGGAGAAGTGGTGGTACTGCGGCAGCAGGCGGATGAAGAAGGGGGAGACCATGAACCTCGACTTCGGGTGCATGTACAAGGGATATTGCTGCGATATCGCAAGATCATATTACCTCGGCAAAGTGCCAAAGAAGCTGAGGGATTTCTACGGAGTCCTCGTCGACGCCGAGATTGCAGGCCAGAAGGCCTCGAAGCCGGGGATGCTCGGCTCGGAGGTGAACCAGGCGGTCATCGATGTGATGGAGGAGCATTTCGAGGGGGATTTCACTGGCATCGGTCACGGGGTCGGCCTTGAAGTACACGAGTGGCCGTTCGTTGGATACCAATATATCAAGAACGATCCAGTATACAAAGACCGAAGGTTAGAAAAGAACATGGTCATATCGATCGAACCGCAGATATTTGACCCGGAAGTAGGACACGTTCAGATCGAGGACGAGTTCGTTGTCACTCAATCCGGCGGGAAGATGCTGAGCAGCATCCCCAGGGAGATAATCGAATGCTGATCTTAGCGCGTTAATCGGATGTCATGTTGAAATCTAGAGGAGGAAAGCAGATGAATGAGGAAAGACCGCATGCGGTACGGCTGGAAGAAGTCAAGACGGAGTTCTTCAAGGACGGAGTGTCGAGCACTTTCGTGTCAAACAAAGCGTGGGATATCGGTATGTATTTCATGGAACCAGAAATGGACACGATCGTCTTCTCCACAGAGGAGGAGGACGACGGTTCCGCGGAGGAGTGGTACGGCTGGGCGTACGAGTTCTACCTCGTACTGGTCGGCGAGTTCACCATCTGGTACGGAAAGGACCCGGAGGCGCTGAGGAATAAAGACGGCCCTCACAATGTCGTACGGGCCGGAGAGGTCGTCTCCTTCCCGCCCGGTTATAAGTACCTGGTGAGGAACACCAGCAAGATTCCGGGGACGTTCTTTTGGGGAAAAAGCGCACCATTGAAAGGCGTAAAGATGAGGGAGAACACCCCATTGAAGGAGCTCGAATGATCGCGATCTATTGGAGGTGTCAGGATGGATGAGAAAAAACCTGAAGCGACAAGGTTGAAGGATGTAAAAACACAGGTGTTCAGGGACGGTTTGTTCACGAATTTCCTCTCTAACGAGGTATGGGACCTCGGCATGTATTTCATGGAGCCCGGTTTGACGACGATAGTGTTCTCGATGGAGAATGAGGACGACGGAACCGCCGAGGAATGGTATGGGCCAATATACGAGTTCTACCTGATCATCACCGGGGAGTTCACAGTCTGGTACGGACATGACGCCGAGAAGCTGAGAAAGAAGGAGGGGCCGAATATCGTCCTGCTCCCGGGGGATGTGATGTCCTATGTTCCCGGCCTCAAGTACATCGTGCAGAACACAGGCAATATTCCAGGCACATTTTTCTGGGGCATGAGTGCGTCGCCAGAAGGCATGGTAAAAAAGGAGATCGAGCTGATAAAGACGATAGAGTAGCGCTATCGCCATAACTCTGCGGATCAAATTGCCGATTCTCCCGATATGCGATCATCATGAAGAAAGAATCTATTGAGAAGTCTAAGAAAACAACAGCTTTTCGTCCCAATCGGATGGCGTCAGAGGGAATTCTCTCCAATTCGGCCGTGATAGTTACTTCGATTCTTCTCGTTGCCTCAGTTTTCGGTTTGATTGCCACAGGGGAGTGGAAGGAGCCGGAGGAGGGCATCGGCGTAGTTGTCAGCATCCTGCCACAGGCCGAATTCGCAAGAGCGGTCGGCGGGGACAACGTCCAGGTATCTGTCATGGTCCCCCAGGGGGAGGAGCCACACACATACGAGCCTACGACCGCCCAGATCAGGTACCTCGAGTCTGCCGATATTTATTTCAAGGTGGGCTCAGGGATCGATTTCGAGATTTCGTGGATGGATCGTTTTCAGGCGATCAACCCGGACATGTTGATCGTGGACGGCTCGGACGGCATCTCTCTGATACCCATGGCTGACCAATCCGAGATCGGGGAAGACCCACACATATGGCTGTCGCCCATCAACGCGAAGAGGATGGTCGAGAACCTCATGGAGGGTCTGACGGAGATCGACCCAGGAAACACAAGCTATTACGAGGATAACGCCGCCGGATATATTGCGGAGCTGGAATCGCTCGATGCTTCAATCTATGGCAGTTTTTCCGCCCTCGAAACCCCGAAATTCCTCTCGTATCACGCCGCATGGGGCTACTTCGCCGAAAGGTACGGCCTCGAACAGATACAGATAGAGGAGGAGGGCAAGGAGCCCACCGCATATTCACTGGCGAAGATAATCGATCAGGCCGTGGAGGAGGATATCGATGTCGTCCTCATCTCCCCCGCCTTCAGCACGAGGGCGGCAAATCAGATAGCCGAAGAGATCGGCGGTGTCGTGGTCATAACAGATCCCCTCGCGGAAGACTACATCGAGAGCCTGCGGAGCTTTTCCGATGAGCTGTCGGGGTGGCTGAAATGAACGAAGCATCGGAAATTATCCGTATGGACAATGTAACCGTGGCATTAGACGGCCATGTCATACTCAACGGGATCAACCTGTCCATCATGCAGAATGACTACTTAGGGATTATCGGACCTAACGGCGGGGGGAAGACCACGCTCCTCAGGACCATCCTGGGCCTGATCCGGCCGATGACCGGGAAGATCTCGATCATGGGTGAACCCCCAGAAAGGGGAAGGAAGTATATCGGATATGTTCCGCAGCACGCCGTGTTCGACCGTGACTTCCCCATCGATGTCTGGGACACGGTAATGATGGGCAGACTTCCCAGGTCATCGCCGCTCAGGCGGTTCTCCGAGGATGACAGCAAACAGGCGGAGAAGGCGCTCAACAGGGTCGGCATGACCGGGCTGGAGGACAGGAGCATAGGTAACCTCTCCGGCGGTGAGAGGCAGCGGGTCTACATTGCCAGAGCCCTAGCGACGGATCCTAAGGTGCTCCTCCTCGACGAGCCGACCGCGAACATAGATATCGAGATGGAGGAGGGGTTCTACAACCTCCTGAACGAGATACGAAAAACCGCCGCCATCGTTCTCGTGTCGCATGATATCAGCGTCATCTCCGTACAAGTTGACAAGATCGCCTGCCTCAACCGGGAGCTCTACATGCACACGAGCAGCGAGATCGACGCCGAGACACTCGAGAAGACCTACAGGTGTCCCGTCGAGATGATCGCCCACGGGGTGCCGCACCGGGTGCTCAAGGATCACGACCATAAGAGGAGGAGGTGAGTTCCGATATGTTCGACTTCCTGGCACACGAGTTCATGAGGAACGCGCTGATCGCCGGTCTGCTGGCATCCGTCGTGTGCGGCATCGTGGGAACCCTCGTTGTCGTCAGGAGGATCGTGTTTATCGGAGGCGGCATATCGCACGCCTCTTTCGGCGGGGTCGGACTCGGGTACTACCTTTCGTTCGATCCGCTCCTGGGAGCTCTAATCTTCAGCCTGGGATCGGCGCTGGGCATCGGAGTGTTGTCGAAGCAGGCCCGTGAGCGGGAGGACACCGTGATCGGAATGGTCTGGGCGACCGGGATGGCAATCGGCATACTGCTCATGGGGCTGACACCGGGGTACGCTCCCGACCTCATGAGCTATCTTCTCGGAAGCATAATCATAGTGCCCACATCCGACCTTTGGATGATACTGTTCCTCGACCTGTTCATTCTGGGCACGGTCGTACTGTTGTATAAGGAGCTGTTGGCCATATCGTTCGACGAGGAGCACGCCAAGATATCCGGATTGCCGGTCTCGCTGCTCTATCTGCTGCTGCTCTGCATGATCGCGTTGACCGTGGTCGTTCTGATAAGAGTGGTCGGAGTAATACTCGCGATCGCACTGCTCACCATGCCCGCGGCAATCAGCGGCAGATTCACCACCGACCTGAAGACCATGATGACACTCTCGGTCATCCTGAGCGCGCTGTTCATCGTACTGGGTCTCTGGATGTCATTCGAGCTCCCCGACCTCAGGCCGGGTGCCACGATAATAATCGTCTCCGCGGTGGCCTATGCGGTATCCATCGGCATCGTCAGGCTCAATAACAGGCGAAGAGACAGGCGGCCGCTCGGCTCCGCCGGAGAATAGCCTGTACAGCTACTCATCGAATCCGAATCTGTTCTTGCGGTAGTATGACGAATAGAGCGCCCCGGCGGGATTGTGAGCGAGGACCCTGTCTTTGACGATGAGCGTAGTCACCGGCGCTTCTGAGTATTTCGAGAACTGTATGTCGTGCCCGACGCACAGCCCAAGGATGACGTTGAGGTCCGTGTGCGACTCGGACAATATCTTGGCCTGCCCGATCGGGTTGCAGATCGACTCCTGCTCCATTTCCATATGTAGGCGCATGAGATCCATCTCACTCTTGGGTATTCCACATGCCTTGCAACAAACGGAGTAGACCTCGAAGCCGCGCTTCTCAAATATCTCATCCAGAAGTCTAGCCTCCTCCCTGAGGCCGATGCAGAAGGCGATGCCAAGCCTTCTAAACCCGAGCTTCTCAGCGTATGACATGACCTCCTCTACCCTGCTGTATTCCATGTAGTGGCCAGCCTCGATTTCGGCCGAAGCCTCATCGATTTCCTGTCCTTCTCGCCATACAACCCCAGCATTTTCTCCGCCATCCCGAAGCAATCCTTACCGTAGTAGCATTCCAACGACCTGCATTTGGCACATTTCGCATCTTTCATCTCGCTCACCAGCTGTTCTACCGACCTTTCGAAATCGATCTTTGGATCTGAAGAGCCGATCGGGATAAGAATATAATATGAATTATCCGATTTCCTATCAAGTGAAAAAGAAGGAATACGAAGAGGAAAGCCGGTCCGGAGTCGTCGCGGTCGTCATCCTCGTTATTTTAATCTGCATAATACTCATGCTGGAGTTCGAATACCGATTCATCGATTTCGACAGCATCCCGGACGATACACAGGAGCTGCAGGAACTTCTATTCATGATCGTAGTTGTCGGGATGACTTGGCTCGTTCTCCTCTTCTTGGGCAGGGCATTCGAGCAGATCACGGAGCCTAAGATGGGAAGCCACGCCCAGGCCAGGTCGATGTGGAAGCTGATCTCCTACGCGGTCTGGATCCTGATACTCAGCGTATTGTTCCTCGGACTCATCGGAAGCGTCTCCTCTCTTGCGATATACATCGGGCTGATAGGTGCCGCGCTCACATTCGTGCTGCAGAAGCCGCTTCTGAACATCGGTGCGTGGGCTCTGGTTTCATATCACAGAATCTACAGGATCGGCGATAGGATATCCATCGGTGGCACCAAAGGCTATGTGCTTGACATCACCACCATGTACACGGAGCTCAGGGAGTTCGGTGAGTGGATGAAAGGTGACACATTCACGGGCCGGATAATCACCGTTCCCAACGGCGTCTTCTTCGATCAGCCAGTATATAACTATACCCGTGACTTCCCGTTCGTCTGGGACGAGGTCGTCAACCTCGTCACATACGAGAGCGACATCGAGGTCGCGAAGGAATACATGCTTTCTGCCGCCAAGGAGGTAGTCGGCGATCTCATGAAGAACAACTACGAGGTCTACAGGAGAAAGCTGGAGATACGGGACCTGGAGCATCTGCTGCTGAGAGAGCCCGAGCTCAGGATGGAGCTGGCCGACTCGGGTGTGAACATCTATGTTATTTACTTCTGTCCCGCCGATACCCGCAGGAAGATCAAGGCGGAGATAACGGAGAAGATTTGGACCCGCTTCATGGCCGATCCGAAGGTCGGGATCGCCTATCCGCATATGCATCTCATCGGCAAGCTCGGGGATTAGAATCATCAGGCTGCGGTAGAAAATCTCCCTGCGGATTTCGATCGACTGACAACGGTTCCAACCGCTGTGGATTATTTATATACCTTTATTCTCATCCCAGCAATCGTCATGTAACGGTCTTGGCACGAACATTTTCTGAAGGAGCCGGTAGAAGCATGGTGACTGTCTGCATTCTCACGGAGCTGGAGAAGTACCGAAGCGTGATCCCGTTCAAGAACCCAGGGGGTATGGGTACAAACGTGCCCATGGTTGTGCGGGAGCTCGAGAGGCAGGGAGTCCGGGTGCTGCTCAACGACCCCAAGGGGGACTACGACGTTCTCCACATACACAGCCCGCTGCCCAACTCCTTCATGATGGCGCTCAAGAGAAAGCTATCCGGCAAGCCTCTTATACTCCACGGCAGGCACCTCCCGGAGCTGATCAAGGGCGGCTTCGTGGGGGGCTCTCTTTTCTACCCGTTCGCGAGGGCGTATTCCGTGATTTTCTACAACCTCGCAACGGTCGTTGTGGGCGCGACCCCGTATGTAGCGAAATCACTGGGCCGGGACGGCGTGAAACGCCCGTTCAGGATCATCCCGAACGGAATCGACAGACAGGTGTTTCGGAGGGATCCGGTCAGGGGCGCCGCATTCCGGGACAGGCTCGGCATCGGCAGCTCCGACGCCTTGGTGCTAAGCGTGGGGCTCAGGATACCCCGGAAAGGTGTCGATACGTTCGTTAACATGGCGTCCAAGTTCTCCCACAGAGAGGATGTGAAGTTCGTCTGGGTCGGCGAGTCGGAGATGCTCCTGGAGGACGCGCTCGACGATGTGCCTCCCAGCAATGTCATATTCCCTGGACACGTCCCGTTCGAAGACATCGTGGGCGTATATTCATCGGCGGACGTCTTCGCGTTCACCACGAGGGCTGAGAGCTACGGGAACGTCATGCTCGAGGCCGCGAGCTGCGGCTGCCCGTTGCTCATCAGGGACATCCCGGTCTACGAAGAATGGGTCGTTGACGGCGAACACTGCCTCAAGGCCAGAGATGAAGAGGACTTCGCCGTGAAGCTCGACAAGATATTGTCCGACCCCGTCCTGAAGTCCGATCTCGAGAGGGGGGCTGCCAAGCTGGCGGAGGAGCACGACATCGCGAAGGCGGCCGGAATGCTCAAGGATCTCTACGAATCACTGGCATCCGGAGGTGGGATCGAATGATCGGCGAGGATATTATCTCTCTATTTGCCAGCCTCGGAGACGGTGGTATGCTCCTCGCGCTCATCGTTATCATACTGATCGACGGGGTGGGATTTCCGACTATTCCAGAGGTTTGGATCGTGTTCATATTCGGAGCGAACCCGGACTCTTTGCTCTGGGGAGTAGCACTCGTCATCGTCGCGAGCCTGTCGAGCCTGCTCGGCAACTTCGCATTGTACAAGCTCGTGAAGATCGCGAAGATCGCGAAGCTACCGAACTGGATACAGCGGAAGATGAGGCAGTACACGAATTTCCTGGTCGTCAAGGACGAGAGGCTGCTCCTGCTGAACCGGATCGCCCCCGTCATCCCGTACACCGGCGCGTTCATCGCTGCCTGCGGCTGGAACCTCAGGCGCTCCGCGGTTTACCTGTTCTCAGGCGCCGTCGGCAAGTTCTCAGTAATAGTAATCCTTTCATGGCTCAGCTTCGATAACCTGAGGGAGGATGTCGCGCCGTGGGTCTCGGTCGGCTTCGTCGCCGTCATGCTCGCGGCCAGCCTCATAATATCGGTCATTTACAAGAAGCGCATGGGCATCGGAGGTGAGCCTGCACGATCTCCGTGATCATACCGACATACAACGAGAAGGACAACATTCGTGAGATTGTCCAGAGGATAAGCTCCGCCTGCTCCTCAATCGATTCGGGTACGGAGATAGTGATCGTCGACGACAACAGCCCCGACGGCACGGCCGCCTTCGCCGAGGGACTCACCGGGGAATACAATATCAAGGTGGTCAGGAGGGCGGGAAAGCTGGGGCTTTCCTCCGCTGTGATCGAAGGCATTTCCGCAGCATCAGGGTCGATTCTTGTCGTCATGGATGCCGACCTCAGCCATCCGCCGGAGAAGATCCCCGCCATGGTCTCGAGGATCACGGGCGGAGAGGCGGACATGGTCGTCGGCAGCCGGTATGCGCCCGGGGGGAGCGTGGAGAACTGGCCGATCTACAGACGCATCGTTTCGAAGGGCGCGACGCTTCTCGCCAGAGGGCTGACCAAGGTGAAGGATCCTATGTCCGGCTTCTTCGCGCTCAGGCGGTCCGCGATCGACGGTGTGACCCTGGACCCGATCGGGTACAAGATCGCCCTCGAGATCATGGCCAGGGGCAAAATCAGCAGGGTCGTCGAGGAGCCGATCAGGTTCGCGGACAGAAAGGCGGGCAAGAGCAAGCTGGGCGCGTCTGAATATCTGAAATACATCGATCACGTAATACGTCTGTACGAGCACAAGCGCTGGTGGCTCTCGAAGTATCTCAAGTTCGCGTTCATCGGGGGCATTGGCACCCTGATCAACCTGGCGATTTTCTGGGTCCTGCTCGAGATCTTCGACGTGAATTATCTGTTGGCAGCCGTGGTGTCCTTCTGCGTCGCCGCGACGAACAACTTCCTGATGAACCGGGTCTGGACGTTCAGGTCGAAGGGGCGTATACAGGTCCAATACTTCCAGTTCATGTTGGTCAGCGTCGCCGGGCTGATGCTCAACCTGATCGTCCTGAAGTTCCTCGTGGAGGAGTTCTTCCCGTGGTTGGGCTTCTCCGGTGACCGGGCAAGTATCTTGGAGACCTTCTCGAACTTCCTGGCGATTCTGCTGGTGAGCATTTTCAATTTCTTCGTCAACTCTTTCTGGACGTTCTCGAAGGACATGGAGAGACAGGTCTAGGAGGCCAGAGGCAGCATACGCTCCTCCGCGATTTCCCGTTGAACGAAAAGAGAGACCGGGTCGATACCATCCTGAAAGAGGTCGAGCACACCCGCCTCTCCGCCCATGAAATACTCGGACGATATTTGCACGAAATCCTCCGACTCCAGCAATTCTGTGAGGCCGCCCAGCTCGTTCAGCCTGTAGCATACGACGACGGCGACCACCGGATATTCCCCGAGCGCTGTCTCTATCGTTTCTAGCGTCAGGTCTGGGTACATCCTGAACGCCGCATTGACGACATCCGGCGGGACCGGGAGGCCGGCGTAAGCGGCGATGATCGGGTCTCCCGAGATGACGTAGTCCCCTTCGTCGGCGAGGTCAGCCAGCCTCTTTGAAATGTACGACTGGGCAGGCTCCTGCTGAGCAATCAGCCCGTAACCCACGAAACCGCTCGAAATGATCACTCCCGCGAGGACCACGGTCATCAGCGTGCGGGGCGGGATCCTCGGGCCGCGCAGCTTCTCCGGCTTTTCGCGGTCGGAGGATGACATCTCCGCCCGCGCCATAGAGACAAGCGATCCCGCAAGCACCGCCAGGAAGGGGCTGAGGATCACCATATGGTGGTAGAACAGCAGCGGTTGGAGCACGAGATAGGCCATCATCGTCAGGGAAACCAGCAGTAACAGGCGGTTCTCCGGGCCCGCGCTCCACATTCTGCGGATCAGGATCAGAGGGAGCAGATATGCCAGGTTGGTCCCGAAGAACGCCAGTATCGACAGCTTCAGAAATGGTTCGAATTCCCTATCCGCCTGATCGAATATCATGCCGTCGAGCATCTCCTGGGGTCCCAGCAACAGCATCATCGCGACAATCGGAAGAACGGCGCCGAGAACCGAGGCGCCCATGTCTGGAGAGGACGCCCGAAGCCCCCTACCAGCTCTTTTTCCTTCCAGCAGGATGAACATGAGCAGGCCGAATACCGCGACCCCGCCGTGGAGCTTAGACGCCGCCGAGAGGCCGATCATGGCGCTGCCCATAAGCAGCAGCACCCTGTCCCCGTTCTTCGCGTACGATACCAGGAACGGCAAAGAGAAGGCGAGGAAGAAGCTCGAGGCCGCGTCAAGCGAGAACAGGCGGGATTCCCTGACAAGGGCGAAGTCGACAGCCAGAAGAAGCCCGCAAATCAGCATCGAAATGTCGCCTCCGATCCGACGGGCAGCCCACATACAGGCCAATATGGCAAGCATGGACAGCAGGGAATTCATCAGTCGGCTGTTGAGCACATCTCCTTCCAATAGCGACCCCGTGAGAAGCCAGAAGGGCGCCTGGTCGCAGGGTATCTCTGAGTACAGGGAGAATCCACGGCCGATCAGCAGAGACCGTTCGAGCATTATCCCCTCGTCTATCCCGTTGTTCGAGAAGCTCCATTCTATATTGACCAGCCTTATGGCAAGGGCGGATACCGCTATTGCCGCAGCGGCAAAAATCAACCTGGACCGTTCGTCACCAAGCAACCTGACCGCTCTGATTTCCCTGCCCCTCCTCGGTTCCATAAAAAGCGGTAAGATATTATTTAGATATCGATGCATAAAAATCGCTTCATTCACCGATATCACCGCCTGCAAGGGAAAATTCGCCATCGACGGCAAGAATAATATATGATAGTTCGTGAAAAACGGAAAAAACCACATATTATTAAGGATATTTACCGACCCCTTGGGGAGGGGGATATACGATGTCGCAGAAGGAGAACCGTTCGATATACGGAGAGCCGAATAACGGTGAGAAAGTACAGATGGCTCTTATCTGGGTCATTTTCACAAATGCAATCGTGCTGTTCGCGTTCGTGCTCTTCTCTTCAGGAATATTGTCGGGCGACTTCGCCGACGGGAACAATACCGGTCTTTCAAGGCTAATTCCGGATGACATGGCCTCTGACGCAGTCACCGATGGCAGCGAATCCGATCCGACGGACGACACCGATGACTCGGCAACTCAGATAAAGAGCGGAACCAATGTGAGCGAGAGAAACACAAACGAGGCAGCTATCTCAAGCGGTGGGGAGGGCAACAACAGCACGGACGGCACGGGTACGGGCAAAGGCAATTGATCCCAAACACAGTTTTTGAGCCCTCGGTACCGATTCGCCAAGCTGTGCGTACAGAGCCTTCCATTCAAAAATTTGAAGCGTCGGTCCTTGGCTAATCCAGGATATGGATCTCCTCCTTGACCTTCACGCCCTTTTCCGCCAGACGTCTTATGAACTTATCTGAAGGCACCTGCTCGGGGAGCAGAAAGCCCTTTTCGTCTACCTCCCCGGCTATCACCATCTCGGCAGCCGTGGCGCCCGCTGCACCGACCAAATACCCAGTTGCGTTGCTGTGGTATTTCTCATACGCCTCCTCGTGGGACATCATGACCCAAAGCTTGGCCAAGGCCTGTCTCCCGTCCTTCAATCCGTGCACCTCGACGACGACCGCGGCGTGTCCCTTGACCTTGCCGATGATATCGACCGGTCTCGGCATTAGCGCGGCGACCAGGTCGATCGGCCTCACGGAGACCCCCTTGACATCCACCGGCTCAAGGCCATTCAGCCCGACTTTTCTCAATACCTCTGCGAACTCGACGAAATTGTCGTCGATCGCGATCTTGAAATCCGCATAGGCCAGGGTCTTTATGAATCTGGGAATCAGGTATGTCTCCTCGTGCAAAGTGTTGTAAACGGTCAAGTCGCCGATCGGCTCCGGAAACCTGTAGGTCTCCTTTCTGCTCAGAGGCGGGACCATGAATATCTCCCCGTTCTCGAAGATGGCCGCAGGTGTGGTCGCCTCCTCTATCATCTCCAAGGGCGACCAAAGGGTGAAAATCTCGCGCCCCTCCGCACATGCGTTGTCTCCGTCGATCACATGGACTCTGTCAGAACGGTCGAGCTTACTCGATCCGTGCATCGCGAGTATGTCCGATATCCCGGGGTCAGATCCCATAGACGAGAGCACCCTGCTGTCGATTCTTTCTCCCAGCCTCAACAGCTCAGAGAAGTCCTCCTCGGAGTTGACCGGGAGCGAGAAATCCACATAGTCGATTCCCGCGGACATCGCGATCCTGACCACCTTTCTGTTCAGCTCCCCGGGGATCGAGCTCACGACGAGATCCCCGTCTTTGAGCAGACTTCTAATCGAGCTTTCATCGGTCGCGTCGATCTTTCTAACGGATACCCTATCGGATCTCAATCTCGTCGCCAGGGCTTCAGCGCCTTCTGTCCGCGAATCCGCCAATATGAGTTCTTCGATTTTCTGGTTTTTAGCCAGATGCTCTGCACAAACAAGGCCTGTGATTCCACAGCCCAGCTGAACCGCCCTCATGATAACACCATCCTTCGACTAAGATTACCCGGATTTCCTATTCGGTATTGTTCTATAAAAGCCGTCTCTGCAACTGCCTGAGGTATTTGCATGTCAATTCCACGATAGACCAGACGGTGGGTTTGTCCTGATATCACTCTTAGCCGGAATGCCCCGCGATCATATCAGGAAAACATCGTTTGGCCATCTGAAATTAGAAATACTTAGTCAAAAGTCACACTACCCATCTAAATCGGAACGTGGGACGAATGTCGAAGACAACCCTGAGAAAGAAGCTTGAGATCATGATTGTCAAGCATGGAGGTGCAGTGTTCGGAATAGCATCTGCAGAAGATGCGGATAAGATAAAAAGGGTCCGGATGGTGGAGGCGGAGTTCGAGGGATGGTCCGAGAAAGTGACTTCGGTGATGCCGGATGCCAAGAGCGTCGTCGTTTTCGGCATTCAGACCTTCGACGATGCGGATGAGTTGTCGGTCCGGCGTTCCGAGTGCGAGTGGACATATCCCGGTTACGCCCCGCTAGCGCAGATCGCAAGGGATATGATCGATGTGTTACGGGAGGAGGGCTACAAGGGGGTCGTTCCCCCTGAAAGCATCCCAAGGAAACCGATTGCCGTCCTGGCAGGAATAGGAGCCTACGGAAAGAACTCGATGGTCCTCACCGAAGAATACGGGCTTTCCCTGCGGCTGGAGGTCGTCATCACGGACGCGCCGCTGAAGAAGGACAGCCCGTTCGAGAAAGATCTGTGCGCAGATTGCGATCGGTGCGTTCGTTCCTGCCCGACCCGCGCCCTTGAGCCCTACGTGTTAGACGTCAACCGCTGCCTGGTCCACATAACGGAGGCTGGTACATCAGACGCAGAGCTCAATAAGATGGTCGACAGGTATGCACATTTGCTCACGCCGAACACAATTGTCATGTGCACCATCTGCCAGATGGCATGTCCATACACTTCAAAAGAGAGACTCGAGAATAGGATTAGGATTAAGTAAGTGACTCAGGCCGTTGATCAGAAATCCAAAGGTGTTGTGATTTGCTCGCATGCTCGTGGAGTGGCGGAAAGGACGGCTGCTTCGCCTATTGGATGACAATCAATGACGGGCATGAGATAGGCTGTCTTCTGAACACCTATCGATCCGAGAGCAATCGGGTGGCCTTCCACGGGGTCAGATCCAAGTTAATCGTTGAGCAGGCTAGATCGATCGGCATCCCCCTTCTGCAGATCGCTGTGGCGGGAGAGGATTACGAATCTCAATTCCTGGCCGCCCTTAGAAGATTGAAGAGAGATGGGGTTGGTGGAATTGTATTCGGGGATATTGATGTCAAACAGAACAGGGACTGGTGCGAGCATATCTCAAGAAAAGCCGGCCTGGATGCGTACTTCCCACTTTGGAACATGGATCAGAAGACAATTTTAAAGGATTTCCTCCGCGATGGATTTAAGGCCGTTATAGTGGCGCTCGATTCACAACACCTTAAAAAGGAAGATCTGGGTAGATCGGTTGATTTAACATGGATCCAATATATCGATTCGATTTCTAAAGGACCAGATGGAAAAACGGTGACCTATTGCGGTGAAAACGGTGAATATCATACTTACGTCTATTACGGACCCATATTCAATAAACCAGTAAGTATTAAATCAAGTGAAATAGTCTCCAAACAGGGGTATTGGCTACTGGATCTTGAGCCTGTCTGCACAACCCCCTGAGCGCCTTTTCCTCCGGATAGTGTGAAATATCAGAAAGTAGATTTCAGAGAGGAATTTTCCCTGAAAGGAGTGAATACATGTCAAAAGAACAGATGTATTGTGTCAAGTGTAAGAAGAAGGTGATGGTCGAAGCCAAGCCCGTGACGATGAAAAACGGCCGCAAGGCTCTGACTGGAAAATGCAGCTGTGGTACCAAGGTATTCAAGATGGTAGGGAATAAATAAGAAACGACTGGTATCTTGATTGGGATACAAAAAGCCATCTGTTTCTGGGCATCCCATTTATTTCTGGGATTCAGACGATGGCGTCAAATCAATCTTCCCATGCTTCGGCTGGCTCTTACAACCTCGAATCCCGTCAGTGGATGTTTGCCCGGAGGGATAGCCACATCGATTCGGGCATGGTCCACCCCGCCGGGCCGCTCCCGCCGTTCTAACAGCCGGACACCTGAACGAACCGAACGAAGGGGCTATCCGCAGGTCAATACGGACCGGAATGGAGTCCCATCTTCTTGGCCGCTTCCGTAAGCGTAATGCCGTCGACCGACGGTTCCAAGCCCGTGCCTTCGAAAGGATAGTTGACGCACATGCCCTTCTTGGTGGAGAAGACTCCCAGGCCGATCGTCTTGGTTAAATTGAGGACCTTCTTGTCGCTGAAAACGTGCTTCACGTTGTCGTATCCGTCTTCGCATGTAAGAGGCAGGATGACTGTGGATTCTTCGAACGCCTTCGCCGCCGCCTCGTCCGTTCTCCGCTTGCGGACCAGATCCAGCAGGCATGAGGCCCCTATGAGCTCTCTGCGGACGATGTCGTATCCGTCTTGCTCCAGCTTGTCTGCCAACTTGTTCATTGACTCGCGTCCTCCGAGCCCGTCGCGGAATTTGATGCAGTTGTTGCATGCCCATACGACGACCTTATCCTCTTTCTTCAGATTTTTCTTGAGGTCGTCGTACGTCATTCTCCGTAAGGAAATAATCATTCTTCCACCTCGATATCGATCACATTCTTTTCCTGCAGTTCTCCGGTCAGGAGATAGTATTCGTTCCCCCTCTTGTCCCTGTGCTTCTCATAGGGCATCATCAGTGGGAAGGGTGGTTGCGGCAAGACCACGATCGCCGCCTCCTTTGCGGCTCTTGCCAAGAATCCAGTCATCGTTGACGCGGATGTGGACGCTGCTGACATGCATATTCTGCTCCATCCACAAATACAGAAAAAGGAGGCGTTCAGCGGTTTGGACGTCGCGCAAAAGGACGATGAAAAATGCACAGACTGCGGAAAGTGCTTTGAGAGCTGCAGGTACGGAGCTATTGACCCAGATTTCACGCTCCATCCTGACAAGTGCGAGGGATGCGCCGTCTGCGCCATGGTCTGTCCTTCGGACGCCATCCGGATGATCGAGAGGAAGGCCGGTGAGGCATATATCTCGGACACGAGATTCGGGCCTCTTGTCCACGCAAGACTTCACGCAGGTGAGGAGGCTTCCGGAAAGCTCGTCGCACTTGTCAGGCAAAGGGCGAAGGAGCTGGCCAGGGAGAAAGGGAAAGAGTTCATACTCATCGACGGCCCGCCAGGCACAGGTTGCACCGTGATCGCCTCGATCACCGGTGTCGATCTGGTCCTGGTGGTCATCGAGCCGACGCTGTCAGGCATCCACGACTCCAAGAGGATAATAGAGGTGGCCAGACACTTTGGAATCCCGGCACTCGTCTGTATCAACAAATACGATATAAATGATGAGAACACGGAACATATACTCGATTTCTGCGAGGTCGAGGGGATCGAGGTCGTGGGGAAGATCGCCTATGACGATACCGCAACGAAGGCGATGCTCGCCGAAAAGACCGTGATAGAGTTCTCGGATGGGAAAATGGCTCAAAGCATCAAAGCCATCTGGAAGAAGGTGGAGAAGGCGTTGTCATGAAAATTTATGACGATGCAGATTTAGAACTGATCATAGAGACGATTCGAATCCACTTCGCTGACCAGCCCTATATGGGGGAATGCTCTTTTTCGGACCACTCTCTCCAGAGTACCGGCTAATATCATCTGCGTACGAAAATTGATTGTTGGAGCCCATTGATTAGCGGGAACTGAATATGGATCATAAATCCCTTCTAAGTCTTCATCATCATCTAATTCCTCTCCGCAGATTGTACAATACACAGTCATAGTTATTTCATCTCATTTGGTATTCGCTCCGGTGCAAGAGTCCTCCTGGCATGAGAGAAATTGATTGTTAGTTACCGGCATTGGTATCAGACCATCATGCGCTGACCAGTGTAATCATCGGAGCAATGAGATGATAAACGAGGTATAATGAAGAAGAGCAGAGGTCATCGCCGAGCCGTAGTCGTTCTTCCTTCCTTACCTAGCGTAGACGGACTCATGTCTTCTGGTTGAGTCTTATAACAGAGCCTTTTATTCAATTGAATGTCAAAAGCAAGGCCAATCTCAAACCTTTTTTCCTTCTTTTCTTAAATGTCCAGCAGGATCAGGTCTGCAGTTAGTTAATCGGCGTGCGCAGCCATTACACAGTTGCCGCTCAACCATCTGCTCTGACTGGTATGGTGAGGATAACTTCACAAAGCATTTTCTATCGCGATAGGGCTCCATCGACTTCTACAGGAGTCGCTCAAATAGAACGAGCGCGCCGAAAGCGAGGATTGCGATCACTGACATCCGGACGGCCCGGAGCCACGGACGCTTGCGCCCTAAGGTTCCCAAGTAATATCCCACGGTAAATATGATGCCGATGCCGAAGCCGCTAGAAAGCGCAGCTGCTATAAGGAAATCCTGGATGATCCCCACCTCGTATAAGATCAGGGGAGTTCCCATTATGATGGCGACAAAAACCGGCGCTAAAAGGTTGATTCCAGCAACAGCGAAAGCAAAGGATTTTGTCCTTCGCTCTATCTCAGTGTCTTTCATAGATGTCAGCATCGCCTGTTCGATTTTTTGCATCTCTATCTCCGATTCAATATGCTCGGCTTCGTATACGCTCACGGCCGTCGAGATTCCAATGGCTAAGCAGGCAGCAAAAATAGTCCCAATAACAATCTCCGGATTTGCATCTGGCACGAACGCGGAAGCCGCAAGAACGCCGAGTACTACAAAAGTCGAGTCGAATAAAGTGTTTATGAAGTAGCGGCGTAACAATTCGCTTAGCTCCATGGCCATGACTCGCCGCCACAGCTCTCTCAGTTTCATCTCACTTCGTTTCCCAACTATCGCGTATGAGGAAGATAAAATTTCTGACGAAGTAAAAATGCACGCATCAAAAGAGGTTAAAAATAGTGGGAAAAGTATCTTTTTTACCGGTCAGGAATTGAGTGGGCCCATCCGGATTCGAACCGGAGATCTTCTGCGATCTGACGCTTGCGAGAAGCGCTGTCAAGCAGACGTCATAACCACTAGACCATGGGCCCTCGGATGTTGATGAAAGAGGAACACATCTATAACTCTTTCTCCAGATGGATAAATGGAATGAGCAAGTAACTGGCAATATAGAATGGTCATCTAAAGAATAATATATCGGCATGCTCTCATTCTCAGGTTGCCAGTGAGTGAAAGATGAGATCGCACAGAATCGCAGTATTCACAGGTCCGGGAGCCTCGAATTCGTGGGTTTGGTTAGCGGATTTCCTGGAGAACAACGGCTTCTATGAAGCCCGATTCCATTCCGACTGGGAGAGTATACTAGATTCGGATCGAAATGATATCGTAGTCATACCTGGAGGGGATACCTTCCGGATCGCACAGCTGTTCGGAAAGGACGGCTTGGAGACCTTAAAGAACAGAATCTCGGAGGGGACTGGGTACGTCGGTATATGCGCCGGAGCCTATCTGCCTCTTAGGAGCTCGGTATCGCCGCTTTCGAGCTTCAACCTAACAGATATCAGAATCTCGAATCTAACTTCGAACGTCCCCGATGACCTCATCGATCCAGACAGATACACAGTGCCATACGGCTGTTCGCTCGTATACCATCCGGTTAGGGGAGCTGTCTCCTTTTCGGGAGATGTGAGCCTGGAAGCCCCATTATACGGAGGACCTTTCATGATCCCGCAGAATGGCTCCCGGGTAAGGCTCATATTTGAATCTCTATCGAGCCGCTCTGAGCCCCTGATCGACAGGGATCGGTGCGAGGAGCTAATCTCGGGCAAGGCTGGATGTATCGAATACACTTTCGGTGAGGGTCGTTTACTGCTGCTTTCTCCTCATCTGGAGCATCCCGAGTATCCAGAGGCAAACGAATACCTAACAAGGCTGCTCGCGGATTTTCCCATCCGTTCGTATTCTGAGGCAGGGCGACCCATCGGTTCAAGATCCGTCGAGCTGCCACAGCTGAAAAGGATCGTCGCGGACTTGATGGCGCGCTCGAGTGCCCTCGACTTCCACTCTTGGAAGGTCGGGATCAAATACTGGGAGAGCGAGAAAATGCTCTTCTTCGTCGAGGCGATCAGGAGGAGGTTGAAAAAGCTGAACAGGGCGGAATTGAAGTTTTCGGAGGAGTTCCTGACCCATCTGAAGTACGCTATTCAGGGGCTATCTTCCATCTCTAGGGGAGAGGATACTCCGGAAAGCGTGGACAACCTTGTCCAGCATCTGTCGTCGGGGGCATCCGTTTTCCTCAACCAGTACTTCGCTCACCTGGAGGCCGAGGACGGTATCTGACTGCTCTCACTAAGGACCGATTTCGCTCTACTTGCATCATCCGAATTGTTTTTAGGCAGATGGAACTCTCCCGATTTCGAGAGCCTTGAATGCAATTGAATCAGACCAGGCAGTAGCGAAAAAGAGAGATTATCTGTTTGACCGCATAGGTCTGTATTTGCTTATCTTCGTTATTCTCGTCATCGTATCGTCAATAATACTCGTGCTACCCTATAGCAACACATACATCGGGGATTACGGGGCAGACGAGATTTATCTGAAATCATTTGTATACCTGGCGGTCGTTTCCACGGCTGTTCTGATACTCGGAGTCTTCTACAATATCATGATATGGATGGAGGGCAGAGTCTCCGGTGCCGATCAGACGGCTCCCCCGGCAAGAAAATTCTTCGTGTCGCTCGGAAAGCTAATGAGATCTGTATTCAGCAAAGACTTCGGAAAGATCCTGAGATCCTTCGTGCTCGACGTCATATTCCTGAGGAAATTCTGGAGCATCAGCAAGGTGCGATGGATCGTTCACGGCCTCATCCTGTTCGGCTTCATCGGGATTTTCCTCCTAGATGTAATCACTACGGTCGCGCTCGAGTTTTTCGACTCCCGATCCTTCACAGAACCGGATGGTTGGGGAAAGCTCTGGATAAGGGATTTCGGCTTCGATTTATTCGGGCTTATGATTATGATAGGGCTTGCCGGCGCAATCGTCAGGAGATTCGTCATGCGTCCCAAGCAGCTGGTGACCGGCGCGGAAGATGTCGTCTCGGTCCTGTTTTTGCTGGTCGTCGTGCTGTCGGGATTCGTGCTCGAGGGGATAGGCATTGCGAGCGGAATTCCGGGACACGAATCGCACGAGATGTACTCGTTCGTCGGATACCTCTTCTCCGCGGTCTCTCCGGCCGTCTCGGTCGACGCCTATGCCCAGATATGGTTCCTGCATGCGATCGTGAGCCTCGCCCTGATAATGTATATCCCGTTCAGCAAGCTGTTCCACATGTTCGCCGCACCCCTGGCGATGCAGTTGAACGACATCGTTAAACGGGGTGAGATCGCGCCTTGAAGAGGGACAAGAGTCGTATCGACCTTTCCTCCATCCCGGCGAAAAGCCTGGTGGAGTTCGACGCCTGCACCAGATGCGGCGAGTGCTCGATCATATGCCCCACCGGGGGCGAGGCTGAGCAGGTCGAGGAGCGGACGCCCAGAGGCAAGATCAGGGCGGTCAGGAAGGTGGTCCGCACGCTCAGGAACCCCCTCAGGGCAGCTCTGACCTCCGAAAAGAAGATGGAACGCATGCTGTCGGATCTTTCCGAGAGCGTTTACCAGTGCTCGATCTGCGGGATGTGCATGGAGGCCTGCCCACTGTCGCTCAGGACGATAGAGATGTGGGAGTCGCTGCGGCGGTCTCTTGTGGATTCGGGGCTGGGGCCAAAGGAGCCGCACGAAGCGTTGGTCAAGAGCATCGAGAACTACGACAATCCCTGGATGCAGCCGCGGATGCAGAGGGCGAGGTGGGCGAAGAAGATCAAGAGCATCGTCGACGCCACGAAGGAAAAAATCGACCTCCTGTACTACGTCGGGTGCACCGCATCGTACGACCCAGAGATCAACAGGGTCGCCCAGAACCTCGTCTCGATAGCCGAAAAGGCCGGGTTGAGGATGGGCATACTCGGCAAGGCCGAGAAGTGCTGCGGGTCGACCCTGCTGAGGATTGGGGAATACGAGAGGGCGAGAAAGCTCGCCCTGGAGAATGTCGATATCTTCAGAAGGACGGACGCTGACAGGATAGTCACCGCCTGCGCTGGCTGTTATAAGACGCTCGCGCAGGACTATCCTTCCCTGACAGGTACCAGACTGCCGGTGTTTCACACAACCCAGCTCCTGGCCGAGCTGCTCTCGGAAGACAGGCTGCCCCTGAAGAAAGATCCCCCGGGTCTGGCGGTGACCTATCACGACCCATGCCACCTTGGAAGACATACGCAGATGTATGACTGGCCGCGGGAGATAATCTCCAGACTTCCTGGGGTGACTCTCGTGGAGATGGAGCGGAACAGGGAGCGGTCGAGGTGCTGTGGCGCTGGTGGCGGGCTTATGACGCTCAACCAGGAGATCGTGTTCAGAATCGCCGGGATGAGGATCGAGGATGCGGAACGGACGGGAGCCCAGGTTCTTGTCACATCCTGTCCTTTCTGTCAGCAGACGCTCGTAGAAGCCGCGAGACGCAGGGATAACAGCGTCAAGGTGATCGATATAACCGATCTGGTCATTGAGCTGCTCGAATGATGACCGGGCATTACTCCTTTTCCAGGGCCCATTTCTTTGCCTGGTGCCCCCCCGGTCCGCCGCGCTCTTTCCTCGCCTCTTCCAGGCACTCCTCGCTCTCGCAGACGAACGCGGCGAACATGAACCTCTTCGCCTGCTTTCCGCAGAACTGACATTTCTCCTTCTCTATCCAATCGCTCATGGCCTTCACATCTTCTTGATATCCATCGAGAAATCGGCAGCCGGCGCGGAGTGCGTCAGATATCCGACTGAGATGACATCCGCGTACGGCGCGTATAGCACGATCGTATCCGGTCTGATCCCGCCTGATACTTCGATGATTATCCTGGTATTGATCTCCTTGACCGCCTTCGCGGCCTCCGCGGCCATCTCCGGGGACATATTGTCCAGCAAAATAACGTCCGCTCCGGCCTTTGCGGCCTCAACTGCCTGTTCGGGCGTCTCCGCCTCGATCTCTATCTTCTTGGAGAAGCTGTATCTCTTCGCCCTGCGGACCGCCTCGGTTATGCTTCCAACAATCTTCAGATGGTTGTCCTTGATCAGTATCTGGTCGTCTAACCTGAACCTGTGCGGGTCTCCAC
>DSAX01000092.1 GCA_011046235.1 Methanobacteriota archaeon | reverse complement strand
CCCGTAGCCCGCGTATGTGTGGTTCACATAGGAGGTGTTCAGCCCGTCTCCTTCGATTACCTCGGAGTCGTCCCCGAAGTCCCACATGAATGTCAGGTTGGCGATCTCGTCGACGTTGTCCGTGGTCTCAGTGGCATTGAAGAATATCGGCTTGCGCTCGATCAGGCTCGTGCCGCCGGTGGCGTTCAGCAGCGTCCCCAGCTTGATGCTCGGGGAGGTCCTGTCCGCGACGATGATGTCCACCGTCGTGTTCGCGTAGTTGCCCACGACATCGGTCACATTGAGGATGACCGTGATCGTCCCTGCGGTGTTGAACTCGTGCGATACAGTGCGATTCTCCTCGTCGTCTCCCGATACATACTCGGGCTCCTCCTCGCCGAATATCCACTCGAAGGTGGAGATTATGCCTAAACCGTCAGCCAGCGTGGCGATGGAGTCCACGGTGCCGTTCGGGGAGAACTCGAGCGTGTCACCCTGTTCGATTGTCACCTGCCCGGTCTGATTGGTGATCACCTCGATGACCGGCGCCGGCGCCAGGCCGTCCACCTTGACCTCGAAGTAGGTCATGTTCGTCATATTCGAAACATCGGTCACGGTCATGGTCACGTTGAGGCTCGCGTTGGGGGATGTGTAGTTGTGCTTGATGCTGGTGCTGGCAGTCACATTCGAGGTGCCGTCTCCGAAGTCCCAGTTGAATGTCAGCGGGTTGTGGTTCGGGTCCCTGCTCTCGAACGACTGGAAAGTGATCTCTGTTCCGGCCTGGACGATGTAGTACAGAAGCGTGGTGTTGTTCAGCTTCTGGTACACGCTGCTCTGCGCCATTATCTTCGCATATGCGGAGGGCATCTCCGATTCCTCGAATACGAGCTTGATGCTCTCGCTTCCAGCGATGTCCGAGTATAGCGGGTCCACCGTGACGGTCGGGTAGTAGCCGTTCACCTCGATCTTCGAGGTGAGAGTGTCGTTATCGACGAGCTCGTAGTTGCTCATCAGGTTGATCATGAACACCCGGTCCATCTCTGCTGAGTCATAGGGCAATATGGAATACGCCTCGTAGATCGGCGAGGACACATCTATCGCCGCGTACGAGCGGTATGTCACCTGACTGGAGTATGACACGGTGCCGAGCGATACGACGGGCGTGTCGGAGAAGTCGTCGAGGATGACTGAATCCACCGTATCCGTAACGTACTGGGTTTCGTTCACGGTGAGCAATCTGTCGGTCGTCAGGTAGTTCGGTCCGTGCAAAGTCACCAGGTAATCCAGGAAGTCGGAGTACTCGGTGCCCTGCACGATGCCGTCCGCATTTCCGAGGACGATGTCGATCTGCGCCTTCAGGCTGCCGATGTCCGAGTTGTCCAGGCCTGGGTACGTCCAGTCCGCCTGCCATACGGCGTCGGCAGTGATGACGAGGTGGTTCCAGTCGGTCATATCGATCGAGACCTGCTCGGTCGATTCCGTCTGGTCGCCGAGAAGCATGTTCAGCGACTGCGGGGTCCTGGTGGTGATGTTCTCCCACCTTATCTCCGGGTCCACCGCAGGACCGTCAACGACGAGTATCCAGTCTCCCGGATATGCGTCGAACCTGACGAAGCTCCCGGACGATTTGAGTATCCTCTTCTCCCACGGGATCGAATCGTTGGTGTTGTACATGTAGGCGACGACGTTCTTGGCGATCCCTCCGGACGCCTTGTACGCGTATCCGGAAACGACCGCCGAGTTATCGAGCGTGATCGTCCTGGCGAAGTCGCCGGCGACGATGCCGACATCCTCGACGTATGTCTCGTATCCCTTGAGCGACACGACCAGGTGCAGCGAAACGCTGCCGAATATGCTGACCTTGGAGTTGCCCAGGTAGTCGGTGGTGTTCGACTTCACATACTGCCTCTTGGCCGGATCGTAGAACATGACCTTCGCGCCGGCGAGCTCCTCGCCCAGGCCATCCTCGACGGTCACATTCGCGATGTACTTGAAGGTGCCGAACTTGGTCAGCGTGATCTCGGGGTTCACCGTGTAGTTGGCAGTTGCGTCGAACGGAAATCCCTCGGGGTCCTTGTAGCTGTAGTACCCGGACGCCTTGATGTCGATCCGGTAATGCCCTGATGGAGCGCCTGATGCGACATAGGTGTCGCTGTCAGAATCGAAATATGCAGTGATGTTGCTCCCCGTGTGAACCTCGGTGAGGATGACAGTCGCCGTTGTGACGGGACCAAGTGAGTCCACCACTGGTATTGAAATTTCCATGATCGATTCGCTAGCAGCAGCTGTAAGCGTTCCCTGCGGCATCATGATGAATACCGAGGTCAACAAGAGCGCCGTTATCACAATGGCTGCGAACTTCCTCATTTTGTGCTCGAACATCTGTTTATCCTCCCGATACCTACAGGGGTCTGGAAACCCTCCACACGGGTAAGGTGTTCCGGCGAATAGCTTAGTTATTAATATACCTTTGTAATAGCGAAGGCGCCATTTTCGGGCAGCCAGTATCCGCCAATGCGGTCGCCTTTGCTTTCTTGGCCAGATCTATGTCACGATCTCCGCCAAACGGCCCTCCTCCTGGGCCCTCCTGACCTCCATCGCCAGCCTCCTCCCGGTGCTCACCGGCGCCCTCCAAAGCGCGTTCCCGTACGGATGCCCCACGGCCATGTGCACATTGGTGCCGCCGCCGACCCTGGGGGCGACATCGTAGACATAGAAGTCGAGGTCCTTGTCGACGCAGGTCTGCAGGCAGAACGGGCCGATTATCCCGGGCGCGTAGTGCTCCCTGGACGCCGAGACGAACTTCTCGGCGAGCTCGAACGCCTTCTCCAGAAGCGATTCCCTGAGGGTCGCGGAGTTGTGCCCGCAGACGGTGTACTCGGGCACCTTCTGCCCCTCGTTCAGCGTCATCTGCTGCGGGGCGGGCAGCCTCACATGCCCGTCCAACGAGGTCTCGAACCGCCAGTCGATCCCGAGCAGCTCGATCGGGCTGTACTCCCTCTCGAGCGGCGAGTAGAAGAAGTCGAGGTTGAACACGGGGCCGACGATGTACCGCTCGATCCTCGCGTCCCCGAGGCTCTCCTCGTCTATGACGCCCTGTGATATTAGCGCCCGCGACTTCTCCATGTACTCGTCGCACGACGAGGCGCTGAAGAAGCCCCTCTCGAGCCGCTTCACCCTGTGGTGCAGCTTGACGATCACGAGGCCGTCGATCTCCTCCGGGGACTCGATCTTCTCGGGGAACGGCAGCCCGGCCTGCTCCAGCAGCCAGTAGTAGTCCTTCTGCTCGCCCCTCTCCTCGCTCCTGAGCATGTTCCTGGAGCCGACCATCGGCACCTCGAACGACTCCTCGATCTCGGATACGGGGATGTACGAGCTGAACGACCTGTTCGGGACGAACATCACGCTGTCCTCCCTGAGCCTCTTCTGAAAGGCCGGCTCCATGACCCCCTTGAACTTGTCCATCACGACGAACTCGTCCACCATGCCGCGCAGCGGTTTGCCCCCGGCGTCCCGTTTGCACCTGAAGTAATCGGTATAGGTCCTATCGCGGCCCTTCTGGCATATCGCGAGCGTGCGGAAGCCCTCCTCGACGGCCCCGTCGCAGACGTCGAGCGCGGAATGGGAGGCGATCATTCCCATCTTCAGCTTGGAGGCGTCGTACTCCCCAACGATCTCCTGGATCCTCTTCCTGTCGATCATGATGAACTACCCCGTGATGTGTCGGCCAACGAGCCTGCCTCGTTCGCTCTTTTTCAATCAGAAAAGGAGAGAGGGGTATAAGCAATTCGGTGCGCCCGAAGTACGGGTCAGTCTTTTCCCCGGCTCATTATGACCTGGTCCAGGGCGACGCAGTGGTCGGTATAGTCGATCCTGAAGCCGTACTTCGTATAGAGCCGCAGCGCCCTCGGATATATCGTGTTCAGGTGGATTCTGATGCAGGTGGATGACATCATGCTGAGCGACGCGCGGACCAGCTGCTCCCCGAAACCGCGCCCCTGCTGCGACGGCGTGACGAACAGGTCGTGGAGCAGCCCCTCGGCTCCCTCCTTGAACTTCAGGAGGGCAAAACCCTCCCCGTTCCCGCTCAGAACATACTTGAAGCTCGGGTCGAGCAGCCGGCGCGATACGCCGCGAAGTGCGGTCTGCTGCGGGGAGTCCTCGTATTCAGAAGTCAGCCTGGCCAATAGGTCCGCATCCGCCTTCGACGCTGCGCGGCACCGGTGATCGAGGTCCGTCGGGGATTCGAGCGCCATGTGCCAGAGCGGAAACGGATGTACGCAGTCCAGGTAATCGGCGAACTCCGATCCGAAAATGAGATACCGTTTGCCCTCGGAGCCGAGGGCGCGGTACGCAACGGTGAATATCTCGGATAGCTCTTCATGGGAGCGGCACCTGCAGAATCCCTCCATGCCGGACTCGTTCGACTTGCACCTGGCGAACCTGCCATAGTCGGTGAACAGCATCTCTCCGATCTCCTTCCCGGCGTGTCTCAGCCGCATCCTCCTCATCCCCGACTTCGCCCTTGCATCGACATCCGGATGGACGCCGAAGATCTCGAATTCTCCCGGTAGGTCCGGGCCGTTTGGGCGGAGCCAGGATATTCTCGAATACCTCTGCGGCCGGGGCTTCTGCTCGGCCTTGAAATTCATCTTGCCAAGCGCCCTTCTGAGGAGCGCCTTTCCGACATCCTCGAACTCGGCCTGGGACGCGTCCAGGCCCGAGAGAGCCGCCTCTATCCTCCCGAGGTCGCTCTTCGCTGGCATGAAGCTGCTGCCGGACAGTGCCGTGAACAGTCTCGCCGCTCCGCCTCTATCCCCGGACATCTCGATGGAGAGATGGGACCGGCCCGTCCTGTCCGAGAGGCTTATGACCGGGATGAACCGTGCTTCCTGAGACATCAGACTCAGCCCATTATAGACAAATATGTAACAAATAACTTCCTTGCCGGGCTCTCCCCCGGAGAAAACGAGTCAAGGGGTTTGGTTTCCGCATGCTCAGGAGAAGTAGAACCTCACCTGGTTCTCGGAGCAGGTCTTCGCGAGGGATTCCAGCCTGTCCATCGCCCCTGAGAGCCGCCTGACCATCATCTTGCCCTCTTCCGGCAATTTGTCCCGGAGCTTATCAATCTCCTCCAGCAGCTCCTTGGCCCTCTGGGCCTCGAACACGACCTTCTTCTCGGCCGATGACGGGATGGCCGCGATGAAGTTGAGCCCGAACTTGTCCGCGATCCCCGGAAGCGGGGACTCGGACGGTATAAGCGTGGCGATGCATCCCCTGCCCTTATCCCAGGAAAGCTTGCACTTGCCGCACGTCTCGTACATCTCGTCGAAGCTGCGCGCGTCCCACGCATTGATCTGGTCGGTCACGAGCCCGCTGTCCATGATCTCCTTCCGGGCCTTCTCCGGCACACGATCGAGCGAAACCCAGTTGGTAATCTCCTCCCTGGTGAACGGCTTCAGTGTCTCGAGGTCCGCCTTCTCCTTGATCTTCTCGGCCTCGATCTCCCCCTTGGACCGGACCCTGTTCCTCTTCTTGATCTCGGCGACCTTCTCCTGGCCGAGCTTCGCTTCGGCGGCCGCGAGGTCTATGAACCTGTTCCTGTCACAGTACTGCTCGAACCGGACGGTGTCGCTAAGGCAGACCTTGACGATCTTCCTCTTGTCCTCCTTGCAGAGCGCCTTTTCCGATTCCAGCTCCTTTAGAGACATGCTTATGCTCATGGAAATTCACCTGTTTAGTAGCCGCTCCATCGGCTAATCTCGATTTAATCCTATCGTACGAAAGCACCATCAACTGTTCTGAAGAGGGCCCCCGCGGGTTCACTCTGGCCCGTTCGGACGCCTTTTAGACCGGAAGCCCAGGATCAGCAGCAGCCCCAGGATGGATACGACCGGGACGACCAGCTCCCCGAACTCCGGGATGGGCTCCATGAGAGGGTAGTTGTCCTGGCTGTCAGGATCGATTATGAACGGCGAATCGCCGATCCCGTCCCCGCCCGGTATGTCCTGGTTGACGCCCGAGTAGTTGTCGATGCCGGTGTAGTTGTCCCAGTAGTTGCCCCCTGTGGGGTAGGTGGCGTTCCATGTGTTGGACATGACATCGTATGCCTGGATCGTGTTGTTCACGATGTTGTTGTTATATATCGCGAAGTTGACTGTGTTGACCCCGACGTACAGCCCCGCCCTGCTGCCCGCGATGCCGTTCCCGACGATGTTGTTCATGGTCACGTTGCCGCCATTGCACCGGTACAGTTCCAACCCGTGGTCGTAGTTGTTCCAGATCAGGTTGCCCGTGACATTGGTCCAGTCCGTGTAGTCCAGCCTGACACCGTCATTTGAGTTGTTGTAGAAGGTGTTGTTCGAGATCTCCGTGTTGCCAAGGGTGGCCCCGACCAGCCCGTGGGATCCGCTGTCCGAGACATTGTTCCCGTGGATCACAAGGCCGTCGCATTCCCTCAGGTTCATCCCGTTGAATATCGAAAACAGGATCGTGCAGTTCTCGATGGTAACGTCGTCCAGATAGGCCGCCTGGATGCCGGAGTATGCATTCGATATCCGGAGGTCCGATACGGTCATGCCGGTGCAGTTCGTGACGTTGTTGTTTCGGAGCTGCAACAGCTCGGAGTTCTCCGAAACAATTGCGGCGAACCAGTTGATATCGCTGACATTCATGTCGCGTACCGTCGTGTTCCTCACATGTTCGAGGTGAACCCCGTACTCGAGGCCTCCTCTGACGACGGAGTTCGCGAGCGTGCCGTTCTCGACATTGTAGATATTGATCCCCTTGGCCGAGCCGGAGAGGTTGTTGGAGTAGACGTTCACGTTCTGAATCAGGAAGTGAGCGGTAGTGTTCCTTATGACGATCCCATCCGAAGCTCCGGCATCGATGTCCCAGCCCGTTATGATGTACGGGTCGGACTCGCTGCCGTCGCCGGCGCTCACGCCGTTGATCGCCGTGAAGTTCGAGTTCCGTCAATCAGGATCGGGTTATGTGGGAAGGCTGACCCCTTTTCGGACACCAGAATTATCGCCAACATGGACGAGACTATAAGAAGCGCGAAGACGGTGATCGACTTCGCGATCCTTAGCTTATCGGACGCCCTGCCGCGGTCTCTCGGCTGCGAAGTCCCACGATGTGGAGCGTCATACGGATGAATTTTCTTATGTCCAATCAATCGATTAGTCAATCCCCTGAACCGGTTCACACCAATACCTCCCCAAGCCCGAGCACTATGCAGAAAATCACGATGCTTTTCTGCGTCGGTTGATCGGGTATAACAGTATATTGCTTTTATCCTGAGCCCAGTCATCCAGATGACTCATCCGTCGACCCAGTCATGCGATAAAATAGCGCGCCCATCCATGTCGGCGTGCCGATGCCTCACATGTGATGGTTCAGACCCTCCTCTTGAAAAGCCTTTCGAGATCGCCCGTGGTCAGTGAGATCATCGTGGGCCTGCCGTGCTCGCACGTGTATGGGTTATCGGTCCGCAGAAGCGACGAGATCAGATCCCTCATCTGGGACCTGGTCAGCTCCTCCCCCGCCCTGACCGACCCGTGACAGGCGACCTTCCAGATCAGCTCCTCGCCGAGCGGCCTTCTCCTATCGGCCTTGACGATCTCGGATAGCACGCCCCTCAAGGCCCTCTCTCCCTGCTCCTGGCCGAGGACCACTGGAACGCCGATCAGCCGGTACGATCCGCCTCCGAAAGGCTCCATCTCGAAGCCGAGGGACCGGAGGTGCTCCATGTTCTCCTCGAGCGCGTTCTTCTCGTCCGATGCGAGGTCGAGCATTACGGGGGCTATGAGCCGTTGCGAGCGGTCATCCCCCTGTTTTACAGACGACAGGATGCGCTCATACTGGATACGCTCCGCGGCTGCGTGCTGGTCGATCAGGATCAGCGAGTCCGAATCCGCCCCTGTGGCGATGATATATGTCCTCAACAGCTGCGTCAGAGGCTCCAGAGGAAAGGAGGCTTCCGCAGGCTCCTCCTCCTCGAGCCGGGTCTGCATCGGCCTCGAAAGATCGGCGCTCCTGGACGATTCTGCCCTTCCCTCTGACCTTCCGATTTTCGTATAATCCATGAGGTCCCCGAGCCTTGGCGTCGGGTCCTCGTGCCTAAAGGAACTGTCGATTGCCTGCACTATCAGCTGCCTGATCTTCTCGGGCTCCGCGAACCTTACCTCTCTCTTCGTCGGGTGGACATTGACATCGACCGAACCGGGCGGCACCTCGATCATTATGGATCCGAGGGGATGCCTGCCTTTCATGAGCCGGGTGCCGTAGCCGTCCGCGACCGCGGACAGGATCAGTGGGCTGGTCACAGGACGCCGGTTGACGTACAGGTAGATGGATGAGGACGAGCTCCGGGTCACGTCCATCGCGGTCAGCTTGCCGTCCACGGACGCCCCCTCGGACTCGGCCGAGATGTCTATGAGCCGCTTGGCCGCCCTGACGCCGATGAGCTCGGTAAGCCTGGATGCGAGATCCGGTCCCCGGAACGACTGCAAAAGCTTGCCTTCCGAATAGAGGTCGAACGATATCTCCGGCCAGGCAACCGCGTACCTGATGACGGCGGATGTAATATGGGACAGCTCGGTCTTGGTCGATGCCAGATGCTTCAGCCGTGCGGGAACATTGGCGAAGAGGTTCTCGACGGTCACGGTCGTGCCCACAGGGGCTCCGACCGGCGTAACCGAAGGCTCCGACCCGAACTCCGTGGAGATCTCGGTACCGCTCTGGTCGTCCTGATGCCTCGTCCTCAGGGTCATCCGGGAGACCGACGCGATGGATGCGAGCGCCTCCCCCCTGAAGCCGTAAGAGCGGAGCCGGTCCAGGTCATCGATGCCGGAGATCTTGCTGGTCGAGTGCTGCCCGATGGAAACCAGGGCGTCCTCGGAAGACATGCCCTCCCCGTCGTCGATAACGGAGATCGTCCGTTTGCCTCCGTCCTCCACGCGCACCTCGATCCTGCGGGCTCTCGCATCGATAGAGTTCTCGATCAGCTCCTTAACGACGGAGGCGGGCCTCTCGACCACCTCTCCCGCGGCTATCTCGTTGACCGTCTGAGGGTCCAGCTTTCTAATTCTTCCCATCTTTCTTACCCTTGGCCTTTTTTACGAGCTCGACCAGCTTCAGGTACGCCTCCATGGGCGTGAGGTCGCCGGTATTCATCTCCTTCAGCTCCGAGCGGAGATTGTCGTCCGAATCGAGCAGCCTGCTCTGCCCGGTATCGGCGATGCGCTTCCTGACCTCGAGCACGTTCTCGTCCTCGATCTTCTCGAGTATCTCCTCCGCCCGGTCCAGGACCGGCTTCGGGAGTCCCGCGAGCCGGGCGACATGCACGCCGTAGCTCCGGTCCGACCTGCCGTCCACGACCTTCCTGAGGAAGAGTATCTCCCCGCCCTTATCCTCGACCGCCATGCACTGGTTGAACACGCCGTCCAGGAGGGACGCGAGGTCGGTCAGCTGGTGATAGTGAGTCGCGAATATGGTCTTGGCGCCCGACCGCCCCCGGTCGGAGAGGTGCTCCGCCACCGCCCATGCGATGCTCATGCCGTCGAACGTGCTGGTCCCGCGGCCCATCTCGTCGAGCAGGATCAGGCTGTTCCCGGTGGCGGAATTGAGTATGTTGGCCACCTCGACCATCTCGACCATGAAGGTCGACTGCCCTCGCAGTAAATCGTCGAACGCCCCCACCCGGGTGAACACGCGGTCCACGACGCCGATCTCGGCGCTTTCCGCCGGGACGAAGCTGCCCATCTGCGCCATCAGCACGATCAGTGCCGTCTGCCGCATGAAGGTGGACTTGCCCGCCATGTTCGGTCCCGTGAGTATGACGAACCTCCTATCGTCATCGTCCAGCAGCGCATCGTTCGGCACGTACCTCCCAGGCATGGTCTGCTCCACCATGGGATGTCTTCCTCCGGTGATCTTTATAGAACGTCCCGATGTCACCTTGGGTCTCCTGTAATTGTTAATGGAGGCGGCCTCTGCAAAGGACAGGAGCACATCGAGCTCCGCGAGCGCCCCCGATACGGTCCTGATCTCCTCCGCCTGCTTGGAAACCTCCCCGCATAGGCCCGAGAATAGCTCGAACTCCAGGGCGCGGATCTTATCCTCCGCGGACAGGACGATCCGCTCCCGCTCCTCGAGCTCCGGGGTGATGTACCTCTCGCCGTTGACGAGCGTCTGCTTCCGCACATACTCAGGCGGGGCGAGGCGCGTGCTCGCCTTCGATATCTCGATGTAGTATCCGAAGACCCGGTTGTAGCCGACCCTGAGCGACTTGATGCCAAGCCGCCTGCGCTCCCGCTCCTCGAGCGACGAGATCCACTCCCTGCTCTCCCTGATCGCGTCGTTCAGTCCGTCGAGCTTTGAGTTGAACCCCGGGCGTATTATTCCGCCGTCCCGGGCAGTCGCAGGGGCGTCCTCCTTGACGGCGGAGGATACCAGGTCGCGAAGCTCCGGAAAATCCTTCAATCTGCCAGATATGTCGTTCAGATAGCCCGATCTGACCTCCTTCAATGCGCCCATTATCGCCGGGATAGACCCGAGCGATGAGGAGAGCGAGAGGAGGTCCCTGGGAGTGCCGTTCCCGTACACGACCCTCGTGACCAATCTCTCGATGTCGCGCACCCTGTCGACCTCGCCGGCCAGCTCCGTGCGCGTACGGAAGCTGTCGAGCAGCTCCTCGACCGCGTCAAGACGCCTGTCAATCTCATCTTTGGATAGCAGCGGCTCCAGTATCCATTTCCGGATGAGCCGCCTGCCCATCGGGGTTTTCGTCCTGTCCAGGACGTCGAGCAGAGAGCCGGTCCGCTCCCTGGTACGAATGTTCTCGACCAGCTCGAGGTTTCTCACCGTCGAGGAGTCGAGCAGCATCGTCCCGCTCAGCGAGTAGTATCTCGGCCTTCCGAGGAACTCCAGTGAGCGTTTCTGGGTCTTCTCGATGTAATCTACCGCGACGGCCGCGGCCGAGGAGCCCAGTGACCTGCCCTCGAGCCCTATTGATTCCAGCGATGCGATCCTGAAGGTCCTCTTCAGAACTCCTTCGGATCTCTCCGGTATGAACGCGAACTGTGGGAGATAGGTTGTGTGAACCGGAAGGTCGGAGAGCGATTCGAGCAGTCTGCCGCCCTTCAGCTCCTCCGATGCGAGAAGCTCCCTGGGCGACCTTCTGGAAAGCTCGGATACCAGCGTCTGCAGGTCCGGCTCATCCGCCATTTCCGTGACCAAAAACTCGCCGCTGGACATGTCGACGAAAGCGAGGCCGATGACGCCGTCCCCCTTAGAGAGCGAGGCGAGGTAGTTGTTCCTCGAGGAGTCGAGGATCGTGCCCTCGAGCACGGTTCCGGGGGTGACGATCCTGGTGATCTCCCTTCTGACCAGACCCCGGGCCTGGCTGGCCTCCTCGACCTGGTCGCATATGGCCACCCTGTGCCCGCTCGAGAGCAGCTTTGGCAGGTATGACTCCAGGGCGTGGTACGGCACGCCGCACATGGGCATCCTTTCACCCTTGGACCGCTCCCTAGAGGTGAGCGTGATCTCCATCAGCTTGGAGCCGACCAGTGCGTCGTCCCCGAACATCTCGTAGAAGTCGCCCAAGCGGAACAGGAGCAGGCAGTCGGGGTTCTCCTCCTTCATCTGGAAATACTGCCTCATCATAGGGGTGATCTTGCCCGTGCTCCTCCCTCCGTGTTGCCCTGAGTGAGTTGGAGGGATAGTATTTCAAAATTGTTGCATGATGGGAAACAAAAAGGTCGCGGCTGCCGAATGAGAATACTTATCTGAGCCGATATACCGTTGTGCTTTCAGGACTCCGATATTATTGATGAAAGGTCCGAGAGAGCCGTTCTGGAGATTTCCCCGGAGCCATATGGCTGCGCACCTCATCCGCGAGGAAAACGTGCATCTGGCTGCGCGATGAGCGGCACCGTTGACCTGGGAGTCAACGGAAAAAGGGCCTTCAAATATCTTTTCAGTCAATGAATATTCCATGAACCAAGTGGGAAAATTCTGGGCGATCATCGTGGCCGTCTTTGTGGCGGCTGCGAGTGTTGTTACGGTCACCTCATACATGGTCATCAGCTCCGACGACTCGACGAATCCATCTACCGGAGGGCTGCTGGACAGCTTTCACGGATACGATGACCTCTTTGCGCTCCTGGAGAAGGGTGTAGACGGCGGTGGATACGGCTATTCGATCTGGGATACCAATATGGCCGAAAGGAGCACCTACGGATCCACAGACGACAGGGACTACTCGAGCACGAACGTGCAGGTAGAGGGGATCGACGAGCTAGACTTCGTCAAGACGGATGGAGAGCGCATCTTCCTGTCCAGCTACGCGAACATAACGATATTGGAAGCATACCCGCCGGAGGATATGGCGGTTAATGCGGTCATTGACATCGGGGGGATCTGCCCCGCCGACATAGACGCGAACGACATGAGCATCAGCGGTATGTTCATATCCGGAGACAAGCTGGTCGTGATCTCCAGCGCCAATCGCTGGTACCAATACTACGGCTATTATGACTATCATATCTTGAGCCTCTCCGAGCTTTCGGATGGATTCAGCGATACCGAACTCAGGGAGGGCGAATCGTTCACATTCGTCTCCGTCCTCGATATCTCCGATATAGACGATCCAGTTCTGCAGTATACGAAGGGCATGTCCGGCTGGCTCATCGATGCCAGAATGACCGCTGAGTGCGCGTACATCGTCTCGCAGGAGTACTCACTGAAGTACGACGAGAACGACTTCCTGATCCCGAGGACCTATTCCAACGGCATATTCGAGCTGATGCCCCCCGAGGACATCAACTTCGACCCCGAGACCGAGGAGTGCGGTCAGTTCTTGAACATCATGTCGATCGAACTCGAATCGGGCGACGGCGAATCCGAGTCGATCGTCACGGACAGCTACGCGCAGATGTACATGTCCCACTCCGCAATCTACCTCGCGATGCCGAAATGGATCGAGACTTTCATCGGCAACGACATGGCGAACGACACGTTCAATATCACGACCTGGCGCACGGTCACGACGATCCACAAGATCGAGGTCAGCGGGACCGAACTCAGGGTTTCTGCCCGGGGCGATGTCGAGGGAAGGCTTCTCAACCAGTTCTCGATGGACGAGAAGGCGCCCTACCTGAGGATCGCGACGACCGAGGACGAGACAGAGAGGACAAACAATGTATTCGTTCTGAACGAGGACCTGGAGATCATCGGCTCGCTCGAGGGGCTCGCCCCGACCGAGCGGATATACTCCGCGAGGTTCATGGGCGACATGCTGTACCTCGTTACATTCAGGCAGATCGACCCCCTGTTCGCGATCGACCTGAGCGACCCTGAGCACCCCGAGGTGCTGGGCGAGCTCAAGATACCGGGCTTCTCCAACTACCTGCACCCTGTGGGCGAGACGCACCTGATCGGGGTCGGACAGCAGGATTCCAAGATCAAAATCTCCCTGTTCGATGTGACAGATCCGACCATGCCCTTCGAGGTTGATAACTACACGACGGAGAAGAACGGATACTCCGCAGCGCTGTACGACCACAAGGCGGTGCTGTTCGACGTCGAGAGGAGCAGGCTGGTGATACCATTCTATTACGAGGACATCTCGAATGAAAGGCATTACGCATACTGGCAGCACTGCTCGGAAGCACTTGTGTTCGACATCTCGGTCGACAGCGGAATATCACTCTTCGGGAGGATCGATCAGACCTCGAACAACGATGTTCAGCGGTCGTTGTACATCGATGACGCGCTCTACACGATATCGGACTCGGATATCCAGGCCAACGGCTACGACGATCTGTCCTTCATTAGATCACTGTTATACGGAGGTTACAGCTACGATTACAGACCGATCCTCTACCTCGAATGAGCCCGGGAAGGAGAAGTTAATGTTAAGGGAGCCACCTATTATCCCCGGTGTTCATCCGATGCGGGTCGTGCTCGATAAGAAGTCGCTGTTTGCGCTTGCATCTGACACTAGGCTGGAGATCCTGAAATCCCTCCAGCACATGAGGAGGACCGTCTCCCAGCTGTCCGAGGAGATGCAGATGGACAAGGCCGGGGTGCACCGGCACCTCAAGAAGCTGGAGGAGGGCGGGCTCGTGAAGCGGTACGAGGATCACGGATTCGTCTACTACGGGCTCACATGGATGGGCCGCGACCTGATGTCCCCGAACGAGAACACCAAGATCGTGATCATGATATCGACCTCCTGGCTACTGGTGATATTCGCCGCCTTCTTCCTCGTCCTCGGGATGAGCCTCACCGGCCTGTACGACTCGGGTCAGGCGGGGTTCCAGCAGCCCGAGGGGGCGATTAACGACGACACGAATTATTACTACTACGGTGACTATGAAACCGATTCCGAGGACCGCAGCATCCTCAGCGACCGGGGAGACGAGCAACCCGTCCTGCTCCAATCCGGGGACAGCGCGGTCGTGGTCCTTTCCATCGCTGCCGTCCTCGCGGGCGCAGTCGCACTTCTTGCCATAAGCGCGAGAAGGCTGGTCAAGCCCAAGCAGAAGGAATCGCGCCAGACAGCTAAAGCAGAGAGAGCTGCATAAACCCCTTCCCCTTTTCAATTTCATCTTTTTCACACATTATGGTTAACAATATATGCAAGCAATCACTTACATACATAACGATGAGAGGGAAACGGCCGACGAAGGGCAGGAAAAGGAGGGCGCGAGAGCGCATTCTCGACTCCGCACTGGTGGAGTTCGGCAGGAACGGCTATAGCGGCGCCACCACCAGGGGCATAGCCGCGAGGGCGGAGGTCAACGAGGTCACGGTCTTCCGGAACTTCGGGTCGAAGAAGGAGCTGTTCAAGTCCGTCCTGCGGGAGAGGTTCCCGCTGGAGGACATCAGGAGAACGGTGCTAACGGATGTTGAGATGCCGATCGACGAGCTGCTGGCCAACAACATGAAGGGCGTGCTGAGGGTGCTCAGGGCCAACAAGCACATGCTCATGGTCATTTTCTCCGATGTCTGGAAGTTCCCCGAGATGAGAAAGGCGCTTTACGAGATCGGCTTCCGGCAGGGGATAGAATTCCTATCGGAGCTGATGGAGGCGCAGATGAGGGCGGGGCGGATCAAGAAAATGGACCCGCAAATCGCGGCAAGGTCGATAATGGGGATGATCCAGGGCTACTTCATGATCAACGACCTCCTCGGCGGGTCGGAATACGACGAGAAGGAGGAGGAGCGGTTCATCCGGGGGCTCGTCTCGATCTATCTCGACGGGGCGAGAGGGAAGCGCGGAGGTGCGACCCATGGTTGAAAATTCTTCCGAAAAAAATGATGAAAGGATGGCGCATGCGATTGAAACGACCGATTTGAGAAAGGAGTTCGACGGCCTCGTGGCCGTCAACGACCTGAGCCTGACGATCGGCAGGGGCGTGCTGTACGGGCTGATAGGGCCGAACGGATCGGGAAAGACGACCGTGATCAGGATGCTGGTCGGGATTTTGAATCAGACGTCTGGCTCTGCCACGGTTCTGGGCGAGAGGATACCGATATCCGAGAACAAGCCGAGGATAGGCTACATGCCGCAGGAGATGGGGATATACACCGACCTGACAGTCCATGACAACCTGGAGCTGTTCTCGGACTTGTACTCGATAGGCAGGGAGAAGTTCCGATCGAGGCAGCAGGCGCTTCTGAAAATGATAGATCTCGAGGGCAGGAAGGACAGCCTCGTATCCCAGCTGAGCGGCGGGATGAAGCACAGGGTATCCCTCGCATGCGCCCTCGTACACGATCCCGAACTGATCTTCCTGGACGAACCCACGGTCGGCGTCGACCCCGAGCTGCGTACCGGCTTCTGGGAGTATTTCGAGGAGCTCAAGAGGCAGGGCAAGACGATCGTGATGACCACACACTACATGGACGAGGCGCAGCGCTGCGATATCGTCGGCATGATGAGGAACGGTCGGCTGATCGGAGAGGGGTCTCCATCGGAGCTGATGCGCAGGGCCGATGCGGATTCTCTCGAGAGCGCCTTCCTCGCGTATTCAAGGGAGGGAGGGGCGTGAACATCGGACGGATGCTGAGCATCGCCAAGAAGAACCTGAGGTCGCTGAAGCACGACCGCAGGACCGTCGCGTTCATAATCATTGTCCCGCTGCTCATAATGACCATCTTCGGCTACACGTTCGGCGGGGAGATTGAGAACGTCTCTGTGAACATCGTCAATCTGGACCAGGGAATCAACGGCACCTACCTCTCCGAGCAGATCGTTGAGGAGATGTCGAAGAGGAATACGCTTAGCATACGGGAAACGCAAGACGGCGCAGACGACCGCGCCGTCGAGGAATCGACACACCTGGTCGAGAAAGGCGAGATCTGGGCGGTGATCGTGTTCGACGAGAACTTCTCCAGGGACCTTCAGCTCGGGCTGACCGCCGACCAGACGGGAGTAGGCGGGAGCCAGGGGCGCATATATCTGTATCTGGACAGGTCGAACCCGAACATCGGAGCCGCCGTGCTCACCGAGGCGCAGAGGGCGCTTCAGACCGTTTTCTTGATAGACTTCGGCATCGAACAACCGGTGGTGATCGCACAGAGCGCCATCTACGGCGAGAACGCGGAGTTCATAGACTTCTTCGCGCCCGGGGTGATGGGCCTCGCGGCGATGATGGTCACCTTCATGCTCTCGATCATATCGTTCGTCCAGGAGCGGAGAAACGCCACATTGGACCGTCTCGTCTCCTCCCCGGCCACAGAGGGAGAGATCGTAGGCGGGTACGCCCTCGCATTCGGAATCGTGGGTCTGTTGCAGTCATGCGTAATTTTGGTGACCGCCGTGCTGCTGTTCCAGATCCAGATCGTCGGCAACCCGCTGCTCGTCCTGCTGATAATATTCCTGCTCGGAATAGGGACCCAAGGGCTCGGGTTCATGCTGTCGTCAGTCGCAAAGACCGAGTTCCAGGCGATACAGTTCATGCCGCTGATCCTGTTCCCGTCCATTCTGCTCGCGGGCGTGTTCTGGCCGATAGAGGCGATTCCTGAGGTTCTGCGCGGTGTCTCGTACTTCATTCCGCTGACATACGCGGTAGAAGGATGCCGGTCGGTTATGATACGCGGTTGGGAGGCAGGTGATGTGATGCCTGAAATCCTCATATTGATCGCGTTCGCAGCGGCGATGCTGATGCTGAGCACGATGGCGCTCAAGAGGAGGGGGTAGCCTCTCCCCCTTTCCTTTTTGCTGAGGATATATGAAACGGGACGGGAAAGTTCATATATAACGCAGTTATAGCATTGATGGCAGCTTGGAACGGACTTATGGGGACGATTTGGCGAGCCCCGTCGCCTCGAGGCGGACCATAGAATGTCTTATAAATTCGATAAGCATAGGCTCAAGAACCTGAAAAATCACGGAGATACATTGGTGAGATAGGGGGAGCGACAGATGGAAGACATTGTTCCGGACGCCGAGCTGGATTGCGTCGGCCTATACTGCCCGATACCGATAGCAAGGACGAAGGAGGAGATCGACCTCTTGGACATCGGCCAGATACTGAGGGTCGAGGCGGACGACCCCGCCGCTGAGGAGGACATCAAGAGATGGGCGAAGAGGACCGGGCACGAGATACTCGACTTCCGGAAGGAAGGAAACATCCTCACGTTCCTGATCAAGAAGACGAAGTAACCGAATAGGGAGGGATCAACACGAAAGACGAGAGCATGATATTATATGTGCAGACTTCCGATCAGCCTGAGAGGCAGTACTCGCCTCTCGTACTCGCGCAGACGGCGAAAGCCATGGATTTGAACCCGAAGGTATACTATCTGGGGACAGCGCTGAAGATACTCATGCCGGGAGCGGCCGAGAAGATCAAGCTGGGCACATTTCCCAGCGTCGCCGAGATGCTGAAGAAGACCATGGACATGGGGATCGAGGTGCTCGTGTGCGAGGCGTCGAAGCAGATGCTCGGGCTCGAGAAGGTCGAGCTGATACCCGGCGCGAAGATCGTCGGAGCTGCGACCCTGAACGACCTGTCCTTGGAGGCCGGGGCGACGATGTGGTTCTGATGGGCGGGGGCTCGGATTACATCTATCTCGACCACGCCTCGATGATGCCAGTGGATCCGCGGGTAATCGAATTCGCGCGTGAGCTCCTGAGAAGCCCGGGAAACCCGGCTTCCCTTCACTCGGCCGGACTGGCCGGCAAGCAGGCTGTAGAGGACGCGCGGGAAAAAGTCGCCGATTTGATAAACGCGAAGGATCCGAGATCCGTCATATTCACCGGGAGCGTCACAGAGGCGAACAACCTCGCCATCAGGGGCGTCTCGACCAGGAACATGAACAGGGGGAAAAAGGTGGCGGCGAGTGCCATAGAGCACATCTCCGTCCTGAACTCGATGAAGGAGCTCCAGAAGAGCGGTTTCGAGTTCTCGATGATACCCGTCGACTCGGCCGGCCTGGTGGATGTCGAGGCTTTGAAGGGCGTGGTATCAAAGGACACCGTCGTGACCTCGATCATGCACGGCAACAACGAGATAGGCACAGTCGAGCCGATCAAGGATCTCGCCAAGGCGGTGCACGACCTCGGGATCTACATACACGTCGATGCCGCGGCGTCCGCCGGTAGGATACCGATCGATGTGCAGGCGGACGACATAGATTTGCTGACGCTTTCATCTAACGACCTTAACGGCCCGCAGGGCGCCGGAGCACTTTATGTTAAGCCAGGGATACGCCTGCAGCCGATCATACTCGGAGGCGGCCAGGAGAAGGGGCTCCGGTCCGGCACCGAGAATCTGTTCGCGCTTGCAGGGATGGGAGAGGCCTCCCGGATCGCCAAAGAGGAGATGAGCGCTGAGAGCGACAGGCTGAAAAGGATCAGGGACGGTCTGATCGAGGAGATCATGTCCATTGAGGGGGCGCATCTGACAGGGCACCCGACCGAGCGACTGCCGCACCACGCGAGCTTCAGGTTCGGCGGGATCGAGGGGGAGAGCATACAGCTGAACATGAACAACCTTGGTATCGCAGTGTCCACGGGCTCTGCCTGCTCCTCTATCACGCTTGAGCCGTCGCACGTACTGCTGGCGATCGGCCTGAAGCACGAGGAGGCGCACGGGTCGATGGTCATGACGCTCGGGAGGTCGAACGACATCGGGCAGGTGCCGAGGATCGCGGACGCGGTCAAGGAAACGGTGACGAGGCTGAGGGGCTTTTCGCCGCTCGGAGCGGAGTAGGAGGATCGAACATGGCTGAAGTCGGATACAGCAAGAAGGTTTTGGAGCATTTCACAAACCCGAGAAACGTGGGAACGATCGAGAACCCGGACGGATACGGCAAGGTCGGGAATCCGGTGTGCGGGGACCTGATGGAGATATTCATCAAGGTCAAGGATGACAAGATCGAGGACATCAAGTTCAGGACATTCGGGTGCGGCTCTGCGATAGCCACGAGCAGCATGGTGACGGAGCTGGCCAAGGGGAAGGCCCTTGACGAGGCGATAAAGATAACGAGGAGTGACGTGGCAGACGAGCTCGACGGGCTGCCGCCCAAGAAGATGCACTGCTCGAACCTGGCAGCAGACGCCCTTCACGAGGCGATCAAGGACTACAGGCGGAAGAGGGGAGAGAAGGCCGACGATGATCCACAGAAATCCGGGGACTGATGCGGCGAGAACCGCTCGACCGAGTGAACTCTATGCCGGACGATCATCGTAAGCGCTGGACCTACCACGACGAGGAGGAAAGAAGGAAGTGGCAGGATCCGGATAGAATCCTGAGAGGCATCGGACTGACCGCCGGGAACGTGTTTTTCGACATGGGATGCGGCGAGGGGTTCTTCACGATTCCCGCGGCCAAGATAGTCGGCCCGACAGGAAGGGTCTACGGCATTGACACGAACGACGAGGCGATCGCTAGACTCAAGGAGAAGTCGGATAAGGAAAGGTTGGATAACATCGTTTTCAAAGTCCAAGAAGGTGAGGAAAGCACGTTCTGCGACGCCTGCGGCGACTTCGTCTTTTTCGGCATCGTCCTGCACGATTTCAGAGATCCGCTGAGAGTGCTTCGGAACTCGAAACGGATGCTGAAACCTGCTGGAAAGCTCGTCAACCTCGACTGGAAGAAGGAGAGGATGGAGAACGGCCCTCCGTTCGAGAAACGGTTCAGCGAGGAGAAAGCGGCGGAACTGATCAGAAGCGCGGGCTTCAGGATATTGTCAGTGAAAGATGCCGGATCCAGGCATTACCTGATAACGGCCGTTCAATGATATCGTATAGGACCGGTACTCACTGCTTTTGGATACTAGACGACTAACCTTTTCTTCATCAGGTTGACCGCGGCTATGAACACGACGACGGTCACGATCAATATCCACGCGAGGTTGAGAAGTAAACCCCACTCGAGCTCACCGTAGGTTATCGCCCGCAGTATCTCCACGACGTGCACCAGCGGCAGGGAGACCGTGGCGATCTGCTGTACGACGACCGGGAACGCGGTTATCGGAAAGAAGGTCCCGCTGATCAGAAGCATAGGGGTGATAAAGAGGGATGTGGGATAGCTCAGGGTGTCGATGTGCGGGGCGATGGCCGTAAAGCACATCCCGATCGACCCGAACAGGAAACCTACGAGGAACGAGAAGGGGATGACGAGAAGCGCCGCGGGCAGGCTTACCAGGCCGAATGCGGACACGACCACGAGGACTATGGAACCGTATATTGCGCTCCTGGTCGCACCCCAGAGGATCTCCCCCGTTATCACCTCGTCTATGTTCAGCGGCGTCGCAACGATCGCATCGAACGTCTTCTGGTAGTACATCCTGACGAAAGACGAATAGGTGCACTCGAAGAACCCGGCGTACATCATCGAGATGGCAAGCAGCGCGGGCGCGATGAACTTCGGATACGGAATACCTTCGATATCCTCCACGAACAGCCCGAGACCGAAGCCGAACGCCACGAGGTACAGAATGGGCTCCGCGATCGGCGGAATGAAGTTCACCTTGTAGGTCTTCATGAAGATGTCCTTGTTGCGTCTCCAGACCTTCCAGGTCCTGCGGGAGATGTCCGGGAACGAGAGTATGGCCGGGGGTTTCAGTCTCTCAGCCTCCTTCCCGTCAGCTTGAGAAAGACATCCTCCAGCGTGGAGTTCCTGACCGAGGTCGACGAGATATCACACTGTTTCAGTATAGTGCCGAGTATCTCCTGGGGGCTGTCCGTGAAAATCCTGACATCGTCTCCGGAGATCTCGTAGTCCACCTTTTCACGGATGCCTTCCAGGCATCGGACTATCTCCGAGCCTCCGTTCGCCTCGATTATACTGCCCCTGATGTTGTCCCGAACGAGCGCCTCGGGGCTGCCCACTGTCAGAATGCGCCCGCTGTCCATGATCGCGATCCTGTCGCAGAGCTTCGCGGCCTCGTCCATGTAATGGGTGGTGAGTATGATCGTGATGCCGCGCGACTTCAGGTCCGCCAGCTTGTCCCAGATCAGATGCCTGGCCTGCGGGTCCAGGCCTATGGTGGGCTCGTCGAGTATGAGGATCTCCGGGTCGTTTATCAAGGATCTCGCGAGCAGCAACCTCCTCTTCATGCCGCCCGAGAGCTTGTTGATCGATGTGTCCCTCTTCGACTGCAGCTGGAAGAGCTCTATGAGGTCATCGGCCCGCGACGCCGCCTGCTTTTCGGAAATGTCGAAAAAACGGGAGAACACCACGAGGTTCTCGTAGACGGTGAAATCCGGGTCGAGGTTGATCTCCTGGGGGGATACCCCCAGCTTCTCCTTGATACTCCGGGGCTGTTCGTCGACCTCCATTCCGCTCACTTCGAGCTTTCCGGAGGATTTCGGGGAGACGCATTGTATCATCTTGATCGTGGTGGTCTTCCCGGCGCCGTTTGGGCCCAAAAAACCAAAGCACTCCCCCCTTGTGACGCTGAAGGAGATGCCGTCGACAGCGGTGAACCCGTTGAATTTCTTCACCAGCTTTTCGGCCTCTATGATATTCAAATCCCGATACACCTCATTGGCAAGGCCGTATCCTCGTTCCGAATAAAGTAGCTTCGATTTG
>DSAX01000054.1 GCA_011046235.1 Methanobacteriota archaeon | reverse complement strand
CCCTCCATCGCCAAGCCCTTGTAGAACTGGTCCTTGATGTAGGTCTTGTTGGTCGCCAGCGAGGCCGCCCTCGTTACCGCCGGGTCCAGCCTCAGTGAGTTGAGCGTTCCTGGAGCATCCTCGTAGGCATTGATGGCGATCTCCTTCGAGTAGGCGGTTGGGCCGAGTTGGGCAATGATGTTGAGCGCCTCCGGCTTGGAAGAGTCCGCCAGCCAAGTCAGGTATGTGGTGGCGCCTATCTCTGCGACATCTACATCTCCGTTTCTCACGGCTAGCGAAAGAGTGCTCTCCTCCGTGAAGAACTTGAAGCGAAGCTCGTCAATCTCGGTGGAGCGGTTATAAGCATACCCGAGCCCCTTCCATTCGCCGGTTTCCTCGTCCTGGAAGTTGTAGTATGGGTTCTTGACCAGTGTGAGCTTCTCCTTCTGGATAACCTCGTCCGCGATCTTATCGGTCGGCATGAACGGGCCGGTCCCGACCCCAGGGGCTCCATCCCATGTGTACCCAAGGTAGGTCGTCGGCTTGTCAGCGAATATGTGCTTCGGCATGATGGGTATGAACAGGTTGTATCCGAACGCTGCCGCGAACGGCACCTTCGTGTCGAGGTCGCTGAAGAACACTCTGACCTTTAGGTCGTCCACTGCGACCGCCTTGTGTATCCACCTGGTGTAGGGCTGGTATGCCCAGTAGGTCATGAAGTTGGCGCCGATCTGTATGTTGAAGGTCCACTCGACGTCCTCGGCGGTGAAAGGTACACCGTCGTTCCAGAAAACATTCTCGGTCAGGTTGTACTCCCAGATCGATCCCAGGGGCCAATCTTCCGGGTCATCGTGCGTGAAGGACGAGAAATTCTGACCCCTGCCAAACGCAGTTGGGCCATCCATGTACCACCAGCTCTCGGCGAGGTTCTGCTGCGACTCGAGGTCGGCGTCTGGGCTTATAAGGTAGTCATATACCATTCCGTAGTAGACATACGAGACATCCTGGATCCCGAGATATGGATTTGCGCTGTCAATGTCCTGGATGAACCCCATGAATAGCGTCTTCTTGTCTTCATCCTGGGCCGCGACAGGAATCACTGCCTGAAATGCGATAGCAACCATTGCAAATATGATCCCGACCGCAATCAATTTCTTTGTTAATCCTTTAGTAAAACTTCTGTGTTTTTCAAATCCCCGGTTGTTGATATCGTCAATACTCACCAAACAATCCCCTCCTCTGCGTGCTCTCATCGTGCATATCTTTTACGATACGTTCCGCTCTCGGCTAAAACGACACATCACCTCAATAAATATCTTGAGGTTTCCGGGCCGTTACGGCGAAAGCAGGTTCGGGCATAATTGAATTTTCTCTTAAATAGTTTTTCATATGCCACAAGAATCTGTAGTAATGTTTCATTTCCCGCCAGTATCAGAAATTCCTCCTCCCATCCGTTATATAACATTATTTTAATTAAAATAACACAATATCTTAATGGGCGTTCTGTCGGGTTCGGGGTTGAAGAGAACACAAAATATGCCATTATATTGTTATTCTATCTCCGTTTCATCGAGATTCAATTCTTTTTTCGATATGCGCATCAAGAAATCCCATGAATCGACGATTGGATTGGTCAATAATATCGATCATCCCCGATGACGACTCAGTTGACGGATTGAAAATAATAAAGACAATGAGCGATATTACCCACTTCTCGGGAGGGGTCCTCAACTGGGCTCAGGGGATATATCTTGGTCTTCCTTCGATTTCAGCACCCGGAGGGAGAGGTACACCATCAAGAAGAAGGAGTCAGTGACAAGGATATGCATACCACTGAGCGAATCCTTCGAAGACTTCAAGATCGATAATTTCATGGATCGCTTCGTCAAGAGGTGGGGTAGGAACCTCCAGTGTCTGGAGATGCCCGTAAAAAACGACCATCGGCAGAAAATCGACCGATATCGGCTTTCGGACCAGAAATCGTTCGTGGTGATTTCCCGTATCGAACAATCGCTCCCCCTCCATTTCCTCGAGAAGTTCGTCTCGTCATGTTGCGAGTCCGCAATCGTGAATGAGGTGGAGGAGCACCAGAACAAGGCTCTGTTGGGACATGTGCACCATATACTGCTCGAGAACTCGGTCACGAGGGAGAACGGCATCTCACAGACCGCGCTCATCGGCCAGACCCTGCTTTCGATGCTTGAATACGAGAACGTGATTGGCCACGCAGCCCTGTCGGCGGAGCTGTACCATCCCAAGGAGTGGGCGGGGTCCCACCTTCGTGATCGGCAATGCAGTCCACAGACCCTGTTTCTGCTGTTGGGGAACATCCACAGCGTCACGAATCGAGAGCAGTGGGTTCACACCCATGGCATGGAGCAGTTCGGACTTCCGGACATCGAGATCGTTTTCAATGACCCGGACAAGCTAGACTATTTCACGGAGCTGATTGGCAATGTCGCGATATCCATGATCGGAAGCGGGAAGGAGCTCAGTAACGGCGACACGATAGAATACGCTGGAAGCGGTGTATTCTTCAAGATCGTCGAGGCGAGGAAACGGGCAGACCACTCCTTCGGAGACTTCGGTGCAAAAGCCCTCATACCACTGTGATACAGTCGTATCCAAGCAGTTCTTTCTTCGTCTCCCGAGAGATGCATCTAATATTGATTAATACAATATATGAGCTGAAGGAGCGGGAAATGTGCCCAGGAATACCCTATACAACAACCAGAGCGCCTGCAGCCAGCAGATCGTCATCACGATAGACCTACCCATGGATTGCAGGCTGAACGAGGAGATAATAGGTGAGCGGATAAAGGAGATATTCAACAAGGAGCTGCTCAGGGATCTCTGTACAGGTTGTCCTCTGGAGAACCCGGGGAGTTCATCCGAATCTCGATGACCTTCCTATCGATATCGCCCAGCCGGATACGCAGTTCGTTATCCAACGCTCTTCGCACGAAGTCGGATATCGATCTGACCCCCCACTCAGGATGCTCGCGTATCTTCTCAGATATGAGCGCGCACAGATCCCTCGGGAGCTTGATATTTACCCGGTCATCCGCCTTTTTTCCTAACCCATTCTTCGTATCCCTCACCTCGCCATGCGTTTTCAATATTGATAATGCAGACTATAACTTATTCCATCGATTCGCATCAGCAAAATATTTGTACGATAAAAATACATCCCATATGTATCCCATGATTGCTCGGAAGGAAGCAACCACCGCGTCTGAATTGCCAGAAGCGGAAGGACGAATGCCACTGAATGAGCGGTTATCCGAACCCAGCCTACATGGAAGAATAATCCAAACCGTTTTCGATTTTGCATATCGACGACAAAGAGGGCGGATTGCATATGAGCGGCTACGATGAAAATAGAGGCATTTCCAAAGGAAGCATAAGTAAGAGCATAGCAAGGGCTGTACGCGACGGTATTCTAACAGATTCGCAGGCCTCTTTTCTCGATCAGCTAATATCAGCGACCAGTCTTTTCGATTACGGAAAAAGAAAGATACTGAGCAACCTCGTGTTGGGCTGTGCGGAAGAGCCAGATTCTCAAAGGAGGTATGAGAAACTGCAGCTGCTCCGGAAATACCTGGAGACATTGGAATCCTGCAAGGGGCTGGTCTGCGACCTGAATGAGGTTTTCGAACTCGAATAATACCTGATCCGGTAATTTCTGATTGTCTCAGAGTCGAAAAGGTAATCCGAAGAGTGCTCCCGCAGGGATTTGAACCCTGGTCCTCAGCTTTCTCCAGTTTGTCGCCTGCGAGAGGCTGAAATGATTGGCCGGACTACACTACGGGAGCCCAGGAGGGTCGTATTCGATGACGGTTTAAAAAGATTATCTTAGCAGCACCGATGGGTCACGGTTCTCTCCAGTCGTACCCGGGCGTTCTAATACCGATTTTCGGTATGAGCGGGGCTCTGCGCTTGTGGATCGATCTGCGCACCCGCGACCGCACCTCCTCGACCATGAACGGGTCGCAGTCGGCCCGCGAGGCGATCTCCAAGTCCTGGAGCTGCATCTCCAGCCCGTATAGGATTGAGTCGAGCATGTCGTAGGACAGCCCCATCTCGCCCTCGTCTGTCTGGTCCTTCCACAGTCCGGCGGACGGGGGTTTTTCGATTATTGTTACAGGGATACCCAGTTTGTGAGCCAGATCCCTCACCTGGGTCTTGTACAGGTCGCCGATCGGTAGGTAGTCCGAAGCTCCATCCCCGAACTTGGTGAAATAACCGACCATCAGCTCGCTCTTGTTGCTGCACCCCATGACGAGCCTGTTCTCCGTGTTGGCCAGATAATAGAGCACTATCATCCGAGTCCGCGCCTTGAGATTCGCAAGCGTCAGCTTGTCGGGCTTTGCGTCTGTGCACTCCACGAGGCTCACGAGCGGCTTTCCTATGTCGATGACCCTGAGCTCGATTCCTAGCGATTTCGCCATGAGATATGCGTGCTCCAGGTCCTGGGGGTTGGAGTCCTCCTCGGGCATAGCGACTCCGAGCACCCTGTCCCTGCCGACCGCCCTGACCGATAGGCTTGCGGTCAATGATGAATCCAGGCCACCGCTCAGACCGATAGCGATCCCATCCGCGCCAGCCTCCTCCAGCCTGGTGGCGATGAAGGCCTCGATTATCTCTGCCGCATCCTTCCTGAGCTTCGGAAGTTGCATCGCCTCAGCAATGCGAAAAAGCACAAATAAACCCATTGCTCGAAACCTAGGCGTGAAAACAGATAAATCGTCACATCATGATTCGGAAGAGGTCATTCAATGAAAATCATGCTGGCGCAGAGGAAGTCGCACGTTGGGGATATTGAAAGAAACCTCTCGGTCATCGAATCCATAGTTTCGAAGAGCGAGGCAGACCTGATCGTCTTCCCAGAGCTTTTCATGAGCGGATATCTTCCCAGAGACGAGATCTCGTCGATCGCGGAGGCGGAGGACGGGCCAACGGTGTCGAAAATTTCTCAGATATGTTCCGATTCATCGAAATCGGTGATTTTCGGGATGCCGCTCAGGCACTCTCAAATAAGCGGCCAGGTCACGAATTCCGCCATAGTCGCAGATTCCCGTGGGAACGTCGCTCGTTACGACAAGACATTCCTGCCGACATTCGGCCCATTCGAGGAGGCGCTCTATTTCTCCGTGGGCCGGGATGCGTCCCTGGCGGAGTTGTCGGGCGTGAAGATCGGGGTCATGATCTGCTACGATATTTTCTTTCCGGAGCTGTCCAAGCTCCTCGCGCTGCGCGGAGCAGACCTTATCGTGTGCATCTCAGCCTCCCCTACGGCCACGGTGGAGAACTTCATGAGGCTGCTGCCAGCAAGGGCGATAGAGACCGCATCGTATTTCGCGTACGTCAACAGCGTCGGGGTCCACCTGGACCTCGTGTTCGGGGGCATGAGCCGGCTTCTCAACCCCAGAGGAGAGGTCTTAACGGAAGCTGGTCCGCTGGAAGAGCAGACGGTGACGGGCGAGTTCGATCCCGCCTCGCTAGAACTGTACCGCCGGATGCGGCCAACGCTGAGAGACTCGAGGACAGAGGTATTCGAGGCTATGATAGAGGAGCTGAAATACCACTGACCGCCATAGAAATCATTAGAAAATCTCATCCAGTTTCCTTGAGTCCAACTTCCCGACCCTCTCGAGCTTCCTCATCAGCCAGGCGTTGTCGACCCCTTTTACCAGGTCTACCTTGGGCACATACGGCTTGATGTCTATGACAGGGGTGCCATCCATCATGTCCAGGCCGAGCACATCGAGCTCCCTTCCCCTGCGTCCCCTCAGCCTCACGGTCGAGATGCCTATATGGTTGGGCCTCGAAGGGGATCTGGTCCCGAATATTCCCTGTTCCTCCTCTTCCATAAGCGGGACGGTGCTGAGCTTCGTCTTATTTGACATGTGCATGTAATATATTACAGATATGTGGCTGAAACGCTCGATGCCGTCGAGGCCGGCCTCGTATTCCTCAAATATCTCGATGCTGCCCGCGATGTCGGATATGAAAGATTGGAACGGCACCTTATCCGAGTCCGGGGGCAGGGGCGAATGGACAACCCCGATCTGGCATAGGACGATCCTGCCCTCATCGTCAATGTGATCCTTGCAGCCCTGCCCATCTCCCATTGTATGACGGAAGGCGACCATGGGATTAAGATTCTCTCCCGATGTCGCACTGAGATAGCATGTCCCAACAGCAAAGATTAAGACAGCAAGCTCCTCTGTATTTGTGGGTGTGCAAGTGATAATTGCAGAGCTCAGCATCGTGCCGATAGGCAAGGGAGTGAGCGTGAGCCAATACGTCAAAGTCGCCATAAGGACACTGGAGGGCAGGGGCGTCCGGGTGATCCCAGGACCCGTTTCCACGGTCCTGGAATGCAAGGATATCGACCTGCTATTAAAGGCTGTGAAGGCTGCCCACCGGGCCGTACTCGAATCGGGTGTGGAAAGGGTGATAACGACCCTGAAGATCGATGATAGGACGGACAAGGATGCATCGGTCGATTCGAAGCTGAGAGCCATCTCATCGCCCTGATGCTGGCTCATGATCGTATCTTCGGTCGTGAAGGTTAAATATCGATACCCTTTTGACAGGAGCGTTGCTGAGGTGGCCCAGCCTGGTAAGGCGCGAGCCTGGAGTTCTCACAGACGGGACCCGCAAGCTCGTGGTGCTCTGCACCTCGGGAGTTCGAATCTCCCCCTCAGCGCTCACTTTTTATTGGGATCGGCGCATTCGAAAATGAGGCTTGAAAATTCATCCCAGCTAAAGCACTCTGTCGATGATGGAGAAATTCATCTTTGCGACATCCGGTAGTGATTCCCTGCCGTGCATTTCCACGAACTCCACGGCTGCGTCATCGACTTTGGAAGCTCCCCGCGGGAATCGCAGTCTGAACTCCTCCTCCATGGATCGCATGCTCTCAAGGAATGCGTCTCTGGCAAGTATCGATGCTGCGGCGACGGCGATGTCTCGTTCGGCGTGGATCATCTGGATGAGCTCTATCTTCCTGCCGTTTTTCATCAGAGCTCTTTCTATATATTCCCTCTTGCCGAACTTGTCCGCCACCGCTATCTCGCATCGCTCATTAGCTCTCAGAATGTTCTCGATAGCCCTGGCATGGGCCCAGCCCAGAATGACATTCATGTTCTTCATTTCCGAGTAGAGCTCGTTGAAGCGCCTGGGCTTGATGATCACGATGTCGTATACTCCCTTTCCGAGGAGTTGCTTTATGTTGCGGGAAATTTCTGAGATACGTTTCTCGCTTCGTATTGTCTTGGAATCTCGGACCCCGATGTTTTCAAGTTCCGTTTCTAGGTCCGACGATACTCTGGCTCCGGCTACCACCAGTGGTCCGAACAGGTCCCCCTTCCCCGCCTCGTCGGTGCCGATTCTGGTTATGCCGGAGAAATCGGAAGAGACTATGGGTTCTATAGTCGCTCCAAGCTGTTCGAGAAACCATTCCACCTCCCTCCTCAGGAGGTCATCCTTTCCTCCGAAGGTCACCTTCCCCGAGCCGTATAGATTGACGGTCAGTTTGGCGTATCTCGCAAGAAATATTTGATGGGGCCGTTTCTCGAACTTGAATCCGAGCTTATTCAGATGCTCTCTGAATTTATCGAAATTTCGTTTTTCAAGACGATATACCTTGAACATCCATATGCCGAATTTCCTTATGGACTATTAAGAATCGTTACGTCTCTCGACATTTTGCGACAACAGCGGCTCACCTACCGCATTCTGCACAGTTTAAATGCAATATGCAAAACGTTGAAATGACATGGAGGGAAGCGCTGAACTCCCCCCATTCGATATATTCGAGGCAGGCGATTACTTCATCATTGCCTTAAAAGCCTTCTTGTTCTTGATTTTCTTGCAGAGCTGACATAGAAGATCTTTGATCTTCTTCTCCTTCGCGTTCTTATACAGTGCCGCGGAGATCAGCTTCGCCGAGGCATTTATCTCTGGGAACTTACGGATGATCGAGGTGTTCGATCCTCTTGACTTCGAAAGATAAAAGCTCACGGCTGCTTGCGTTACGCCGAGCTTCTTCGAAATCTCGTGTTGCTGGAGTCCATAGTCTCTCGACAGGCTCTGGGCAACCTTCGCTCTTAAAACAGGCAGAATTTTCTTTGCAACGACCTCACACTCAGCTTTCATTATGTCCAGACTCATAATCATCTACCTTCGGATGGCTTTTATTAACGACCTATAATCATCGTGTTAACGAAATAGCTATCGGACACCCCTATAAGATTCTTTTCCTGCCGACACTCTTTCTGTTATATCCATAAACTATGTTATTTTTCTGCATAACGTTTCTGCATAACGTGTGTGACGTGGTACAGATCAAAATACACCGTCTATCTCCGAGCCGCAGTCTGGGCATGCACCATTTCTCAACCGATTCTCCACGATTTCGAACCCAAACCGCCTTATGAGCAGTTTACCACAGGAGGGGCAATGGGTGTTTTCGCGCTCCTCCCCCGGCACGTTGCCCTCGTATACGTACTTCAGGCCCGATTCCCGTCCGATCCTGCTGGCCTTCCTGAGCGTATCGACCGGTGTAGTCTGGATGTCGTTGAGTTTGTAGGTAGGGTGAAACCTCGTGACATGCCAAGGAATGCCATTATCGATTGAGGCGATGAATCTGGCAATCTCCCATATCTCCTTTTCCGAGTCGTTATGTCCCGGGATGAGCAGTGTGGTTATCTCTATCCAAATGCCCAGCTCTTTGTACAGCCTTATGCTCTCTAATACGGGATTCAGCCTCGCACCGCATATTTCACGGTAGAACTCGTCCGAGAAGGCTTTGAGGTCGATGTTGGCGGCGTCAAGGAAAGGCGCCATCTGCCTGAGCGCATCCTCGCCGATGTATCCGTTTGTCACGAACACATTGGAAAGCCCCTCCCGTTTTGCAATGCGCGCGATGTCATATGCATACTCATAGAACATGGTGGGTTCCGTGTATGTATATGAGATGCTGTCGCACCCCCTTCGCTTGGCCAACATGACGATCTCCTCCGGCGGCACATCGTCGCCCGGTATCTTTCCGAAATCCCGGACCATTTGTGAAATCGAGTAGTTTTGGCAGTGAAGGCATCTGAAGTTGCAGCCCACTGTCGCAACGGATAGACTGATGGTGCCGGGGTGGAAGTGGAAAAGCGGTTTCTTCTCGATCGGGTCCACGGCGCGCGATATCGCCTTTCCGTAGTTGAGGGAATATAGCCTGCTATCGACGTTCTCTCTAACCTGGCATATGCCTCTCTTTCCGGTGGATATGATGCATTCGTGCCTGCAGAGGAGGCATTTAACACCTTTTTCCTTTCCGGTTGGCAGATAGAACATCGCTTCTTTCATCGGCACCTCACCGAATGGATCGTCTTTCGAATATACCGTCTCTCTCATAAACCACTCAGACAGCTTTATCAATATTGGGAGCACATATTATTATTATGACGAATAGGAGCGTAGAGCTACCTCCGGATCTCGTTTCGGAGGTGGAAGAGCTGGTCAGTTCCGGGTTTTACAGCACCTTCGAGGGAGCCGTAGTCAATCTGGTCCGCCTCGGAATGGCGTCACTCAGATCCACCCCAGCACGGAAGATTCCGCCCGGATCGGTGCCAATGCCAGAGAGGCCCAATGTCCCAGATCCGACAAGGGACATACTGAGGATGGAATAAGCCCATACATTTTTAGGTGCACCGAAAAATTGATAAATAACCTCTTCTTAGGTGTACCTCGTGAAGAAAGAGGTAGTAGAGCAGTATTTGAAGACGATACTCTCCCTGTCGGAGGACGGGAAGCCGGTCAAAACGACGGAATTATCCAAGAAGATGGAGCTCGCTCCAGCAACGGTCACGGAGAGCCTTCAGAAGCTCGCTTCTGACGGACTTGTAAAGTACGAACCGTATCACGGGACGACGCTGACGGAGGAAGGGCTTGTGATCGCCACAAAGATACGGCGCAAACACAGGTTGCTGGAACGGTTCCTCTCGGACATGCTCGGCCTCGAATCTTCAAAGGTCCATGAACAAGCCTGCGAAATGGAGCACAAACTTTCCGATGAGGCCGAGGTCGCACTCTGCAGGATTTTGAACCATCCTGACACCTGCTCGGACGACAGCCAGAGTATTCCGCCCTGCGGTCTGGATGTCAAGAGCTGTGTCGAATGCAAGGATCAGGCGTTGGCCGATATTGTGAAGCAAAAGGAACGTAAATCCCTGAAGCCTTTGACCGAACTGGGAGCGGGCGAGAAAGCGACTATTCAATTCATAAGGGGAGGGCGGTCAATCGTCCAACGATTGAACAGCATGGGCCTCACTAAGGGGGCCCAGATAAGCCTTCAGAAGAGCTCCCCATTCTCCGGCCCTGTTGAAATCTCTGTCAGGGGATGCAAGGTAGCGCTCGGACGCGGTGTTGCCAAGAAGATTTTCGTACAATGATTCGGAGTGTGAACAATGGGCTGCGAGAGCTGCGCGGGCGCAGTCAGGGGAAAATCTGACGCCTCAAATTACAGAAAGTCGTCAGCGGAAACTATAACCGTAGCGCTCGTTGGGAATCCGAATGTCGGGAAGAGTGTGATATTCAACCAGCTTACGGGCGCTCACCAGATAATCGGTAACTGGCCCGGCAAGACGGTCGGCCTACTCAGCGGAAAGCTGATCTTCGAGGGTCACGATCTGGACATAATCGACCTGCCAGGCACATATTCCATATCTTCAGATATCGGAGAGGAACGGGAGGTCCGGGAATTCCTTCTCGGCCGAAAGCCGGACCTGATCATAAACGTCGTTGACTCGACCTCTCTGGAGAGAAACCTCGCGCTGACCATTGAGCTTCTCATGCTCGGCATTCCGATCGTCGTGTGCCTGAACCAGATCGACAGGGCAGAGAAGCAGGGGCTCGTCATCGACTCGGATAATCTCGAAGAAGAGCTGGGAGTGCCAGTGGTGCCATCTTCCGGGCTCAGGGGCATCGGAATCACCGATCTTCTGAAGATCGGGTTGACCTCGCTCGGCTCGGACGAGGAGAAGATCGAGAGAAGATACCACACCCCGAGGATCGCCTCGCAGCTCGACAGTGTCAAAGAGATGCTGCCTCGGAATGCGGGATATCCTTCATACTGGCTTGCCGAAAGGTTGCTCGTCGGGGACACCGAAATCGAAGACAATATATATTCGGCAACTCCCGCGATCAGAAATGCGATATCGGAAATCCGAAGCGCCCTGGAGCGGGAGATGGAAGACGGTATCTCATCGATACTGCTATCCGACAGATTCGCCGTTGCCGCCACGATCGCGTCCAGGGCATCTCAGTACTCCGGCAAGCAGGAGGTGACGAAGGAGGAGAAGCTGCACAACCTTCTCACCCACAGGGTCTTCGGACTGCTCATTTTGATGGGGCTTTCCATTTCCGTATTTTACGCTCTCTTCACTTTTGGAGATTTCTTTGCGACTATGATGATCGACGCATCGGAGAGCTTTCGGCCCGATTTCATAGGCCGGTTCGGCGATCCCGACTTCGGGGAGTTCATCTGGAGCGGCCTGATAGGGGGAACCGTATCGGTCCTGTCCATCGCCCTGCCCTACCTGATCCCGTTCTTCATACTGCTCGCGGTGCTGGAGGACACGGGATACATCGCTAGGGTTGCTTTCATCATGGACAGCATACTGCACAGGATAGGCCTTCATGGTAAGGCATTCATTCCCATGATCCTCGGATACTCATGTAACGTCCCGGCCTGCATGGGCTGCAGGATCATGGAGACGGACAGGGAGCGTCTGCTTTCGATTTTTGCAGTGACGCTCGTACCGTGCGCGGCCACCTCGATCGTCATCTTCGGCCTCGTGGGAACCTACGTCGGATTCGTATGGGTCGTGGCGCTCTATGCGTTCAACCTTGCCCTGATAGCGCTGCTCACGAGACTCGCGTACTCAGTCCTTCCGGGCGATCCAGCCGGACTGATAATGGAGATGCCGCCGCTCAGGCGGCCGTCGTTAGAAGTCGTCTTGAAACAATCCTGGCACAGGGTCAAGGATTTCATTTACATCGCGATCCCACTGCTTATCATTGTGGGCCTGTTCCTGGCATCGCTCCAATATCTAGACCTGCTCGATTACATATCCGACGGCATGTCCCCGGTCACGGTGACCTGGCTCGGCCTCCCGGCTGTTACGGGCATAGTCCTCATATCCGGAATTCTCAGAAAGGAGCTGACGCTCCTGCTCCTGGGCACCGTTGCCCTGACCTCCGATCTCGGAGAGTTCATGACCGATGTTCAGATGATCGTCTTCAGCCTCGTGGTCATGCTGTACATTCCATGCGTCGCCACGGTAGGCGCCCTCGTCAAGGAGATCGGTCTCAAAAGGGCGACCGCGATCACGCTGTTCGAGATCGGGTTTGCGATATTAGTCGGAGGGGTCGCGTTCAGGATACTATCTGGCGTGATGTAATTCGAAAGATGCAATTCGCATACATGGCGGGAAAATTAGAAATATATGCTTCGGAGTCCGAGCAACGATGGATAAAGAAGAAACGGTAACGCTATCTGACGGTGCCGGCGGCGAGAAGATGCAGTCATTCATTTGCCGTTTGGTCCTTTCCAACCTCGACTCTTCGGCCGGGGAGATACCTCTTGGATATCTGGATGATGGCGCCGTGATCGACGACATCGTGTTCACGACCGACAGCTATACCGTGAAGCCCCTCATCTTCCCAGGCGGGAACATAGGCTCCCTTTCCGTGTGCGGAACCGTGAACGATCTTTCTGTGATGGGCGCCGAGCCGATCGCCCTGTCATGCTCCCTGATTATCTCGGACGGATTCTCGCTGAAAGATCTCGATGTCATTCTGAAATCGATGCGGGAGGCATCAGATAGGGCGGGCGTTCCGGTGGTCACAGGCGACACAAAGGTCGTGGAAAAAACCGCTCTTGAGGGGATGTTCATCAACACTTCCGGGATAGGAAGGCGCTCTGACCTGCTCGACTCGAACATCGAGGCGATATGTGCCAGGAGGGAATTCGCGCAGAGGTGGCCGAACGATTCGGCAGTGGCGCCAGGCGACAAGATCATCATAAGTGGTACTCTGGGCGATCACGGCATCGCTTTGCTCTCGTTCAGGGAAGGTTACGGGTTCGAGACGCAGGTGAAGACCGATGCCCAGCCGCTGAATCACATGATACGTGAAGCTCTGCGGGTCGGAGGGATATCTGCGATGAAGGATCCCACAAGAGGAGGGCTATCTAATCTGCTCAACGAGTGGTCTCAGAAATCCAAGGTCGGGATAATCTTGGAGGAGGACGATGTTCCCCTGAAGGAGCCTGTCGTTTCTGCCTGTGAGATGCTCGGAATCGACCCGCTGGAGATCGGAAACGAGGGAAAGGCCGCATTCGCGGTCGTACCGGATCTGGCAGAAGATGTGCTTGCCGCACTGCGAAAGACCGATGAGGGCAGGGACGCTGCGATCATTGGCGAGGCAAGCCGTGATTATCGAGGGGTCGTGATGCGAACCTCCGTAGGCGGTCTCAGAATCGTCGAGTCTCCGGTAGGCGACCCAGTCCCGAGAATCTGCTGATTCATTCTTTGAAAACGGCTGATATCGCATTTTCTATGATTCTGAGTGACTCGACGATTTCCTCAGAAAGTCCGGCTCCGTATTCGAGTTCCTTCGGTTGCATGCCGAGCAGGTAGCAGGATTTCCCCTCCTTGACGAGCAATGCCATTAGCAGCTGCAGCGGAACCTTGTGTGTCGATAAAATACCGGGGTCCAGTCCATCGGCAGTTACTATCATCGCATCTCCGGGATTCGATCCGATATCGCATGAATCGACGAAGATAACGGTGTCAACCGAGTCGTTCTCGATCAATTCGAGGATTATCGATTCGACTCCCTCTTCTTCCGATAGAAACAGATTGGGGTTTAGGTGCCTGAGATCCTCTACGAATCTCAGGCCGAGGGCGTCGTCGCCTCTTTCGCGGTTACCCAGACCTATGAAAGCAGTCCGACGGCCACCGGAGATTTGTGATAGCCGTTCGAGTGTCTCCTCGATAACCATTTACCTTCTCACTAATTTGACGAGATGTGCAGAACAGCTGATGCACGGGTCGTAGGCTCTCGCGATGATCTCCATGTGTCTCTTGATCTCGTCGTCCTTCTTTCCCTTCTCAAGCATCTTCTGCGCCGTTTTTCGAAGGTATCTTTCGGAGTCGTCCAGGTTCTGCGCGGTGGGCGTGATGATGTCTACCTTGGACATGCGTCCGTCCTTGATCTCATAGCTGTGGTACAGCGTACCCCGGGGTGCCTCTACGGCTCCAGTGCCCTTCCCCGTCTGTCTGTTCGGCTTCACGATCTCCGGGTCCTTCAGCTTGAGGATCTTGTCCACGAGCCCGGGCAGCAGCTCGAGGTCGTACACCAGCTCTATCGCCTGTGCCACATTGTTGTAAAGCGGGTTGGTTAGCCACCGGTCGTTGCTGAATTTCTTGTAGTACTTGCCTGCCTGCCCCTTCAGCCGGTCGCCGAGGTTGTTCATCCTCGCAATGGCACCGACAGTGTACGGCGCTCCCTTGTAGCTCGACCTCTTCGCATAGCTGTGCGGAACGATCTTCTCGTTCGTTACCTTGGTGTATTCCTCCGCATCGAAGACCTTACCGTCGGACAGTATTATGCTGTCGGCAACGTATCCGAACTCGTTCTTCGGGGGGTTCACGCACGCGAATGTAGTCTTCTCATCCTCCGAGTACTTGAAGTCCATCGGTCCCAGCAGTTCGACGACCTTGTTGGCCGCGGGTAATAGTTTGATTGCCGTATCCTTGAGCTCGAGGAGATCCTCTTTGCTCGGATATCTGCCGAAACCTCCAATTATTGGGTTCTCTCCGTGGGTTGCTCTGGCGGCAGTTATCTCCATGATCCTGTTCCCGAACTTCTTCAGTGTGAGCCCTTCGGTGACGGCTTCGGCGTACTTGTCCACCATCGCGATCGCGTTTGGATAGCCCAGTATATCGGGCAATGCCAGCAGGTAGACGTGCAGGGCGTTGCTCTCGACGTTCTCCCCGAGCATCATCAGCTCTCTCATGAGCGCGACCTTTTGCGGGACCTCTATCCCAAGGCATTTCTCCACTCCACGCAGCGACGCATTCTTGTGAGACAGCGTGCAGATGGCGCAAATCCTAGGAACAACGCTCACGTTCTCCTCAGGGAGCTTTCCGATCGTCAGTGTCTCGAACAGCCTCGGCCCCTCGAGGATCTCGAATTTGACGTCCTTGACCTTCTTTCCCTCGATCTCCACGGTGATTGCGCCGTGTCCTTCGACCCGGGATAGATGGTCTACCCTTATCTTCTTCATTTCTTCGCCCCCTTCAGATTCTCGAGAAGTTCAGCCATTTTGACACCGCCGAACATCATCGCTCTGTTCACTATATCCTCCTTGGAGAACTTCTTTTCCAGCAGTAGCTTGTATTCGCTGGCCACGTTCGCCTCGATGACCGGTCCCCTGCATCCGACGCACGGTATGTTGTGGTTGACGCAAACGGAGTCGCATCCCGCGGCCGTCAATGGTCCGATGCACGGAATGCCCTTGAGCAGAAGACACTCGTTCTCGTTGTACTTGCACTCAACGCAGACCGGATACTTGTACGCGATCGGCATGTCACCGTTGACGATCCTCGAGACTGCCCTGAGGAACTCTCCCTTGTCTATCGGGCAGCCGGGTATAACGCCGTCAACCTTCACATGTGCGCTGAGCGGCTGATGCTCTTTCGCATCCGGTATCTCGAACTTAGTGTTGCCGTATACCTGTTTTATCCGGTCCTTCCAGTTCTTTTCGAGTGCTCTGCCTGACTGGGGACCTCCGCAGGACGCGCATCCTCCGATAGCGATCAATATCTTCGATCGCTTTCGGATGTCTTTCAGCATACTCAGGTCCTCCTCAGTGGATACTGATCCCTCCACAAAGGCCACATCCATCTCGTCCTCCGTGTTGTCGCTCTTCGCCATCACGAACGATCTGATGTCCGCAGCCCCGAAGAGAGCGAGTATCTCGTCCTCGCAGTTGATTATCGTGAGCTGGTCGCCGGCGCAGCCGGTGAGCCCGTAGATGCCAACTCTGGGAAGTTGATTGGCCATTTATTTCCCCTCCTCGAAATCGCGAGAGTCAATCCGGCTCAATATATCAACTCCTTCATGTTGATCACATCCCAATATGAGAACACCGGGCCGTCCATGCAGGTGTAGATGTGCTTCACCACGCAATGTCCGCACTTTCCGATGCCGCATTTCATTCTCCTCTCGAGCGATAGCAGAATCTGGTTCTTCGGAATCTTGAGCTTCAGCAGCTCCTGGATCACGAACTTGTACATCACTGGTGGACCGCATATCGCCGCAAAGGTGTTTGCAGGATCTATCTGCTTGATGTCCTTGAAGAGCGTCGTCACGAGGCCGACCTTCGCAGGCCATTTCCCCGTATCGTCCGCATCGACCGTGAGCATGGTGTTCACGTCCTTCCGCTCTATCATGTCGAAGAACTCCGTTTTGAACAGCATCTCGCCGGGTTTTTTCGCCCCGTGCAGCAGGTATATCTCTCCGAAGTCGTCCCTGTTGTCCAGAGCGTACAGGATCAGAGATCTCAGCGGCGCGGCTCCGAGGCCACCCATCGTAATGACCAGGTCCCGCCCCTTCAGCCTCTCCATGGGGAAGCCGTTTCCGTAGGGCCCCCTGACGCCGATGGAATCGTTCTCGTTGAGCCGGAATATGGACTGCGTTACCTGTCCGACTTCCCTTATGCAGAACTCCAGTAATCCAGGCCGCGACGGCGTAGACGAGATCGAGAACGGAGCTTCTCCCACGCCGAGCCTCGAGACCATCATGAACTGTCCCGGGTTGTAGCAAAGGGTCAGCGCCTTCTGCTCCTCCATCGGTCTGACCTGGAAGAACCTGACATCATCGGTCAGGTTGTACTTCCTGACGATCCTCATCATATCCGGCTGAAAGTCGTTTGCAAGCTTGATATCGGCACAGAGTCCCTCGTTCATTTGAAGTACACCTCCTCTCCTCTCAGGGTCTTTGCAACCGTCTTGACATTGATGTCGACGGGGCAGGTGGTAATGCATCGGCCGCAGCCGACGCAGCTCGGCTTCCCGAACTCGCCGATGAATGCCTGCAGCTTGTGAGTATACCAGAGCTTCATCCTGTCGGCTCTCGAACCGCGGAAGTTGTGTCCACCGGCCACGAGCGAGTACTCGTGCAGAGTACATGCGTCCCAGCAGCGGTCTCGGGTTCCCTCCATTTTGCCAAGAGCCACGGTATCCGTCACATTGAAGCAGTTGCAGGTCGGGCAAACCATCGAGCAGCTGCCGCAGGCGAGGCATTTCTCGCCTATCTTCTCCCAGACCTTGTCATCTATCTTCAGCTCGAATATGTCCGGCATAGCTGTGAGGTCGATGTCCATCTTGAACTGGGTTTCCCTCCACTTCTTCCACTCGATGAACTTCTGGATGTCCTTGACCGAGATGTTCTCGTCGAACAGTTCCTCCGCGGCGCGGACCATATCGTCCCCCTTGCTGGACCCTACCCAGACCAGGAAGTCGTCCCCTAGCTCGCTGAAGAACAGGTCGTATCCCTCATCGACCGTGTCAGTGTTCGTCTCCTTGCAGAAACAGAACTCGTCCGGCACGCAGGATACGCCGATGATCGCCGTCCTCTTCCTTCTCTCGATGTAGTACGGATCGGAGAACTCCTCCGCGAATACCTTGTCGAGGATCAACAGACCGTTTATGTCGCAGGCATGCGCGCCGAAAACGACGCGGTCCGTGACTTCTCCCAGTTGTTCGTGATATCCGTCCTTATCGTACCTGAACATGGAGAATCTCGGTGGTACCATGAACTTCTTCAGGGGCAGAATGGTCCTCCCAGCATTTGGATCGACATCGTTCAGGTTGTCGATTTTCTGAAAGGCGAACTTATCCCCCTTCTTCACGGGCGCCCAAAGTTCTCCGAAGCTCGATATCTTCTCGAGCATCTTCTTAAGGTCCTTCTTTCGAAGCTTCAGAACTCGCAAGACCTAACCCTCCTTCTCTTTCATTACTTTACCTAATAGAATATTATGCCCGCCTCGCCGTTGTCCGAAGGCTGAGCGGGAGAAACTCCCATAGCAGCAATACCTTAGCACACCGATACGATCATGCCTCAGGAAACTTTCGAAGAGATGCAACTCATAACGATGAATGGCCTCACTGCAGTTTCCGACTAAGAGTGATTACTGAGTAGTATATAAACTCTCGGCAATTTATTTTATATGTGCCAGTCGAAAAAAAGTGCGCATATTTTCCGCCATCGGTGGCTAAATAAACCTCTGTTTTCTGGAAAAAATCACAATTGTATTATTTATTTGAGCCCTTCCTCAGTTCCCCTTCAACAGTGTCGACCAACCCCGTGATCTTACTCTCAATCCTTGGCGAAAGGGTCTCGGAAAAGGTATCGATATTCTCGACCTGCATGGCGATGAATACGATCTCGCCCGGCATTCGACCAGGGGCAGTCTGTCGACCCAGCGCTATAGCCGTGGGCAAGTTAATTCCGTGGGGCGAGGAGGCGTGAACCGTCTTTAGGAAGTCCTCCTCCCTTAAAATGAAAACATCTCCAGGATGTCCATCCGGGAGCATTATCGCATCCACTATCACGACTTTTTCCCTGTCGAGCATGACCTCCATTACCTCGATGCCGCTCGCAGACAGCTCCTCGACATCGACTCCAGGGATATTCCTATTCCGTATCTCCCTGGCGGCGAGGATGCCAACCGCGTCATCGGAGAGTATGGGGTTGCCTATGCCCAGAACCAGCAATTTTTTCCTCGACATACAGATCATCCTGGCCTTATGAAATCTAAGAAATCGGTTAAAAGGTTTTTTCCGGGGATCCTCTACAAGCCTATGAACTCAGGACTCAGAAGTTTCTGAGCAGCTTGACGGTCTTCCCCTTATGATCCCTGATGTTGATCTCAAGGGCCCGCTGCCCGTTCGGCAGTATGTGCGTTCCGCATGAATTGCACGGGTCGTAGCACCTGAAAGTCATCTCGACCATGTTGAGCAGCCCATTCGATACCTCTCCGTTCTTGATCAGGCTCTGCGCGGTCCTCTTCACATCGGTGCATATGGCCGCGTTGTTATTCGTCGTAGCTACGATCATGTTGATGGACTCGCATAGACCATCGGAATCGCTCTTGTAGTGGTGGATCAGCGTGCCTCTAGGGGCCTCCGTGATGCCGACGCCCTCGTTCGGCGTGTCGATCTTCCCCCTGACATCGCTGCTCGTGATATCCTTGTCCGAGGCCAGCTCGACAATGCGCTCCGCGGCCTGCATGAGCTCTATAAGTCTCGCCCAGTGGAATGCAAGGCTGTTGTGAACCGGTCCCTTGACGCCGAGGTCCCTAAAGGTCCCGTACATCGCGTCGTACGCCTCCTGAGCCAGCGGAGTCGCCATTCCCTTCGATGCGTTCAGTCTTCCGAGCGGCCCTACCCTGTATATCCCGCTCGATGCTCCATCGACGAGGCCTTTCCAGCCAATCGGTTTGAAGTACGGCATCTTCATGTATGTCCAAGGCTCGATGTGTTCGGCTATGTAATTGAGGTACTCCGATGGCGCGAACTTGGCGAGCTCCTTGCCGGTCGGGTCGACTACCCTTACCTTGCCCTTGTAGAAGTTAGTCTTGTCGTTGTCGTCGACCAATCCCATGTAGTTGGTTTCAAGATAGTAGACCGCGGGGTTAAGGACGATGTCCATGTACGCCTTGTTCTTAAGTACCACGTCCTCGAAGAGCTGAAGTGAGAATTTCGCGAACCCGATGCACGATTCGCCCATTTTCAGGATCTCCTGCCGCTCCTCCTCCTTGATCGGTTTGGATACTCCTCCCGGGATGCCGAACACGGGGTGGGTTGCCCTTCCGCCTATCATCTCCTGTATCTTCTGGCCGTAGTGTCTGTGCTTGATGACCTCCGACCCTATCTCTACGCCGACCGCCTCCACCACCCCGAGTATATTCCTCTTCTCCTTCGGTGCGGCCGGCCCTAGCACGAAGTCCGCAGCCGCGAGCGCGTAGAAGTGGGCGATATGGCTGTGTGTGTACTGCCCCATGTAGAACAGGTCTCGAAGGTTGTGAGCGGTTTCGGTCGTCTCCGCGTTGAATACCGCATCCAGTGCGAGTGTAGATGCGATGTGGTGCGCTGCCGGACATACGCCGCAAAGTCTGTTCGTGAGGACCGGAAGCTCGCTCACGTGCCTTCCCATGCAGAAGCGCTCGAAGCCCCTGAGTTCCGGTACCTGCCAGTACGCGTTCGAGCAGTCACCGTTCTCGTCCAGGAATATCTCGATCTTGCCATGTCCTTCCAATCTGGTTATGGGGTCAATCGTGATCTTCTTCTTATCGGTCTTCTTCTTCTCATCCGATATGATCGGTTCAGGCGCCATATTCTTCTTACCCCCTTAGTTCATATTAACGATGTTATCCATACATTATCATTTATTCGGTATCTACCAATTTTCTACTCCTTCGCTTTCTTCTTCTCCGTGAAGGTTCTCCTCAGCAGGGACTTCGGAAGCGTGAAGGCGTAGAATGTTCCCAGTGGGTCCTTTATCTGATCGAGCAGCTTCTCTATCTCTATCTCGTCTATCTGGCTCTCGTCATCCCTTATGTTGAACACAGATGCCAGGGCTGAAAGCATGCTGCCTCCCTGGTCCAGGACGGCCTTGGTCGGGCCCATGCATCCCCTGCACGGCATGTTGGCGTTCGGGCACATGGCTCCGCAGCCAGCCCTCGTTGCCGGACCCATGCAGATGATGCCCTGGTCGATCAGGCACTTGTTCTGGTCGGGCATAATCTCGTAGGATTGGTAAATCTTCTCGATGTTTCTGCCCTTCTCGACCCGCTCCTTCGGGCACTCATCGCAGAGAGTCTTGTCGGAAGCGATCACCGCGCCCTTCGGCGGAAGGGGCGTTCCGTTCTTCACGTGATTCGCAACGGCGTTGATCGCCACGGATATCAGTTCGACCGTCGGAGGACAGCCCGGCATGAACAGATCCACATCGACTACGTCTTCCAGCGTCATCACATCGTCGTATAAGTCTGGAAGTGTAAGCTCTCCCTCGGGCACTTTGACCTTCGGCAGGGGAATTATACCTTCCGGATTATCGTTCGACGGCAACCCCTTGTAGACTAAATCAAGTATCTCTTTCTTGTTCGTGACGTTTCCTAGTCCGGGTGTTCCGCCGAAGCAAGCGCAGGACCCGAACGATATCATGACCTGTGATTTCTGTCTTAGCAAACGCGCAATATGCTCGTTCTCCTCGTTTCTGATAGCGCCGTTATAGAACGATATCATGATGCTCTTGTCCGGCATCTTCTCGATGTCCTCGTACTTCGTGTCGAAGCCGATCGGCCAAAGCGTGACATCCGCAATCGCGGCCAAATCCAATATCGCCGCGTCAATGTCCAGGACGGCGACGTCGCATCCACCGCATCCGGCACCCCAGTAAAGGGCTATCTTGATCTTCTCGTCGGCTGCAGCCATTAGTTCTCACCTCTCCCTTCGTCTTCATCATTCTCAGAATCGACAGCTTTGTATTTCGGGCTCCTGCCCTCCATTCCGACCTGCTCTATCTTCCTCCATTTGAGCAGGGCGATTATGTTCTCGACAATCTCGGGTTTCGGTATCCCGGTGATATCGTGAAGCTCGTGTACTGACCTCCCCGTCTCCAGATTCGAGAGAATCAGGTTGCGTTTGTACTCAGTCAGCGCCGCCTTCCAGAGGATGTACTGGTACCTGTTCTTCGCCAGCTGCTCCCCGAAGACGTTCTGCTCCTCCGTAAGCTTCTCCTGCTTTCCGATCAGCCACCGGATGCGCTCGCCATCGAGGGTCATCTTCGCGGCCTTCAGCTTAATATCAACGGTTGTCAAAACGATCGGCCTCCGACTACGAGCTCGGTGACGGGGCTCGGTCCCATCTCCTTGATGCTGTTCACGAATTCCACGACCGTCTGCTGGAACTTCTCGCCCTCTCCTGCGGAGATCCACTCCAGCTTGAGACGGTCCTTGTTCAGTCCGAACTGCTTAAGTAGCATCCTGAGAAGCGCTATCCTGCGTCTCGTCCTGTAATTGCCCCCGATGTAGTGGCAGTCCGCCGGATGGCATCCGGCAACGATTATGCCGTCCGCGCCCTTCTGGAACGCCCTCAGCACGAATTCGGGGTCCACGCGCGCCGAGCACATCACCCTGATCACGCGGAAGTTGGTCGGCATCTGCAGCCTGCTGACTCCCGCGAGGTCCGCCCCCGCGTATGAGCACCAGTTGCAGCAGAAGATGAGAATT
>DSAX01000129.1 GCA_011046235.1 Methanobacteriota archaeon | reverse complement strand
GGAGAAGAAGCCGGAGAAGAAGCCGGTCAAGATCACGCTTCCAAAGAAGTTCATAGAGCCCTCCGAGATAGAGCGGAAGATAGGAAAGGCCCTGGACGGTCTGAAGCTTAAACTGCCGGACTCCGTCATAACCGAGCTGGGAAAGCGCCTCGAGCATGCAAAGCTCGCCGATAAGACCTTCAAATCCATCATATCGAAGGCCGCCGAGAGCTTCACCGAGCACAGGGTGGACGCGAACGAGTCGGCGGGCATATTGGCCGCGCAGAGCATCGGAGAACCCGGGACTCAGATGACGATGAGGACTTTCCACTACGCGGGAGTCGCTGAGATGAACGTCACCCTGGGCCTTCCCAGGCTCATCGAGATCGTCGACGCGCGGAGGATCCCCAGCACACCGATAATGGAGATATATCTCGAATCATCCGTCAAGGACGATATCGACTCGGTGCGGCAGATCGCGACCAATATCGAGGAGACGAAGGTCATCGACATCGCGGACGTCGCGACCGATATCGCGAACATGCGCGTGATTGCGCATCTCGACATGAAGAAGCTCGCGAAGAAGGCTCTCACCCCGGAGCAGATATTCAAGAAGATAAACGGTACGCGAGGACTCAAGGGCCTATCGGAGATCGGCGAGGACGGAAAGTCGATCGTGGTAAAGAGCGACGAGTCCTCCTTCCGCAAGCTCCAGAAGATTTACGAGGATGTCAAGGGCTGCTCCCTGAAGGGCATACCAAACATCGAGAGGGCGGTCATCAGAAGGATGGGCGGGGAGTACATCGTCTATACCGAGGGGTCGAACCTCGCCGAGGTCCTCACGATAGACAAGATTGACAAGACGAGGACGACCACCAACAGTATACTCGAGATATACGAGGTGCTCGGCATCGAGGCCGCGCGCAACTCGATCATCAGGGAGGCGTCTAAGACCCTCGAGGAGCAGGGTCTCTCGGTCGACATCCGGCACATCATGCTCGTGTCCGACCTGATGACGAACGACGGAGAAGTCAAGGCGATCGGCAGGCACGGCATTTCCGGGAGGAAGTCCAGCGTGCTCGCGAGAGCCGCGTTCGAGATCACCTCGACTCATCTGCTCCGCGCCGCGATAGTCGGCGAGGAAGACAGTCTCGAGGGCGTTGCAGAAAACATTATAGTGGGTCAGCCGGTTACCCTTGGAACAGGTGCGGTTAAACTGGTTTGGGCACCCAAGAAGAAATGAACGGAAGGATATCGATGGTAGATATTGGTAGAGCGCTCAGAACCGCGGTGACGACCGGCAGCGTCAAGTTCGGCCTCGCAGCGAGCAAGAAGGCGATCAAGAACGGAGCTGCAAAGCTGCTGGTGATCTCTCAAAACTGTCCCGATGATTGGCTGAGGTCGGAGAATCTGGAAATCAAGCGGGTCGTTTATCCCGGGAACAATGTGTCGCTGGGCGAGGCCTGCGGAAAGCCCTTTGCAATCTCTTCCCTGGTCGTGATCGATCAGGGCTCTTCCAACATTCTATCCCTCTGATGGGTTGAAAAGCATGCCCGAGATAACATTGACCGGGGACACCTTACGATATATCTCCCTTTTCGAGAGGATAACCAACACGCGGGTCAAGGACTGCATGGAAACCGAGGAGAAGCTCATTTTCGTCGTGGAACACGGTCAGGGCAGCCGGGCGGTTGGCAAGAAGGGGGAGCATGTCATCAAGCTCAAGAACATCAGCGGCAAGAACATCCAGGTGATCGAGTATTCGGACGATCCACAGACCTTCGTCAGGAACGTCTTCCACACCTATCAGGTGCAGGGAGTGGAGATCGAGATGAGGGGTACGATCGTGCACGCGACCGTCAAGGTCGATCCGAAATCGAAGGGCAAGGCGATCGGGAAGAACGGCAAGAATCTCAGGATCGCCCGCGAGATAGTCAACCGCCATCACAACATCCAGAGCATCAGCGTCGCCTGAGGATCCTCTCCCGCTCGACCTCGAGCCTGTCAGCGGTCGGATACTCCTCGATTATGAACGAGTCCCATTCCAGCTCAGCCCCTATCTCTTCTAAAATCCAAGAAGCTATCTCGACGCGATTCTTAACGCGGTTAACGGAGAGCAGGTACCGGGGGACCGGGTACCTTTTCTTGAGCTCTTCGGCAACGAACTCAGGGTCGGATCCCTCGATCACGCCGAAGAGCAGGGTGCCGTCCTCGGTGAGAATGTCGAGGGCCCTCCGCACGTTCCGCGCCCTCCTCATAATCCTCCTCCGCAGCTGAACGCCGTCCTTGAAGGAGCTGGAGCAGTAGTGTATCGGGACATTCCGCGGGCCGTCCCGGATCAGCTCAATAGCAAGCCGCTCGCTGCCCTTCACAGCGCTGGACACATCGTCCCTGACGCCGAGCCCCCTTTTTCTCAACGCCCTCCAATTGGACTCGGAGAATTCCAATTCGTTCAGGTTTACGAAGGACAGTCCGGCGCATTCCGCATACTCCAAAAGATGCATCGTTTCCTTCTTCATCCCCGGAATAACCGGTATCTCCATGCCCACATCCAATCCTGAATCCGAGCACAGCCTGAAAACGCGTTCGAAAGGGCCGTTTTCCAGCCTGCTCCAGGAACGCATCGGAGGATGGAACCGTATCTCGTCGAGACCCGCCCTTATCACGATGTCGATTGATGAGCTATCGGCCGTCGATGTGTAGAGATGAATGTGGTGTCCATCACCTAAACGATCCTTCAGCAGCCGGATCAACCTCGCCGTTTCGGAAGCGTCCTTGAGCGGGTCTCCTCCGGTTATGCCCGTTCCGGTGGCATCGATCGACTCCGCCTCCTCGAATATGTCTTCGTCACTCTCGACCTTCATCTCGTCCGCAAATACCAGGTCGCGCCCGCGCTTCTCGAGCGATAGGGGACAGTAGTAGCAGCCGGAATCGCACCTGCCGGTCACGAGCAGGACCAGCTTTCCGCCTCTCGCGCAGTGCCTGCACCCGATTGGCAGCCTTACAGTATACGCTGATCCGTTCAGCCAACTCTTGACCCGCACGGGACTGGAAAGCACCTCATTTTTTATAAGAGCTATTGAGGCCGATTGTCGCTTCGATAGCTAAATAGAATAGCTCGGCACTAGCGAGGCCGATGAAGCGGCAGCACCGGATGATACTGGCATTGGACGTCACCGACCGGAACGAAGCCCTGGCGGTCGTGCGTGATACGACCAGGTATCTGGATGCGGTCAAAATCAACTGGCCTCTCGTTCTGGGTGCAGGGCCTGGAATTATCACGGAAATCTCGAAGACCGCTCCCGTGATCTGCGATTTCAAGATCGCGGACATACCGAACACGAACAGGCTCATCGTCGAGGAGGCCATGCGTCTCGGCGCGAACGCGGTGATAGCCCACGGTTTCCCAGGGGTCGATTCCCTCAGGGCGTGTATCGACGCAGGGGGAGGGCGCATCTTCGTCGTCGCGGAGATGAGCCATCCTGGTGGCGAGGAGCTCACCGCGCCCAATGCCGAGAGGATGGCCCAGATGGCCAAGGATTGCGGGGCCCTAGGCATCGTAGCACCGGCCACCAGGCCTGAGAGGATCTCCCGCCTCAGAACTGTAATCGGAGATCTCTGGATCATCAGCCCGGGCGTTGGCGCCCAGGGGGGTAACGCCTCCGACGCGCTCAGGGCAGGAGCGGACTTCGTGATCGTCGGCAGGGCCATCTACAGGGCGGAGGACCCGGGAGAGGCCGCCAGGAAGATTGCCGTGGAGATCTCAGACTATCTCGATGAGAGCAAATAGCCAGCCTTTGGGACAGGGCCAACGGCCGGTTTTTCCCCGTTCTTTCGGAAAAAGAGGCCCAGGCGGTCTACGCCCCATGCCAGTGCTCGATATTTAATTGCAAAAACGACTCCTGGGATTGAACAACGTATAAATATAACCGCGGTAATGGTGGGCTACTTTCGAGGGTGACTTCAGTTGGCAAAGCCAGATGTTCCTGAAAAGGGGTCCGAAACGGGCTCCCGGAGCGCATTCTCGACGGCGCTCGGCAAAATGGTCGGGGCGGCAAGAGAAAATATCGGGCCGATTCTCATAGTCACACTCATATTTCTCTTGGCTCTGTTTCTGAGGAGCTACTATGCATACGATCTCTCAGCCTCGAACGATTGGCTCGTGTCGGGAGGATCCGACTCGTACTATTACGAGAGACTGATCTACCACGCCGTCGAGACGGGGGAACATCTGCACTGGGATGCGATGCTGAACTTCCCGGATGGAGCGAGGAACCCGCGTCCCGCATTCTACACATTCTCGGTGGCCGTTCCAGCTGCCGCGTTCCAGGAGCTGTTCAGTAGCACCGCCGACTCCATCGGCTTCTTCTTCATCTGGTCATCGGCACTCTGGGGAGCCCTTACGATCATCCCGACTTACATGATAGGAAGGGAGATATTCGGCCGCAGGACAGGATATATTGCCGCGCTGTTCCTGGCGATCATGCCGACGCACGTGGAGCGAAGCGTCGCGACACTGGCAGACCATGATCCCTTCGTCCTGTTCTTCATTGTCCTCACGATCTACTTCCTCATGAAGTCTCTCAAGACCGCGAACAACTCCAAGTGGATCAATAGTTGGTTGGACCCGAAATCGATCCTGTCCGGACTGAGAGGGTTCGCCATCGGCAACAGGACTGCGATCCTGTACTCTCTCTTAGCAGGCCTATCCTTCGCCGGGATCGCGATGGCCTGGGTCGGATTCACCTACGTGGAAGTGATTTTACTGGCGTTCTTCCTGGTCCAGGTGCTGATAAACAAGTTCAAGGGAATTGATTCGACCGCGCTGACGCTCCTGTTCTTCATCATGTTCTCGTTCGCCTTCCTGCTCTCGTTCCCCGTCTATTACCAGATGTTGATGTACAACGTCCGTTTCGACATACCGCTCTTCCTGTTCTTGGCATCCGTGGTTTTCGGGCTTCTATTCATGATCACCCGTGATTATCCGTGGGTGCTCGTGCTGCCCGTGCTCGGCGTGCTCATCGGGGTAGCAGTGTTCATCATCACGATCGTGGACCCGGCGCTGGGGGAGGCGATATTCACAGGTCAGGGTTACTTCTTCAAGTCGAAGCTGTACGAGACCATCGCAGAGGCGCGCGCCCCCGGATTCAGCGAGCTGGCGGTCTCATTCGGCGTGGTGACCTTCGTTCTCTCGTTCGTAGGTCTTTTCATCATGCTGTCGAAGATCCCCAAGAGGGTGTCTGGGGACTTCATAATCGTCTCGATCTGGATGGCCATAGCGATATTCATGGCCGGATCGGCCGGCAGGTTCATGTTCAATGCCGCTCCCGCCTTCGCCCTGTCGAGCGCGTGGGCGACCTTTCTGATCATCAGGCGCCTCGATTTCAAGAGAATCGCGAAGCTGTTCGCCGGATCGTCCGGGTCGATCACGCAGGCTTTCAGGAAGAGCGTGAAGCTTAGGCACGTGCTCGGCGCGCTGTTCATAGTCTTCATGCTTATCGTCCCAAACGTCTGGTTCGCGATAGATGCCGGGATCCCGAACGAGAAGAAGGGCGAGATAGACGCGCAGATATACCATTCGCTGCCCACATTCCTGAGGCCGGACGATTACAGCGGCGGATACTGGTATCTCGGCGCATTCGGCTACTCATTGCCGATGCCCAACAACTACTTCCCGGCATATTGGGACTGGTTCTCCCAGCAGGACCAGGAAATTCTTCCCGAGTACGAGCGGCCGGCTTACGTCTCCTGGTGGGACTACGGGTTCGAGGCGATCCAGGACGGCAGGCATCCGACCGTCGCGGACAACTTCCAGCAGGGGTATCAAATAGCCGGGGATATACTGCTGTCCAGGAGCGAGGAGGAAGCGCTCGGGCTAATGATAGCGAGGACCGTGAACGCCCATGTCTATGACAACGGCGGCGAGATAACGCCGGAGCTATCAGCCGTATTTGCAGATTACGGCGTCTCGTCAGCCGAGGTAAGGGACGTCATCAGAAACACTTCAAAGTACAAGGACGATGTGCTGGCAGACCCGATCAGGTACGGCTCTGCAATGAGCGACATAAGCAACTTGAACGTGCTCTGGAGATACCTGGGCATGTATTTCGCCGACCTCGGAATCGAGTCGGAGGTCATGCTCTACCAGGATCTGAAGGAATACACCGGCTTTTCGATAGGATACATCGGTGTAGACTCGAGGCTGATCCAGAAATCCGCCCGGGACGGGAGCATCTTCTACGCCCCGGTGAAGCTGACTGACCGTAAGATGGATTCTACAGGTAACCCGGTCGATTATTACCGGATTAAGGCCGTCGACGACCAGGGCATCGAATGGGACCTTGACGACCCAGGGATCCTCAAAGCCAACATCGTCGACTACGCGCTGGTCTACCAGAGCGGCTTTTTCGACACCATGCTCTATAAGGCGTTCGTCGGGATCACCCCATCCGAGCTCGGAAAGCAGAACGACGGGCTTCCAGGCCTGAGCGGCTCCGTGCAGTCCGAGAACGTGGCCCCGGGATACAACCTCACGCACTTCATGATGGTCTACAGGACCGCATACTACAACCCGGAATCGGACGGCAGCGGGGAGTGGCGTGCGATATCTCTCGACGAGGCGATCGATCTCAACAAGGAGATACAGGAGGGCGCGAACGGTATCGTCGACATGAGCGCCCGCAGCTACTACCAGGTCGGCGCTGTCATGCTCGAGTACTACGAGGGCGCGGTCCTGAGCGGCCAGGTTACTGACATGGCTGGCGACCCCGCACCCGGGGTAAGAATCACGGTTCTGGACAGATACAACATCCCGCACCAGAGCGTGCTATCAGACTCCGATGGCAGCTATTCGCTGATACTGCCTCCCGGGCAGGATATGATCACCATATCCACGGGAGAACTGGATTCCCGTAACATGGTCGGAGAAAACCTGATCCGGCAGTACTACATCAATATCACAGATGAGCAGGCCGCGAGGAAGCCAGTGGACAGGGACGGAGACGGTATCCAGGATTGGGATATCACCCAGGACGAGGTCGTATCCTCCTCGAGGATCACAGGATATGCCTACTGGGATGTCAACCGCGATTCGAATTTCACGCAGACCGCGGACACATTGATCGCGACCGGCACGATAACCGCGAGGAACCTGGACAACAACCTGACATACGAGGGCACCATCCAGAGCGGCGCATTCCAGCTCATCCTATCCCCTGGCAGCTACGAGGTGGACACTTTTATCAACTCCATTGAGAAGACAAAGGAGTTCGTGATCGACCTCGAGCCCGGAGAGACCTTCGAGAGGAACATCGCCAGAATTCCGACCTCTGTGTCCGGGAAGGTCATGCTCGAGAGCGGGGCCAATGTCCCCAATGCCGAAGTCTACATGAACGTCGAGTCGGGAGACGCTCCCGAGGAGACCTACGTCCTCGTGACGGACAGCTCCGGAAGCTATTCATTCGACTTCCTGCCATCCGGCACCTATTTCCTGTACGCCAAGTACGGTTACATGGGCACCTTTGGCCAGTATGTGACAACCACCGTTTCGAATCACAGCAAGGCGCTCGACTTCGTGCTCAGGCCGACCGGTACTCTGCAGCTTTCGGTCATCGACGACGCCGGACATCCGATTGCGAACGCCTCAGTGAAAGTTTCGAACGCCTACGATCCAACGGATTCCACTACAGTCTTTATGGGCGCTGATGGCAAGACGGAAGTTGCGATACCAATCGGCACATATTCGGTTACTACCCGCTTGCCCAGAGGCGAGAATGTGCTAGTCGGGGGCATCTCCGCCGAGATCAGGCTGGAGAAGGTCACGACCGCGACCTTATCTGCGATGCCCGGAGTGCTCGTCTCAGGCAAGGTGAGCACCGAAGAAAATGACAAGCTCTATCCCGAGCAGGACGTGGAGATATCCTTCACCTTCGGCGATATCCGGTTTTACACAGCGACCGATACCTCGGGAGAATTCGAGGTGTGGCTTCCAGCGGGGGAGTACGAGGTCGTATTCTCACAGGAGGAGATGAGGACGATCTATACCCAGCTGCTGAGCGCCCCGGTCGAGGAAGAGATCGACATCACACTGGTTCAGGCCTCCATGATTGCGGGGACTGTGTGGCACGACAGAAACGGGGACTCGTCGATGGACGAGGAAGAGGTAGTCGCCTATCCTTTCATACGCGTGTTGCTGGCAAACGGAGTCACAATTCGCAGCCGCGGCGCCCTCCATGGAAACTACTCGATTTTGGTCCCGAAGAACGATGAGGTTTACCTGATGGCCGGCGGCCAGGGCTACAAGTTTTCCACTCCGGAGAGTGTCACTTCCTCTCTGAACGAAATTTCAAAGGCCGTCGAACTCGACCTTGCCGTTGTTTCGGTCGAGGGCATGCTGCTGCTCGACGGAAAACCGCTGCGGGGCGTTTCAGTTTCATTCATCAACGGCACCAATGTCAATACCTTCAAGTCTGGGCTCTATGGGAGCTTCTCAGGAGAGCTCCTGCCAGCGGTCTATTCGATCAGGGTGGAGCAGCAGGTATCTCCCGGGAGCCCGCAATACTACTTCTCAGACCTCGTGACCGTGGTGTATGTCGGAGTCGACATACCGAACCTGGTGGTCGAGGTCCAGAAGAGGCTGAAAGTGGAGGGCGCCGTGACCGGTATACCCGAGCATGAGAGCGCCGAGGTATTTTTCAAGGGACTCGAGGGCGGTTCCGAAACCGGTCTGGAATCGACGGGAAGCTTCCAGACATACCTCGCCGAGGGCGAGTATGTATGCTACGCTTACAACATGCCCTCCAAGGACATGTCCGCGCTTTTCCACATGACCGTCACTCCCTACGAGAGGTACTTCGAGATAGATCTGGTCGACTCCTTCCTACTGAGCGGTTACCTCAATTTCGGCGACGAGAAGGGCAACTATACCATTTTAGAGATAGCCGATGCATTCACCGGGGCTAATATCACCATAGAGATACCTGCGAACGGTGGGTACTCATTGGCGCTCCCGCCAACCACATACGAGCTATCCTTCTTGCTGAGATATCTGGAGGAGATACCCGCCAGGGGGAGGTTCCTTTATCTGACGAATCATTCTACGATAGCCCTCGACTCTGACATCGAGTTCATCCCGCTGTTCGACTACGGCCTTGACAACTCGACGCTCGAGGTTAACATCGTCGACAAGTGGGGCAATCCAGTTATGGCAGAGGTCAATTTCTACTCAAATAACAAGTACGGCTTCAGCTACTCGTACGTGAGCGACAGGAACGGCAGGATCGAATCGACCATACACCCAGGGGCGTATGCCGTCTATGTCGCCGACGCAACCACCGGCCTCGCGTACTTCGACCTCCTCGGGGTCGCGTTGAATCAGCCTGCACACCTGAACATCACGCTCACAAAGGGATACAGGGTCGTTGTGGCCGCGAACGCGGATAATTCCACCGACCTTCTCTACATGCGCGCAGCAGTCATCGAAAAGGACAGCCGCGCGAAATACCAGCTCGCGAACGAGGGGTCCGGAAACCAGATTTCGATGGTCCTTCCGGAGGGAAGCTACACACTCGAAATCGACGCCAGCAGGTTTGTCAATGGAAAGCTGGTCCCCTACTCCCTGTCGCAAGAGGTCTCGATCAATTCAGACAAGGCCATCAATTTGAAGCTGGAGAAAGAATACACCTACGACTTCAAGGTCTCATGGGACTCAACCCCGAAGAGGAGCATCGACCCTGGAGACGCGGTCACTTACTATCTGACGATCACAAACACCGGAAACGCGGCGGACAGCTACACCTTCTCAAGCTCCGCCGAAGGCTTCGAGCTATCGTTCCCCGAGGACAAGGTCACGGCCGACTTCGGGACCCAGCAAAATACGGTAACGGTCCCCGTGGGGATAACCGCGGACCCGGATGCTCTGGCCGATCACGCGGACATAATCGTCACCGTTAAATCGTCGGGCTCCTCAGCTGTTACAAAGGACGTAGCGCTGGATGTCGACATACGGCCGGTCTACTCGGTCGATCTGCAGGTGACCGACTCTTCGACGATAAACGGGACCTCGTTCTCCCGAATCGTGAAGATCGTCAACGGGGGGAATGTCTACGACAACTTCACGATAGTCCTCACAAACCTGGAGGAGCTGTCTATGAACGGATGGTCGGTATACTTGGACGGATCTACCGACACGATCCTGACGACCGACGACCTCGCGCCCGGCTCGGAGAAGACGGTAAACATCACCTTCACCGCCTGGAGGGTGAACCCGAACAGCAACATCTCCGCGACCATAGTCGCGACCTCGAACTCATCGGCGGGAGTATATGCCTACGCGAGCGCATCGCCGCTGCTCCCAGACCTATCCTTCGATCCAAAGGATGAGCTGACCATCGACGGAGACAACATACACATGAACGACATATTCTCGCAGAAGGCGACCGAGAACCTCTTTCTGCTGATCGCGCTTGCGATACTGGTGGCTTCGATTTTCATAGTACGTAAGATCAAGTTCGGGAGGTTCCTGAGATGAGGCGAAACCTGCGTGGCGGGCTTTTCACGTCTTTGCTGTTCGCGTTCCTGTTGATCGCACTGGTTCTAATCGGTTCGAGCATGACCGCGTCTGCGGAATTGGAGGAGAGGGAGTCCTCCCAGATCGATATACGCCTAGACGGTCCATCGTTCATCGGCGCCTCACTTGAGGCAGACTTCCAGCTAAGGATCAAATATGTCGATCACCCCGAGAGGATACTGAACTATTCCTACAAGGCCGAGCTGACCGGCAGCAATATCGCGGGCGCATCTCTGACCCCGAACAACGGCACCAGCGAGGACGGGCTGTTCTTCATCACGATCACGGGTCCAATCCGCTCTAACGACGACCTCACGGTCAAGATCACCGCCTACGCCAACGAGACCGAGATCAGCCGGTACAGAGTAAAGGAGATCGACATACCGATCGTCAAGCCGGTCGAGATCTCGACAATCTTGTACAATGTCGGGGACCAGGATGCAACCTATGTAACAGTGCAGCTGCTCGTTGACGGCGACCTCAAGGATGAGAAGGTGTACGACGTTCCCGCCGGGGGCAGCGTGCATGTGAGCTTCAACTGGACCTTCAGCTCCATCTCTAACGGAGAGCATATTCTGACACTCGTCGCCGACTCAGACGACGGCGTCGTGGAGTTCTCTGAGGGAAACAACGTCCTGGAGAAGACGATATATTACTCCACATCCGGCAACCCGATCCGAGGGGCACTGTCAATCGTGATCATGTTCGTCGTCATTGTACTCGTCCTCACGGTCCTCCAGAAGTCGGGTCCGAGGCCGAAGAAGAAGTAGGGATGTTCGTAAAAAATAGACCCGCGAAGTCACCCCGGATCGCATCATTCTCTATCGGACTATGACGCCGGCAGCTGTACCGAGAACTTCGCCCCCTTCTCGTAGGCCCCGTTCTCTCGGTCCTCAACCCATACATCCCCGTCGTATAGATCGACGAGCGACTTGACTATCGACAGCCCGAGTCCCATGCCGCGCGTGGAATCTTCCAGCCTCGAGGACTCGATGAATATCATGTCCTTCCTCTCGTCGGGGATGCCCGGACCGTGATCCGAGATCGAGATCTTCCAATACTTTCTGGGCAGGGCGTTCACGATTTTCTCCACGGGCATCATTTCGATCTCGATCTTGACGGTGTCGTGCATGTTGAACTTGATCGCGTTGATAATTATGTTATGGAAAAGGTCCGGTAACAGGTCGTTCGCCATCACGAAGGCGTCCTCCTCGCACAGGTTGAAGTCGAATTTGACCTTCTTAGACGGGAACAGGGCGGCGCTCTTGCTCGCCTGCATTCGAACGGTCCTTCCCAGGTCTATCCTGATCAGGTTTGACCGGTCGGTGCTGCGGATCATCGAAAGCTTCTTGATCTTGTTGATCAGCTCCGCAGTCCTTTCGATCTGTTCCAGCCCCTTCCGCACGTACTTCTGCAGGTTCGCCTCGTTCGACGAAATCGCCAGCTCCACATATCCTCTGATGGCCATGTTGTAGTTCATCAGGTCGTGGAACATCAACCGATTGAGCACGTGAATCTCGTCGCGCGACTGCAAGGTCTTCGAGTAGAGGTTCGAGTTCTCGAGTGCGATCGCGACGAGCGACACGAAGATCTCGATGATCTCGATCGCCTCCCTATCGGGTATCTTGTCGTCGGCGGGCTTGTCCACGGACAGGATGCCGATCGTCTTTCCCGTACCGTCGAATATCGTGAAGTTCAGGTCGTCAAATGGATGCCAGGAATCGTCGCTTTTCCTGGGCATATCGAGGAGCTTCATAGCCTCATCCATCTCGGATTCCGGAATGAAGAAGTATTCCAGGTCCGACGGCAACATCTTCTCCATGGGTCTGAAGTGCGCCAGAAAACCAATCCTGTACTCGGGTCTCGTATCCTCCTCGACAATTCCTATTGGAACCCTGATCTCCATCGCCCGGGCGGTCTGATCCGCGGTATAGCCCCTGATCGCCTTCCACTTGAAATATCCTTCAGATTCGTCGTACAGCGCGATCGCTCCCGCCTGGAAGTCGAACAGCTCCTCGATCAGCTCCAGAATCCTGTCAAGCAGCGTAGTCGGATCGGACAGGGTCAGCAGGGAATTGGTCACCTGGAGTATCTTCGACATCTGGATAGCCCGCATCTCCTGCTCGTTTGCCATCCTCCGCTCCTTCTCCCTGAGATTGGCCAGCTCGAAGGCGACCGAGGCCGTAAACGCCAGTAGCTCCAGCCCCTCCAAAGATTCGTCATCGAGCATCTTCCCGGTCTTCGTGCTGGTTATGCCGATGTACCCTATCTCCTTGTGCGACCGATCGTACAGGTGGAAATCCAGCCGGTCCAGCGGGTGCCAGTCGTCCTTCTCCTTCCTCACGCTGTCTATCTTATCCAGGTCCAGAACGGAGTATTTCTCCTTCTCGAAGCCCTTGCCGATTTCCTCCGCTGGATAGAAAAACGCAAAGCGCCCCAGCCTGACTCCTATGCGGGCATATCTATCGAGGTCGGATTGATCGTATACCATTTTCTTTTTTATTTCCTCGATCCGATCCTCGGGATATCCGATGACCGTCCTCGGGAAGTAGACTCTATCCCGTTCACTTAAGCTGTAGATGATCAGGGAGCGGACTGGGAACATATCTGTAACGGTCTTTCCCAGCTGTTCAATTATCTCCTCGGGGTTCTCGTTGAACAGGAAATTCAGGGTCAGGTTGATTACCCGGTCCATCAACTCCTCCCTGCTGCTCCTGTTCGGTCTAGACCCCTCGGCAATGGCCGTCGAACCAGTGTTCATGTCATGACCCTGATGTTGAATAAATGAACCCGATTAATCGATTATAAATATGGCGTTGCGCGAATCGGGTCGGAGAATCTCTCCATTCACTGCTTCGAGATCTTTTTCGAAAGCGAGGCCATCTGATGGGCGAGCGCGAGTTCACCCCTGCATTTCTCGAGGATCGACCTCGCGATATCCTGCTTCCTCTTAACCGGAACCAGAGCGTCCGGGTAGTCGAAGGAGGTCAGGAACTCGAAAAACTCCTCCATCTTTGCCAGTAGAGAGCGTGCGCCGGCGATCTCATCCCGCATCAGCGCCTCGAGGAATGACCTGCGCAATTCTCCGATCGCGTCCGCGATTCCAAGTATGTAAGCCTCATCGCTCACACCGATATCGTCCGGGCTCGGAAGCCCGTCCCCGGAAATCGCAGCCCTCAGAATCTCCGCCTCGGCCAGCTCCTGCTGGGCACTGACCGAATACCCTGCAAACAGCAGGTCGGGATGCGCACTCAGCTCCTCCCTGAGATCGCTGAACCGCCTCGACGCCCTCGCGAGGTCTTCCGTAAAATCACCGCCGGAGTGCATCTTGGATATCGCGGTTCGACAGGTGCGGATTATTTCCCGGGTGGATTTCAACGCGGACTCCCTCGCCTTCTCTTTTTCGTCTAGGTTCTTCCTGATCGGTCCCGCGATTTCCTCGATGTCAGCCATTCGTCTCACCCCGGATCGCACACATGTGCTCTATCCTCTTCCTGATCAGGTCGCTCTTGCCGATATCGTGGCGGACGAACACTTTTCCCCTTACATTGGATATGGCCCGTTCGCACTGTCCCTCCGCCTCCTCGATGGAGCCCCCCAGGCCGACGATGCCGACTGACCTAGAGGTCGTCGTGAAAATACCGTCATCCGTCTCGTTCACTGCGGCGTAGTACAGTACCGCTCCGCTTTTCTTTATCGCGTCCTCGTCGACCTCGATCTTCTCACCCGAAAGCGGCTTTGTCCCGTAACCCTCGGGGACCACGTACTTGCAGACTGTCGCCCTCTGCCCGAACCCGCATTTACCCGGCAGGGAGCCGGTTGCCATTCCCTCCGTCATTTCGAGGAAGGAGCTCTCAATGATGGATAGCACGTTCATCGCCTCCGGATCGCCGAACCTCGCGTTGAATTCCACGACCTTTGGGCCTTCACGGGTCAGCATGAACTGGCCGTATAGGATCCCCCTGTAGTCGATCCCCTCCGCCCTCATCGCCTCCTTCGTCTTTCTCATTATGTCCAGAGCGGAATCGTAATGCTCCTTTGAGAGGAACGGGAGCAGATGGTCCGAGTCTGAGTATGAGCCCATTCCTCCCGTGTTAGGTCCGCTATCTCCCTCATATGCCCTCTTATGGTCCTGCACCGCGGGAGTCGGGATCACCCTTCTGCCGTCGCAGAGCCCCTGAAGGGTGAACTCCTCGCCCTGAAGCCGCTCCTCCAGGACGGCGATACCCGTCCCCCCGAGCTTCTTCTCGATTATGTCTCGGCAGTACCCCATCACATCGTCGGACGAGCTCAGGTGCTCCCCGTATACCTTGGCCCCCTTGCCTCCGGTCAGCCCGGACGGCTTCACGACGACATCGCATCCATTCAAATCCAGCCAGTCCTTGATCTCGTCCATCGAGTCGGATGCGAGGAAACGCACACGTCCCGGTACCGAGTGCCTCTCCATGAGCTCCCTCATGAAGCGCTTCGAGGTCTCGATCCTGGCAGCAGACTTTGTGGGTCCCGCCACTGAAATACCGGAGGTCGCAAGCGCATCCGCGAGTCCCGCCTCGAGCGGGGCCTCGGGACCCACAAAAGCTAACTCGACAGCCCTCGACTTCGCGTATCTGACGATGGCGTCGATCTCGGTCTCGCTGACGAGGGCGAACTCCTCCGATAGCCTCGCAATGCCAGGGTTTTTATTTTTCATACATGCATAAATCTTCGCGCCGCCGTGCTTTAGTGCGGCGGCGATCGAGTGCTCGCGTGCCCCCCCACCGACCGTCAATACCTTCATGAGAACTGTCTCCTTTGAAAGCATTTCGTGATGCCTATGGCTTCATAAATACCCTCTTGTGGGCAAAAGATTGATGCAATATGAACAATGTTTCAGCCATCGTGGAGCGCATGTCCAAAGGAAAGCGCATGCAGGAGATGTTGGAGGCGAAGGGCATCTCCCCTGGGGATCTCGTGGAAGTGACCTCATCGGGCGGACGAATTTTCCGAGGGGTGGTCATGCCACACCATGAGTTCAGCGGCGAATCGGTCGTCACGATAAAGCTGGATAGCGGGTATAATGTGGGCATCGATCTCTCGGACACGGGCTCTCTCAAGCTCGTGTCAAAGGCGGAACCCAGGCGCGCCCATAAGAGGGAGATACCGAGAGACAAAACCAAGAAAACGGTTTCTGTGATAAGCACTGGAGGGACGATCGCATCATATGTCGACTATCGTACAGGCGCGGTGCATCCCGCGATTTCCGCCGAGGAGATGGTATTCTCCGTCCCAGAACTCCTCGACATATGCAACATCAGGGCCGAGGTGCTCTGCTCCGTCCTCAGCGAGAATATGAAAAAGGAGAACTGGACGCAGCTCGCGGAGAGAGTGTGCGAACACCTCAATTCCGGTTCCGTAGGCTGCATCATACCTCATGGCACCGACACGCTCGGGTTCACCGCTGCCGCTCTTTCCTTCTCACTTTCGAATATAACTGCCCCGGTCGTTTTGGTCGGCTCTCAACGCTCATCTGACCGGCCATCTTCCGATGCGACCTCCAACCTGCTCTCGGCTGCACGGCTATGCACCGGAGCCGACCTCGGAGAGATCGTCGTTCTCATGCATGCAACAACTGACGATGACGCACTTTCGATTCACAGGGCTACCAGGGCGAGAAAGAACCACTCATCCAGGAGGGACGCCTTCCAGAGCGTCAACGAGCCCCCATTGGGGCATATCGATGCCGGGGGAATCACGCTTAGAGAGGAACACATCGTCCGAGCAAAGGGGAAGGTCGAGGTGGACGCTCGGTTCGAAGAGGAAGTCGCTTTATTGAACTTCTACCCCGGCCTCTCAGCAGAGCGGTTTCGGCGATCGGTCGAGGGTGCAAAAGGCGTCGTGATCGCGGGGACGGGGCTCGGGCATGTGTCGCAGGGGATAATTGCCGAGATATCCTCCCTGACCAGGAGCGGGACGGCGGTCTGCGTGACGACGCAGTGCATCTGGGGTTCCGCGAACCTTAACGTTTACAGTACCGGGAGGGACATGCAGTCCGCTGGTGCAATTCCGCTGGACGATATGCTCTCCGAGACAGCCTATGTCAAGCTCTCATGGGTCCTCGCGCGAACCCGGGATCCTGATGAGGTCAGGAAGATGATGCGAAACAACATGAGGGGCGAGATGACTGAAAGGAGGATCCTGTGATGGGTTCTCCGGATTACCGTTCCCTGGGGCTGAAGGTCGGCCTGGAGATACACCAGCAGCTTTCGACCGGCAAGCTATTCTGCTCCTGCCCCTGCGATTTATCGGAGCAGGTCGTGAGACGGTTCATGAGATTGCTACGCCCATCTCAAAGCGAGATGGGGGAGATCGACAGGGCGGCGCTCGAGGAGGCCCAGAAGAATCTGCGGTTCATATATGAATCAACACCTTTCGACTGTCTCGTGGAGGCGGACGAGGAGCCGCCGCATCCCGTGAGCGGTGAGGCGGTGCGCACGACCCTGATGATCTCGAAGATGCTGGGAGCACATCCGGTCGACGAGATCCAGTTCATGCGCAAGATCGTAATCGACGGCTCGAATACTGGTGGATTTCAGAGAACGGGTCTGATCGCAACGGACGGATCTCTAGCGGCCGATGGCAAGAAAATCTCGATTTCCACCATTTGTCTGGAAGAGGATGCCGCGAGGAGGATCAAGGAAGAGGGCCGCGAGGTGGTATTCCGAATCGACCGGCTGGGTATTCCGCTGATAGAGATCGCCACCGGTCCGGAGATCGAGACTCCGGAAGAGGCAAAGCGAATTGCCGAGAGGCTGGGTTCTCTCCTGAGGGCGACCCGTCGGGTCAGGAGAGGTATCGGGTCGATCAGGGAAGACCTGAATGTATCCATATCCGGCGGAGCGCGTGTGGAAATCAAGGGAGTCCAGGAGCTCTACCTTCTGCCGCTGTATATCGATAACGAGGTGCGAAGGCAAAGCGCACTTATCGAGGTGAGCAGGGAGCTTTCTAAGCGCGGAATCTCCGAGCTGAAGCCGAAGAAGATCGATTTATCCAAAGAACTGGCAAAGACAAAAAGCAAGGTGCTCATGAAGAGCCTCGGAGACGGTGGGAGGATCCTGGGCATCAGGCTGCCGGGATTTGCAGGTCTCCTCGGACCCGATTCCGACGGGACAAGGAGACTTGGCCCAGAGCTTGCCGCGCACGCCAGAGTCTCGGGTGTCGGAGGCATCTTCCACTCGGATGAGCTTCCGGCATACGGGATAACGGAGGTAGAGGTAGATCGAGTAAGGAAAGAGCTGGGCGCCGGTAAGATGGACTGCATCGTTCTGGTCGCTGGCTCGAATGAAAATACGGAGGCCGCGATTGAACGGGTGATTGCCAGGGCTCGTCAGGCAATCAAAGGGGTCCCCGAGGAAACCAGGGATCCGATGCCGGACGGCATCACCACGTACAGCAGGCCACTACCAGGCAGGGAGAGAATGTATCCGGAAACAGATATCCCGCCGTTCACGGTCACCCAGGATCTCATGGAGGAGATCGGGAACCAGCTGCCTGAATATCCCGAAGAGACTGCTCGCAGGTTTATTGAGGAGCGCGGGCTGAGCGGTGAGCAGGCTGACGCGCTTGTCAAGAGCGGGTTCGACAGGGACTTCGACGAGCTGGTCGAGGCGGAGATTCCCCCCAAGACGGCCGCGAGGACGCTTATAAACACGATTGCGGAGCTGGAAAAGGACGGACTGGACACGAGCCGACTCAATTCTGAGATGATCAAGGCCGTTTTGCGCCGTCAGACGTCTGGTGATTTCGCGATGGAAGCAGTCCCTATGCTGCTCGGCAGAATGATCGAGCAAGGGGAAACACTTGAGCAGGCTTTGAACTCCCTCGATATCTCATCCGTATCCGATTCTGAGATCGAGAGAGTGGTAGAATCGATCGTAAGAGAAAAGAGAGATCTTATTCTTGAGAGGAGGGAGCGGAGCATCGCACCTCTCATGGGACTGATCATGAGCGAGCTCCGGGGAAAGGCGGACGGAAAGAAGATAAACTCGATACTGACCGCGAAAATCAAATCCGTTTTCGAATAGAATCTCATCACGGCGTTATTATGATCCACAACACAAAGATCTCCTCGAAGAAGAATCTCTTACTGCTGATTTTGTCGCACTCGTAGCCCAGCGATGCAGAATATTTCATTAGACTGTCCATATCGGATAACGATGAACAGACGATCAATATCCGGCCATCATCCTTCAGGTGCTCTCTCGCCTGCATTAGAAACTCCATGGTCGTCTCGATCCCGCTCCTACCTCCCGACCACTTCGGGTCGCTGATCTCGTCCGAAGGAAGGTAGGGCGGGTTGAACAGGATCATGTCGAAATCGCCCTCGACCTCAGACAGGAGGTCGCTCTGAAAAATCTCCAGGACGATGTTGTTGCGCAGGGCGTTCAAACGGGCACATTCGACGGCATCCGAATCGATGTCCACCGCCACGACCTCCGCACCCGATTTGGCGCAGTGAAGTGCGATGATCCCCGATCCACACCCGATCTCGAGAATCCTTTCGCCAGGAGCTGCCTCTACCGAATCCAGCAGGAGGAGGGAGTCCTCTGCGGGCGCGTAAATTTCGTTTCCGCACTCGATCGTTATCCCCTCGTCGCGATTCATTAGCGTATACGGACAGGTAATTAGCTATTTTATATCATTATCTGCATTGTCAGACCACCAATGCCAGGTGAGTTTGAAGATGGTTGATGTCTGGCCGATCTTGGCTGTGGGGGTAATAATCTCCTCCTTGATCTATCCGCTTGTGAGGATATCGAGCGCGTCACTCTCGATCTCAATCGGTTTGTTCGTGATTTTCCTCTTTGAGATGATCGATTCGCGTCTGATCAACGAATTGGCATTTTCTCCGCTGGATCTGCGAGATATCGGATCGTCATATACGATCTTCACATCGATGTTCTTGCACGGCGGGTTCGGCCATATCGTATTCAACGTATTCATCCTCGTGCTAATCGGCAATCTTCTCGAGGAACGGATCGGCTCTCCTAAATTTCTGGCAATCTATATCATTTCAGGCATCGGTGGCGGCTTGGTCTACGCCCTGGTGAACCTCGGAGATAATGTCGGGGTAATCGGAGCTTCGGGGGCGATTTCTGGAATACTCGGCGCTATCGCCATACTTTACCCGAACCAGCCGTTCATGCTACTGTTCCTGTCGTTCAGGAACATACCCGCATGGGTCATGGTGCTCATTTTCCTCGCGATGCAGATGTTCATCGCGTTATCTCAGACAAACATCGCGTGGGAGGCGCACATCGGTGGCCTGGCAACTGGAATCCTGATCGCTCCATTGCTGATGAGGATCAGTATTGAAGAACGGGTGGATCGAGGAGAAAAAATCGATGTCATGGTCTTTGCAAAAACACCTAAGGAACGAGAAATCGCCGCACAGATTAAGCCGGAGAGCATTAGAGATGTCAGGAACGCGTGGATAGACCAGCTTGCGGAAACGGCAAAATGCCCAATCTGCGGACAGAAAGTGCGCAATTACCGCGGCAGGATAAAATGCAGGAACGGACATAAGTTCAACATCTGACGGGGATGGAAATGAGGGTCATACCGATCAAGATCGGCTCGATTCTTCGCGACGATGAGCGAATTTTAGACGCGCGCTCTTCAGTTACTCTTATAGACACCGGGGAGAAACGTATCATAGTCGATACAGGTCACCAGGGCGACAGGGGGGTCATCGTGGACTCGCTCTCTGCTCGGGGATTAACCCCGGAGGACATCGATGTCGTCGTCAACACGCACCTACACCTGGATCACTGCGGCTGCAACCTCATCTTTTCAGAAGCGGTTTTTTACGCGCACCAGGGCGAAAATCCGCCCATTCATTTCAGGCGCGCGGATGAGGGAACGGAGGTCGCGTCTGGGGTGAGCATCATGCACACTCCAGGACATACTGCAGGGTCGATTTCTGTCATTGCAAGAACTGGAAGTTCAGTATACGCGATTGTGGGCGACGCGATCCCGACCATCGAAAACTACGAGACGATGTCCCCGCCCCGGATCAACATCGATGAACGGCTCGCACTTGAGAGCATGAAGCGCATCATCGACACCGCCTCGCACATAATCCCGGGCCACGGTGCCCCGTTCGAGACCACGCTTTAGGCGACTGCAATGCAATCATTATTTTAAAGAACAGTTCGGTTATACAGAAGACGATCAAGTTTCTAATGTCCTGTGAGGATAAAATGAAGCCGCCAAAGGAAATTGTCGCCGAGTGTCCGATATGCGGGGCCGAGACCGCCCATGATGTTTTGGGGGGAAGAGTCGAGGGAAAAAAGAAAGTGGTTCTGCGGTCCTCGGTACGATGCTGTGAATGCGGGCACGTGCACAGCGTAGAGCTATCCGAGGACAAGCCGATCGAGGTGCCTACAATAATCAGCTGGATGGATGAGTCCAAGAGGGCATCTATTGCACTGCAGCCTCACGAGATCGTCTCGGTCGACGACGAGATATTTCTGGAGAACGAGCGACTGAAGGTCACCTCGATCGAATCCGGAGACGCCAGGGTGCGGGAATCCAAGGCCAAGGACGTGGACACGATCTGGGCCAAGAAATTCGACAAGGTCAGGCTCAAGGTGTCCGTCGATCTCAGGGGAAAGGTTCTCGCGAAGGAAATCCTGGCGGTGCCCGAGGAGGAGTTCGCGGTCGGCGAGGTCGTGGAGATCGACCGGCGGGAATTCGTGATCACCTCCATCAGGACGCAGGGCCGGACTTTGAAGCATGGTTCGGCGAAAGCCGGGAGCATCGTCAGGATCTACTCGAAAGGTATCAGGTCGAAGTAACGGTTACGACCGGAAAACGGGATGCAGATGAGTGCGACTGATAAATTTGAGGAAAGGAGAAACCGTCTGGTCGATCACCTCGTCGCCAGGGGATATGTCCGCTCTCCAAGTGTGGAGAAGGCCATGCGCAAGGTACCCAGGGAGAAGTTCGTCCCGGACCATCTCGCGCAGGAGGCGTACGCGGATTCGCCTCTCCCGATCGGGATGGGACAGACCATCTCCGCACCGCACATGGTCTCGATCATGCTCGAGGAGCTCGACCTGAAGACCGGAATGAAGGTGCTCGAGATCGGGGCCGGCTCGGGATATCACGCCGCCGTCACGGCTGAGATCGTGAGGCCGGACGGCACGGTTTTCACCATTGAGAGAATACCCGATCTGGTTGAATTCGCACGGAAAAACCTGGAGCGGGCGGGCTACTCCGACAGCGTCAGCGTATTTCTCGGGGACGGCTCCAAGGGGAGTCAGGAGAACGCCCCCTTCGATAGGATCTTCGTCGCGTGCGGGGCACCGGATGTGCCCAGACCGCTCATGGAGCAGCTCGGGGACGAAGGCGTCATTCTGGTGCCTGTCGGAGGAAGGACCTTCCAGGACCTGATCAAGATAACCAAGAAAGGGGGAAGAGTCACACGTGAGAGCAGGGGCGGATGCATATTCGTCCCTTTGATAGGCGAGCACGGGTACTGAATGGAGCAGTGGCTTGTATGGATGCAGAAGGAGATACTGAGTCATTACAACAAAACGGTGCTTCCACGAGACCGAATGTCCAGCTGCTCGGAGTCGGCCATGTATTCGATCTCAAGTCGTCGATCAGGGACATCATCTACCGTGCAAGACCGGAGGTGGTCGCACTGGAGCTCGACCCGGCCAGGCTCAACGCCCTGCTGTCGAAACGACGGGGAGTCAGGGGAAACGCCCCGCTCATATACCGGATGCTTGGGCGGTTCCAGCAGAACCTGGCCGATCAGTACGGCGGGGAGGTCGGGAGCGAAATGATGGCCGCGGCCGAGGCGGCTGGCGATATCGGATCACGTCTGGCGCTCATCGATATGGACGCAGTGACCGTGTTCAACCGGATGAGGAGGACGATGACCCTGCGCGAAAAGTTGTCCATGCTGTTCGGTGGATTCCTGTCCCTGTTCGCCAGAAAGTCGACGATCGAGAGGGAGCTGAAGGAGTATCATAAAAACGAGGAGATGTACCTTGGCGAGCTGAGCAAGAGATATCCCTCGATAGTCAAGATCCTGATAGATGACAGGAACGCATTCATGGCAGAGAAGCTCCGGGCGGTTGCCTCAGACTCCCGATCGGTGCTCGCGGTCGTGGGGGACGGACACGTCTCCGGGCTGTCGCGTCTGCTCGCGAATTTTGCGGATGTGGAGGTGCTTCGCCTGGAAGAGCTACGGTCACATGCCGAGAGAGCCAACGCGGAACTGACGATATCATTCGAGCTTCCCGGCGAGGACAATCT
>DSAX01000087.1 GCA_011046235.1 Methanobacteriota archaeon | reverse complement strand
GTTCGGAAGCCTCGCGGGCAGCAGAACGGGCTCCCTCATCGACCCGTCGAAGTTGTCCGTGAAGTCCACGGTGTCCCTGTCGATATCGGCGAGCAGCTCGTCGGCGATCCTGTCAAGCCTGCACTCGGTGTACCTCATCGCCGCTGCCGAGTCACCGTCGACGCTCCCGAAGTTGCCCTGCCCGTCCACCAGCGGATATCGCATCGAGAAATCCTGGGCCATCCTCACCAATGTGTCGTAGATCGCGATGTCCCCGTGCGGGTGATATTTGCCGAGCACGTCCCCGACGACGCGTGCGCACTTCTTGTACGCCTTGTTGTGTGTGAGGCCCATCTCGTTCATCGCATAGAGGATCCTGCGGTGCACGGGCTTCAGGCCGTCCCTGACATCGGGCAGGGCTCTGCCCACGATGACGCTCATGGCGTAATCGATATAGGACTTCTTCATCTCGTGTTCGATCGGCCTCGGGATGACCTCTCTGCCGATTTTCTGCCCCCCTCCTGACTCTGCCAAGCGAAATCACCTACACATCGAGTACCTCTACCTCTTTCGCATGCTCCTGGATGAACTCCCTTCTGGGCTCCACCGCGTTGCCCATGAGGATGCTGAACAGCTCGTCGGCCCAGATCGCGTCCTCGATGGTTATCTTTCTGAGGATCCTCGTGTTCGGGTCCATCGTGGTCTCGCGCAGCTGGTCAGGATTCATCTCGCCCAGGCCCTTGTATCTCTGGATGTCGGCTCCTGAGCCTATCTCCTTGACCTTCTCGTCCTTCTCCCTGTCGGAATATGCATAATCCTCCTTCTTCCCCTTCTTCACCTTGTAAAGCGGTGGCTGGCCTATATACACGTAACCGGCCTCTATCATCGGCCTCATATGCCTGTAAAGGAAGGTCAGAAGAAGCGTCCTGATATGACTGCCGTCGACATCGGCGTCGCATAATATTATAACCCTGTGATACCGGGCCTTCGAAATATCGAACTCTTCGCCAATCCCCGTGCCAAACGCCGTTATGAGTGTGCGTATCTCCGCGTTCTTTAACATCTTGTCGAGGCGCGCTTTTTCAACGTTCAATATCTTCCCCCTGAGTGGAAGAATCGCCTGGAATGTCCTGTCCCTCGCCTGCTTTGCGCTGCCTCCTGCGGAGTCGCCCTCTACGAGGAATACCTCGCACTTGGACGGATCCTTCTCGCTGCAGTCGGCTAACTTGCCCGGCAGGCTGCTGCCGTCAAGAAGGCCCTTCCTTCTCGTGAGCTCTCTTGCCTTCCTCGCAGCCTCGCGCGCCTGAAGCGCTAGCACGGCTTTCCCAAGACATATCTGTGCGATCTTCGGGTTCTCCTCGAGGAACTCGGAGAATTTCTCGTTCAGGAGGGTCTCGACCACGGTCCTGACGATCCGGTTGCCGAGCTTGGTCTTCGTCTGACCCTCGAACTGCGGGTCGGGAAGCTTGACGCTGATGATCGCCGTCAGCCCCTCGCGGACATCCTCTCCAGAAAGACTCGCCGAGTTGTCCTTCATCATCTTGTTCTTCTTGGCGTAGTCGTTCAGTGTGCGGGTCAGGGAGCTCCTGAATCCGATGAGGTGGGTGCCGCCCTCGATCGTGTTGATGTTGTTGGCGAAGGTGTGTATGCTCTCAGAGTATCCGTCGGTCCACTGGAGTGAGATCTCCGCCGAGATGCCGTCCTTCTCGCCGCATATGTAGATCGGCTGCTCGTGAAGCGGCTTTCGGTTCCTGTTGAGGTACTGGACGAACTCAATGATCCCGCCCTCGTAACGGTAGGACTGCTCCTCACCGCTCCTGAGATCCTCGATATTGATCCTGAGCCCCTTGTTGAGAAACGCAAGCTCGCGCATCCTGGTGGCGATGATCGAGAAGTCGAAGTTGATCTCGTCGAAAATCGTGCTGTCTGGCTTGAACCGGATCGTCGTTCCGTGCTCGGCCGTGTCGCCTATTACTTTCAGTTCCGTGACGGGCAGTCCGCGCTCGTATTTCTGATAGTGTATATTGCCATCCTTGCTGACGCTGACCTCGACGAACTCGGATAAGGCGTTCACCACGCTCAGACCGACCCCGTGCAGTCCACCCGAGACCTTGTAGACCTTCGAGTCGAACTTACCGCCGGAGTGAAGCTTCGTCATGACCAGCTCCAGGGCGGATTTGCCGTACTTCTTGTGCAGGCCGACCGGTATCCCGCGGCCGTCGTCCTCGACGGTCACGGTGGAATCTTCCTCAATGGTGACTTTGATCTCGCCGCAGTAGCCTACCATTGCCTCGTCAATGGAGTTGTCCACTATCTCATATACCAGGTGATGAAGGCCGTAGAGGTCGGTGCTCCCGATGTACATCCCGGGGCGCTTCCTGACAGCTTCCAGTCCCTCGAGTACCTGTATCTTTTCCGCATCGTAATTGGTTGTATCTTTCATCCGATTCGCCTTTCTATCTTGAGTCTACAAATGAAGGCACAAATCTACCGTGCATCCCATCCTGTCCAGATGTTTGAAATTGTATGACCGATTACCCTTATGTTTTGTGCGTTAATAATGCTTTTGTCGATCGGCTGGCAAATATTTATTTCTGCGATTGAATGATATGCCGTCCGCCCCCGGTCACAGGAGAGCTTCACCGTCGGCATTTTATCTTTTCTCATAAGTGCAGTGACACCCCAGCATCGTCACCAAACAGAAACATATATAATGAGAACTTGAATAGGTATTCCTGAACAGGAATTGAAATGACGTTTTTGAGGGAGGTGAAAGGAGGCATCCCTGAGGAGATCTCCCATGCCGCTAAGGAGGAGGGTACGGACCCGGAACGCCTCAGGAGGAGCGCAGCGGCCGGCAGATTGGTCATACCCAGGAACCCCGCCCACTCGAACGCGGACATCTGCGCAATCGGCGAGGGGGTCAGAGTCAAGATCAACGCGAACATCGGGACATCCCCCGACTTCGTCGACCACGGGGCTGAGCTGGATAAGGCCAATGTGGCGATGAGGTACGGTGCGGATACGATCATGGATCTCAGCACTGGAGGCGACCTCGATGAAATCCGCAATCGGCTGATCCGGGAGATCCCGCTCCCGCTCGGGACCGTGCCGATATACGAAGTGGCATGCCGTATGGGCAGCAGGGGCGGGATACTCGGGATGACCGAGGACGACCTGTTCAATGTCATAGAGAAGCAGGCCAAGCAGGGAGTGGACTTCATGACGGTCCACTGCGGGGTTACCCTGGAAACCACCGAGACGCTCCGGCATACACCGCGCATAACTGACGTGGTGTCCAGAGGAGGGTCGATACTGCTGAGGTGGATGCGCCATACCGGACTCGAAAACCCCCTTTTCCGCAACTTCGACTACCTGCTCGAATTGGCGGCAAAATATGAGGTCACGCTCAGCCTGGGTGACGGGCTGAGGCCGGGCTCGATATCCGATGCCACGGATCCGCCGCAGATCGCGGAGCTGATCGCACTCGGAGGTCTGGTAAGAAAGGCAAGAGCGGCCGGGGTCCAGACGATCGTCGAGGGGCCGGGGCACGTGCCGATGGACCAGATAGAGGCGAATGTCAGGATGGAAAAAGCGGTCTGCGACGGTGCGCCGTTCTATGTGCTAGGGCCTCTCGTGACGGATGTGGCTCCTGGCTACGACCATATAACCGGAGCGATCGGCGGGGCGATAGCCGCTTATTACGGCGCCGACTTTCTATGCTATGTTACGCCCGCGGAGCACCTGTCCCTACCCACTGTTGAAGATGTCAGGGAAGGGGTGATCGCGAGCAAACTGGCGGCTCATGCCGCGGATCTGACCAGGGGGATGGACAGAGACTGGGACGACTCCATCTCACGTGCTAGAAAGGCACTCGATTGGCCTCAGATGCTATCTCGATGCATAGACGGGGAGCGGGCCAGGGAGATTCGCGCGAGATTCGAGACTACGGATTCGACTGTCTGCACCATGTGCGGGGAGTACTGTGCGATGAGGATAGCAACGGAGGCGTCCAAGGAAAGACGGAAAAAGGACGAAAAAGATTGATTTCGTCACCGTATTAAGGTTTGGGGCATAACATTCGTATTATGGGTGGGTTTCGGCGTCGAAAAATGTCGAGATCGGCCTAATAAGCATAACATCTCCTGTATAACGCAAGGATATTAGGTCCAGAGCAAGTGTCGAATAACAGTAATAACAGTAAACTTTTAATCGAAGAGAAGCTTAAAGTACTACGTTCACGCGGTTTGAGACTTGGTCGGGGGGTCTACCATGAGAGTGAACCCAGCATATCTGAAGTTGCGCAAGGCGACTGACTATTGTGTGCTCATAGAGCGAGTCAGAGCCCTGGACAATATGCCAATCTGGGAAATCCGCCAGAAAATCAACGACGGTTCTATCTACAACTATACCGGCATCAAGAGCATGAGAAAGGGTCGGAAGAAGATCCTCAACATGGTCCTGATAGCCACAGGAGAGCGGGAGTTCGGAGGCACCCTCGACATGGATGTGCTGAAGCTCATTGCGAGCGGCAGGATATCGGAGGCGAAGCAGCTCAGCGTGAGGGCTTTCAGCTTCTGGGTCCACGTTCTCGAGGATAAGGGGATCGTTGACGTAAAATCCGGGTTCATCGACGAGAAGATGATCGAGATGATCGTCAAGAAGAAGAAGATGCTCAGAAAGAGGGAGATCGCCACCTTCGAAACCTCTGGCAGCAAGGTCCTCCGCGCGAGTATAGGCTATTCCAACCGGTAGCGACGAACTACGGTGACTGTTGCTCAGACATTCGATTTCGTCATACATTGGCATTCAATATTCTCATCTCGTCTCCTTGGGGTGAACTGCGAAAAAAATGAATTGGAGCCACTGGAGGGGCTCGAACCCCCGACCTGCGGTTTACGAAACCGCCGCTCTTGAGCGGTGAGGTCGACGACTCACGACCGCTGAGCTACAGTGGCCTCGTTTTCCTTTGAAGCTGCATTTGATAGTTATACTTTTCCAGGTTCAAAGCTTCATTTCACATTCGATATTCTTAATACGGAAATCCACCGGGAAAAGGATTTATGAGTAAAGTGAGATAGTCGACGGAGGCCCCCATCTTGGCTTCGGAGCTGCGCATACCAGAAGGAATTGTCGTTAGGACAGCTAGAGGCGGAACCGAGATCCTCAGGAACATCCTGAACGACCTGAAACAGTACTCGTTCAGTGGATACATTAAAGTGATTTTGAAAAAGGACACGATGAACTCCACGGGATACCTGGTAATTGAGCAGGGAACCCCGGCGATGTCCATCTACCAGTTCGAGAAGTCCGAGCCGAGGGAGATCAAGAGGATCTATGCGGGGGACAAGTCCCTGCGTTTCATCTGGGAGGACTCTCAGGACAAGCTCTCGCTGATCGAGCTGCACAGCAGGGTGCCGAAGGAGGAGTTCGACAGGCGGTTCCCGGATGCGAAGCTGACCGTGACCGAGGAATTCGAAGCACAGATATCCAAGCCCCAGAAGCCGAAGAAGCTGCGGGTAACGGTCTCCAAGAGAGATAAGGAGATGGAGGGAACCCCGGAGGACGAGAAGGAGGAAGACCCGATTTGGCAGGAGATCCAGAAGATCCGGCGACAGGGATACCAGGTCGAGGAGCTGGAGGAGATATACGGTGTCAACAGGTCCGCCGCCAAACGGGAGCTCGCGGCCTACCAGGAGAAGGTGGAGGAGCTGAAGAAGCTCGAGAAGATGCTGGACAATCTGCCCAACGTCGGTTTGGACGAGGAGATCGCCAGGGTCAAGAAAGGTCTGAATAGCCCCAGGCAGCTCGAGGAGATCAAGGAGGAGTTCGAGATACTCAAGGACCTCACAAAGCAGAGGATCGAGAAGACCAAGGTGGCCGAAAAGAAGATCGAGGAGGATCTGAAGAGGAAGAAGCAGCAGGAAAAGGTCGGCGACCTCTACGATCTCATACTTCAATACCAGAGCGGAAGCATACCGTCAGCGGAAGCATCCGTCTGTCCGAAATGCGGGGGGATACTGGACGGCAGCGGAGTCTGCTCGAAATGTGCCGAAGGCGGCGAGGAGGAGGTACAGACCTTCCCCGATTCGATGGTCTTCGAGAACTTCGTGGTGGGCAACAACTGCAAGTTCGCGTACGCGGCGGCTGTGGCGGTCGCGCATGCCCCGGATAAGGCGTACAATCCGCTCTACATATACGGGAAGACCGGGCTCGGCAAAACGCATCTGCTCAACGCGATTGCGAAGTACATCGTGGGCTCGTCAAGCGGCATCAGCGTCTCTTTATTGAGGTGCGAGAAGTTCGCGGAAGAGCTCGACCATGCCATGAAGACCGAACGGATGACAAAATTCAGGAGCAGTTACAGGAACAGGAAGATCCTGCTCATAGACGACTTCCAGTTCGTCGCCGGCAAGGAGCTCGCACAGGAGGAGATGCTGTACCTGGTCGAGGAGACGCTGAGAAACGGCGGCCAAATAGTGGTCGCGAGCGACCGGCTTCCCGCCGAGATCCCGCGCCTCAATGAGCGCCTGGCGGCCAAGATACAGGGGGGGCTGATCGCGGATATTCAGCTGCCGGACAAGGATACGCGCATGCAGATCCTGAAGATGAAGATAACCGAGAAGGGCAAAGGCAAAGAGCTGAACGAGCAGGTGCTCGAATACATATCGGAACATGTTAAGACCAATGTGAGGGAGCTGGAGGCTGCGCTCAACCGGCTGATAGCCTTCTCGGCGGTAATGAAGCTCGAAATCGACCTGCAGCTGGCCAAAGAGGTACTGAGCCCGACGATAACCTCGACGGCAAGCCCTGAGGCGCTCCAGTTCGATATCGATATCATGCCCGGGCACAGCTACCTGATCGAGGAGGAGCGGCCGATACAGAGCAACCGGCTGCTGATGAAGAAGATAGAGGAGGGTTACAAGGGGCTCGAGGTCACGAGGATGAACCCGCACCAGGTCCGAGAGAAGTTCGGCTCTTTAGCGGAGATACTCTGGCTGACGGACAAGGACAGCCAGACGGAAAAAACCGTATCCCCGAGTCTGGAGATGATAATGCATCTGATCGAGGAGTTCAACCTGAAGACGGAAAAGGGGATCGTCCTCTTGGACGGACTTCAGTATCTGATCAGCAATACGAGCTTCGAGGGGGTGCTGAGGTTCATTAGACGGCTTATTGACGAATTCTCGGAGAGCAGCTCAACGCTCATGATCTCGATAAGTCCCGGAACGTTAAAATCTCAGGAGCTTTCGATCCTCGAGCGCGAGATGGAGATAATCAAGTTCAGCTGAGGAGCTCCTTCATCTCCCTCTTGAAATGCTTCATCTCGGAGAGCGCGTCCAGGAATTTTTCCTCTTTGACGGCCCAGATCACCGATTTCAGAATGGTCGTCTGTGGCGAGATGCTCTTTCCTGTCTTGACCTTGACCTCCAGGAGCATCTGTTTCGCGTTTTCTATCTCATGGTTGATCCGGTCTGGTATCTGCGATGTGAGGTCGCCGGTGGCGTCCTTGATGATCGCGTCCGCCTTGTCGAATTCCAGCGACTCGAAGGCGGCCCTCGCCTCGCTGGCCTTTTTCATGGACGGCTCTTTGTTGATCCCGATGATTCGCGCATCCCTTGCCAGCTTCTCGAACCGCCTGATCACCTTAAGGGTGTCATTGTATCTCCCTGTCACCGGTTTCAGTTCGCTCTTCGCCTTATCGACGAACACCATGGCCGCCTGAAAATCGCTACCTTCGGCCGCCCTGTGTGCCTCTTTGATGAAGGCCTCAGCTCGGGAGGGGTTACCGCCGAGTCGTACGGCTACATCGGATTCCTCCTTCAGGGATGCAAGTACAGACGTGGTATAATTGTAGAACTGCTCGTGCAGCTTTCTCTCGCTCTGCGTGACCAGCTCGAGGGCTTGGATGAACTGTCGCTCCCTTCCGGACATGATCGCCTCGTCGATCAGCTTCTCGCTCTCATCGATCTTGATCTCGCGCTCTCTGGCTATGCTCAGCAGGGCTCTGACCTCGGCGACCAGCCTCGCGAGCTCCTTGCCCTGCTCGCGCGGGTCCTTTGGTATCGCCCTCTTGACCTCCGCAGCCGGCCTTTGCACCTCGGAAGATCTGCCGGGCTTCCTTTCGCCTTTTCTGGAGGCTATGGACGGGGCTTTCTTACTCTCAACGGTCGGTGCTGCCGCGTCATCCGCCTTCGCCTCTTCTCCCGAGCCGGGTATCAGTCCCTTGAAGAAGTTCAGTCCCTTCATTAGCCCTTTCTTTTTTGCCGGAGGTTTCTCCTCGGCGTCCCTGGGCTTCCTGGCGGGCTTCTTTTTGGACTCCTTAGCACTGGCAATAGCGTCCTCGAGGGTCGTATCCTCTGCCGAAGGGGAGGCGGTCCTTGCCGCTGCAAAGTCTGGCCTTTCGTGAACAATGGTAGGACCGATGTTGATCTCCGGCTCCTCTTCCGTCACATCGGCTGCCGCTTCTTCTTCTACGAAAAACGCGCCGCAGCCTGGACATCTGGCGGCATCCGCGTTCACGGTCGTGCCGCAGGCGGGACATTCGAACTGCTCCCCTCCGTCCTCGGTGAAAATCGCCCCACAGTGTGGGCAGACATCGTCCTTGTCTGATACGGCTCCTCCGCAGGCGGGGCACTCGAAAGACGCCTCTCCCGAATCCTCCTTTACGGATTCCTCGGCCTCAGAGAGCGCGAGATCTTCAAGCTCCGCCCCTTCCTCGATCGAATCCTCATCGGCGATAAGCTCCTTTTCTTCGGCGGCCAGTTCCGACGGCGCCTCTTCCAGCTTCGAGAAGGTTTCCGAGACGAGCTTCTCCTCCTCCTCAAAGGCCTCTTCGATCTCCTCTTCGAAAATGCTCAGGTCTGTCCCGCAGAATGAACATTTCTCGTCTCCCTTCTCGATTTGCGAATCGCAAATCGGACAAAGTCTCTTAGAGGTGGGGCCAGGCAAATTCATCTGCCTCCGCAGCGCGTCTTGGTATCTACTAAGTTCCGCCGATAAATAATTAACGATTCAGATATGCCGTGTGAAAACCAGAGATAGTAACTCGTCTTTCGCGATATTTCGAGCATGTCGATTATTATTGCAATGGCGTCATTCTGATTACATTTATATTATTTCCCGCCAATTGTGGCCGAGACATGAAACCTGGGCTTTGAGGGATTTCAGATGACGGAGAAAGCGCATTACATGAAGAGTTGTCCCTCATGCCACAGGGAAATCCCGACCTTCTGGGAGGTCTGCTACTTCTGCGGCAATATTTTCAAGAAACACAATTCCAAGGCCGAAGTGCCTAGCATGCTTTTCTGGAACATGGAAAAGCTGGAGAAAAGCAAGACGACCCTTCACATGACTCCCAAGACCGTCCAGAAATCGCGTGGAATGAGAAGCCGCAACTCGGACAGCGGGTGAGCCAGGTCCCCGCCCCAGGGCTCCGTACGCGGTCATTTGTCGCGCGCAAACATGTGCGTCCGCTCGAAGAAATCCGCGATCTCCCACTCGCTCAGACGCTTTTCTCCCTCCCTCTGAACCGACCGGCCGATCCTCTGCGAGAAGGTTTTTAAGATCTCTCCCGCGCGCTCGTTCCCCTCGAAGTCGCGCACCTCGAGCTCGTTGCGCTCCATCTTGCCCCTGAATTTTCCGACGCATTCGATGCCGTCGAGGATGATGTAATGATCGGTCTCGCCGAACCGAAGCTTCAAGACATCCCGGATATAGGTGGCCAGTCGATCCTGGGGTGACAGGATAAACGAGTCCCTGAATCTGGCGTTTTTCATTTTCGATAGGTCGCTGGCGAGCACCCAATACAGGGTCTCGTCGTTCCTCCGTATATACCCCTTCTTCAGGTATCCATCCTCCTCCAGGGCGCGAAGCGCCTTTCTGAGGTCGCGCATCGCGAAGCTGTGGCGAAGGTAGTGCGAAAGGCCCTCGGCGGAGAATACCCCGAACATTTCGAAGGCTTTCTTGACCACCTGCTTCCTCGCCTCCGGCGGAGAGAAATCGGCGTCTCCTACGGCCCGGTAGTTCTTGTGAGAGTCGATCACGGCGCATGTCTTCTGATAGAGTCTTCTGAGCGCGTCGGTCGCAGCAATCGGGCCCAGGGGGGCCAACTCGAGTATCCTGTCCTTGGTTAACGGCCTGTTCGAAGAAAGTACATTGAGGATGGTCCTCATGTCCTCGTCCAACTCCGCATCCTTCGCCGCCCTGTAGACCGCCGCCTGCGGCATGGTCATGTACATCATGTGAGGGGGTATGCCGATGCCCCTGAAAACGCCCTTCATCTTCGTCAGCCTCGTATCCCCCTTGAGCCGCTTGGACCGGACGAGCCCCTCAAATTCGTTCCGGAGCCCGCCCATGGATCGTAGCGTGGTAGAGAGGTTTGCGTACTGCTTCGCCTCCATCAGATGCTGGCGTGTTAGAACCTGGGAGAGAATGGCCTCCTCGTCGAAGATCGAGTCGATGACTTCTCCCTTGACGAGCTGTCCGTTGATGTTCCGGTATCCGGCGCGTTCAAGCACTCCCGTGATGCGGTCATCGATCTCTTCCGCATCGGTACCGAAGACATTTCGTATCCGGATCAGATCGATCCCGAACAGGGTGAAGAGGGATGCGAAATCGTCAAGGGCCACAAGAAATTCCTCGAACAGCTCATCGGAGGAGTCGTCCAGCGACAGCTCCCTGACCTCGATGCAGCTGCTCAGCGGCCATATCTCCGTCATTCCGACTATGAGGCCGTCCCTGACGACCGGAAAATACCAGCCCTCCCCGAACCGGCTCATCAGCTCCGCCCTGCGCGTCTCAAGGAAGGGGTCGTAGAGGGACATCACCCTCATCCTGTCGAATCCGCCCACGAACGACCGGAGACTCTCGACATCCTCTTCGAGGGAAAACAGCTCTATACCGGTCAGTCCGACGAATATCTTGCGGGCTTTGAGCGCCTCGAGGGCTGCAAGTATCTCCTCCACCTCGAGCGAGGTGTACGACTTGATCGAATGCAGGGAGACAGGCCCGTGCCCCGAGAGGTGTTTCCGGACTATCCATTCGGCGGCGGCCTGACGGCTCTCCTCGCGCTCGGGCTCGAATACGCTGTAGATATTCAGGCCGCTCCAGTCTTCTCCGTCGGAATAGTCCCTCACTATGTAGATGTTCTGATCGAGGAGTTCGAGTGATTCCCTCACACGCTCCCTCCCCACTCCGAGCTCCTTCTCGAGATCGAATATCGTTGCGCCCCCTATCTCGTCGATCTTTCGCAGGACCTGGTTGTCGAAGTCGTTTGGCTCGTACTCCCTGAATAGGGCGACGTAATAGGGCGCGTCCTCGGCGCGAACGTATCGCACCTTGCCGCGGAGAAAACGGCCGCATAATATCCGTCCGGAACGCCTCTGACGGATCCAGTCGTCCAAATCGGAGATGGCCACCCTCTGATGGACGTCGCACAGCATGCCGGCCTCCCCGAACATGTCAAAGAAATCATCGGTGCCGTCGATGCCTTGGAACTGCTTCCGAAGCTGATACTTCCTTACGGTTTCTTCGTCGAAGACCTCCCTGCCCTCGTTGGAGAGGGATATGTAGTCGTTGGCTAGCATGTATTGTATGTCGTCACCGAGCACGAAACGCCCGGATACGGCCCTTCCGTCGGCTTCCAGTTCGGAAAGACAACGGCCGACCTCGTCCTCCTCCAGCCGAAAGTGGAACGCGATCTCCTCCGTCGTGAGCGGGGCGAACATGCTGAGGTGGCGGCTTATTATCGCAGCTCTGGCGCGATCCCTGTCGCCGTATGCGGGTTCTGTGGCCTGCCAGGAAAACGAGTTGCGCGAGAACGCGGTCTTCTCCGCCAAGAAGCATCTCTCGAGGAGGTTCAGCTCCTCCTTCGCCTCCTCTCTGGAAATTGAGAAATTCTGCGTGATCTCGGACATCGTCTTAGGCGTGGCGATAAACTTCAATATCCGGGCGCCCAGATCGGTCTGGTCGATCTTCGCGCCGAGCGCCACCGAAATCTCATCGCGATCTTCGGCGCAGACCCAGTGGGAGTCGGATAGCCAGACCGAACGTATCTTTCCCTCCTCGAGCAAACGCGCCGCCATCTTCCTGGCGTCATCGACCCGGATTCCGAGAAGCGATGATAGGTTCAGCCCCTTGTCCCTGAAAAGATGCATGGGTCCGGTCTTGCGCAGTAGGCTCAGCATATCTGATTCGTTCTTCACCTCCATCCGCTTGCTCCGGAAGTGCGCCTCGACCTTTTCATCGCTGAACTTGTATTCCGAAAGGGCTTCCGCCCCGAGCACCTTTGACAGCACCTTTCGGTGCAGTTGCCTCAACAGCGAGCTCCTGTCCTCCATGAGAACGACATCGCTTATTCCGGCCAGAAGCACGTTGTGCGCGAAAGGCGAGAGGGCGTCCGCGTATCCGTTCGCCTCGACGGTCCTCTTCCCCTCCTCGATGCTTGCGAGTACCTCTCGGGCATGCTCTATGTCGAAGACCTCGTTGAGTATCTCGCTATATGTTTCGGATATGACGGGGAAGTCATCGACATCCCTCAGGACGGACATGAGCCTCTGGGATCTTGTCTGTTGGCGGGATAGCGACAGCTCCCGCCCGCGGTAATTCTTCAGTATCATGAAGCTGCGCGTCGCGCAGTGTCGAAAACGCTGGGAAAGCAGTTCGGTATCCCTCAGAGACGAGCGCAAGAGAGACTCGATATCCCCGCTGCGCAGCAGGTTCGGCAGCTCGACGAGCGGTATCTGGCTGGGGGCAGTGATCATGAATGCGTCGTCCGTGATCGAGACGGTGGTGTTGAACCCATAGCGGTTTGATATCATGAACGCGTATCCGCGGCTGAGCGCATCGTTGACACGTCTGCCGAACGGAAAGTGGAAAATGATATTCGCCTTGCCCTCCTCATCCGTGAACCCCTCTATCAGGAGCCTCTTGTTGGTCGGGACCGAGAGCACCGCTTTCTGCTCGATGAAGTAGTTCAGGATAGTCCTTGCCGAGCCTCTGTCGATACCGAACTCCTCAATGAGCCATGACATGTTCTCCTCCTCGGAGAACTGTTCCAACCTCTCGTCCATCTCCTCCCTGAAACGGGCCACCTCCACGGACAGGTCGAAGCTACGCGGAAGCATCTCACCGGTCCAGGATGGAACGGTGGGCTTTCTGCCCAGCGCGGGCTTGACGAACACCTTCATGCCCCTGGTTCGAATGAACTCATACGACCGGCCTCCGAGGACGAATATGTCACCGCGCGAAAGTCTCTCGACGAACTTCTCCGACAGTTCGCCGATGATAGCCCCCTTCTCCGACAGAACCTTGTACGAGCTCTCCTCGGGGATGGTGCCCTGGTTCAGGTAATAGATCAGCCGGGAGCCCCGTTTCATGCCGAACACCTCCTCCTTTTCGTCGTACCAGACCTTCGGGTAGACCCCTTTGAAGTCGTCCTTAGCCGCAAGGTACCTGATGACCAATCCGAACTGCCCTTCCGTCAGATCCCGGTAGCAATATGACCTGCGGACGACATCGAAAGCTTCGCCGACTGACCACTTCTTCTCGAGCGACATCCCGACGAGCGTCTGGGAGAGCACATCGAGGCTTAGACGTGGGATGCTCGCCCTGTCCACATGGCTGCTGTGGGCTGCCCTGCAAAGGACGGCGCATTCGATTAAATCGTCGTTGTCGAAGACGATCATCCTGCCCTTGGAGGTCTTGCCGTAGGCGTGCCCCGACCGCCCGACTCGCTGAAGACCCTTTGCGACGGTCTTCGGAGAGCCGATCTGGCAGACCAGATCGATATGGCCGATGTCTATCCCCAGCTCCAATGAGGTCGAGGAGACCACGGCCTTCAGCTTGCCGTCCTTCAGGTCGTCCTCCACGGCGATCCTGCTCTCCTTGCTCATGCTCCCGTGATGCGCCGCGATATCGGTTATCCCCCGCTCCTTCAGCTTGAAGACCACCTGCTCGGTGCCGCTCCTGGTATTTGTGAAAATCAGGGTCGTCCTGTGCTCCGAGATCATCTTGCTCAGCAGGTCGTACATCTTCGAGTTGACGATCTCGAACGGAAGGGCGGTCATGTCGTCTGCGGGGCAGAGGACTGAGAGGTCCAGGTCCTTCTGCCTCCCGACCTCGGCGATGGTCAGCTCCCTCCAATCGGTACCGTCGTGACCGACCAGGAACCTGCCGATCTCCTCGATCGGTGCCTGGGTAGCGGATAGCCCGATCCTTGCCAGCTCGTATGGGACGACCGCCTGCAGACGCTCGAGGTTGAGGGATAGCGCCACTCCCCGCTTGGAATCGCATAACTCGTGTATCTCATCGACTATCACATACTCCGCTCTGCTGAACTTCATCCTGAACTTGGGCGTGGACAGCACGAGAGAGAGGGATTCCGGGGTGGTTATGAAAATGTGAGGCGCCCTGACCGCCTGGCGCTGTCTTTCGGATGAGCTGGTGTCGCCGGTCCTGACGGCCACCCGAATCCTGGGCTCGGGAACGCCTTTCGACCTGGCAAGCTCGCCTAGCTCCCTCAGCGGCGCCAGCAGGTTCTTGTTGATGTCGTTGGCCAGCGCTTTCAAAGGTGAGACGTATATTGCGTAGATCCTGTCCTCCAGCCCCCCTTCCTTCTGCAGCTTATACAGCCTATCAAGTATGGATAGGAACGCGGTCAGGGTCTTGCCAGAGCCCGTCGGCGATGAGATCAGGACGTTCCTCCGGTCCTCGATAATCGGTATCGCGAGGGCCTGTGGCTCCGTGAGGTCTGCGAATCGATCGTCGAACCATTCGGCGAGGAGCGGATCTAACGCCTGCAAAATCTCCTGCTTGCTCCTCTTATTTATAGCCCTGTTTATCATATAGACCGACCGTGAATTTCATTGCCATATCGTCTGGCACTATTAAAATATTTGGAACTCTTACACTTTCAAAGGAGTGATCGAAGTTCATGAGCGATGGTCCGGCCAGCTGGAAATATGCGGCGCTATCAATAGTGGCTGTAACGCTCCTCATGTACTACGCGCCCGTCACTCATATCGAGGGATCAAATGCGATTACGCTCCAAGGAGGAACCGGCACCCTCATCGTGAATGTAACGGACGAAGCGGGCAGGCTCATCCCTTACGCTACCGTTGCCATTTACGGGAACAGCACGACATTCTCGACGGGAGCCGATGGGAGCGTCATGATACCAGACCTCCCGGAGGGGATTTACCAAGTAAACGCCAGCAAACTCGGCTACATCGAGGACACGCTCAACGAAGCGAACATAGCCGAGGGGGGGACCACCTATCTGGACCCGCTGATCCTCGGCGGCGGATCGGTCTTCGGCTACGTCTATGCCGCGAATGCCAGCAGCATGCCGATATCCGGTGCGACGGTGAGGCTCGTGGGTGCCGCGCTGTTCGGCTTCTTCGTCCTGGAGACCCAGAGCGCCGGGAATGGATATTACTCGATCACGGGGATACCTACTGGCAAATACTCCCTCGAGGGGTCGGCCGTCGGCTACATGCACACGAGCCAGACCATCGATATCACCGCCTACGAAGACAGGGAGATCATTCTGCGACTCGATTACAACTACGGCAGTATTTCTGGGTTCGTCCTCGAAGAGCTGGACCCGCTGCCCCTGCCGTTGTCCAGAGTCAATGTGAGCTTGACGGTCGGCTCGGCGAAGATCACGGTCGCCACGGACCTATTCGGGAGATATACCACCCCTCAGATACCGCCTGGAAGTTACGAGGTCACCGCTGAAAAGACTGGGTATTTCACCGGATCCGTCGAAGGGGTGCTCGTCGAGAATGGCCGGATGACTGAGAATGCGAACATCTCGCTCGTGAGCAAGCCGGGAAAGATATTTGGCACCGTTACATCGGGGGCGATCCTTGTCTCCGGGGCGACTGTAGAGCTAGAGGGTATCGGCCTCAATTCGACAACTGGCTATCAGGGCACATACTCGATTGAGGACATACCTGCGGGCACCTATACGATCGTGACCACCGCGCCTGGATACGACATTAACCGGACCATAAATGTGGGTGTCGAGAGGGGTAAGGAATACAGGCTGGACATAGTCCTTGACGCCAGGCCGGGACAGCTTCTCGGCTACGTGAAGTCCTCCGAGGATTTCTCCGTGATCCCCAACTGCAATGTGACGATAACCGGAAGCTCCGAAAGCCGCATGACCGTCACCAACGAGCAGGGGATCTATATATTCGCCGGATTGCCAGTAGGCAATTACACTCTCGTCGTAAGGACTCCGGGGTACAGCCCGTACATCGTATCCGACATTGAGATAACCCCTGACACCCCCTCGCACTTCGACGTATACCTCGACCTGGAGAAGGAGGCTCTGAGCGGATTCATATTCGGCATGGACCTCGCCCACTCGCTTATGGCGCTGGCGTTCCTGTTCTCAATCGTCATACTCTCCGTGGCCGTGTACCTGAGGCTGCGCGGGCTGCAGTATCCGGAGAAAAGCCCCGCCGTCTTCGAGGAAGAAGCGGGGGAGGAAGAAGAGGAGGAATGAGTTTTTCACCGGGGATCAGGCTATTCCGAGCTTCTCCCTGATCTTTCCCAGCCTGCCCTGAACGCTCTTGTTCACATCGGCGAAGAGGCTGTTCCCGTGGGAATCGATCCCGACAGTTAGGGGCCCGAGGTTCTCCGCCTCAAGTACCCAGATCGCCTCCGGCATGCCCAGCTCGAACCAGTGCACCCCGTGCACCTTCTTCACACCCTGCGCCGCGAGTACCGCCGCGCCGCCTGTGATGGCGAAATAGACCGCCCCGAACTTCTTCATGGCGTCTACCGTGGGCTGCGACATGCCGCCCTTGCCGATTATTCCCGCCGGCCTGAACTTCTCGATGAATTTCGGTTCCAGCGAGTTCATCCTGGATGAGGTCGTAGGACCGGCGGCCACAAGGGTCCATTCCTCCCCCACCTTCTTCATGATCGGGCCGCAGTGGTAGACCACCATCCTCTCGAAGTCGACCGGCGGTTTCCCGCCCTTCTCTATCGCCTCGAGTGCGTGGATGTGGACCTCGTCCCTTCCCGTGTAGACTGTACCGTCCAGATAAACGATATCCCCCGCGTGTAATTTTCGAATATCCTCTTCGCTTATCGGTGTCTTGAGCTTTATCGCCATGTCATCTCACCCCTCATGCGTTATGTGTTTGACCGTCCCGTCCGGATGGATCTGTACGGTGCCCCTTCTCGCCGCCCAGCATTGAAAGTTCAGCGATACCGGAAGGCTCGCCGTGTGGCAGTAGGCGTACTCGATGTTAACTCCGAGGACCGTGGTCTTTCCACCGAGGCCCATCGGACCGATCCCCAGCTCGTTCAGAGCCTCCTTGAGCTCCTTCTCCAGCTTCGCGATCTCCGGATCCTCGTTCGGCTGGTCGATCGGACGCATCAGCGCCTCCTTGGCCAGCTTCCCGGAGATGTCGGCGGAGCCACCGATCCCCAGACCCACGATTGTCGGAGGGCACGGATTGCCGCTCGCCCTGACGACCTCGTTGAGAACGAACTCCTTGATCCCCTTGATCCCCTGGGACGGCGTGAGCATCGCCAGCTTGCTCATGTTTTCCGAGCCGGCGCCCTTGGCCATGACCGTGATCTCCAGATAATCCCTGTCCCAGAACTTGTAGTTGAAGTACGGCATCCGAAGGCCCACATTGTCGCCGGGGTTCTTCCTGGTCATGGGATGGACCGCGTTCGGTCTCAGGGGGACCTCCTTCGTCGCCTGCCTGACGCCCTCGGTAATCGCCTTCTCGACATCGATCTCCACGCCCGTGGGCATGCTCACATAAAAGATCGTAATGCCGGTATCCTGGCAGACCGGCTTCACATTATCCTTCGCGAGCTTGATGTTCTCCAAAATCGCCTTGAGCTGCATCTTGGGGACCTCTTCGGTCTCCGATTCGAAGGCGTCCTTCAGCCCCTTCTCCACATCGGCGGGCAGCCGGGTGACGGTCCGCCGAAGCAGATCCAGGGCGACCTCCCTTACGAGATCTTCCGTAATCATCATTATCTCCGAACGGCCGGATAGGAATTCGTCTGATTAATGCTTTTCTTTCTTAAAAAGTTACAATATTGTGCCGAAAGCCGGTTCTATGGCAGCAATAAAAGCCCGATATTCGTCTTGACGACCCTGACGGTGTTACCCTGATGAGAATATCCGGCAGGCCTCATGACATCGACGGTATCCATGGTCTCGGGGTCCATCAGCTGAAGCTCCGCCTCGTTCTCGGAGACCACCAACGCATCTTTCACATGCTTATCCGCCCTCAATAGCTCGAAATCCGACAGCCTGCCGGGAGAAATCGAAGTATCATGCCAGTGAACGAGATCGAACAGAACGAGCTGCTTTTCTGAGACGGACCTGAGGAGGTGCGGATCTCCCCCGATCACCAGTATGTCGCCGACCGCATATTCTGGAAGCCTCACCAGGTAGGTCATCCGCTTGAGAGATGCTCCGTCCTTCATCCCGGCGACCGATGCCGAGGACTTCGTGAGGGCACCGAACTCCTTGGCCAGCTCCTTCGCGATGCTCTTCCCGGCCGAGCTGGAGCTGAGGTAGATATCGTACCCGCCATGCTGCTCTTCGAACTTCGATATGAAGATGTTCCTGTTCTTGGCGCCCATCTCGCTGATGCGGGAGAGGGCGAGCGCCCTTGCGCTTTCTAATACGTCCCGGCCGGATTTCGGCCTAGGCCCGCGGATCTGAATTATCGATTCGTAGTAGTGCCCGGCCCTTCTCCCGCACCGCTTGCAGGTCTCCTTCTTGAGTCTGATGCCGACGCTGAATCTCTCGCTGGCGAGCAGGTCCCTGACCCTGAAGTCGATCACGACTTCCGCCTTGTAGTTGCGAGGATCGTTCTCCGTGAGGTCGAACTTGAGCGACGTCTCCGCCACCTGTCGGTCTTTCTGGAGCGCGTTGCCGAGGGCGAGTCTGACTGCCTCTTCGATCGAAACGGAGTCGACCCATTTGTTTCCTATCTGGACGGCGAAGCATTCGCCGCACAGGTTGATGTCCAAAATCGCGGGCAGGCTGACGAAACGCCCCTTGGCGAGGAAGCACTTGCTGCAGAGACCGTCGTAGGTCTCGCCCTCCTGTCCACACTCAACGCAGAACATCTTCAGGCTCCAGTGAATATCGGGATGCTTAACTGGACTATCTTAATGTTTTGGACAGCGACTTCAGATCATCTTGAAAAGCTGGGCGTGAGGCACTCCTTCGATCACGATTATGCCCCCCTCGTCGATGAAGCCGGCATCGACCGCGATCCTGACCACTCTCTCCCCGACGAGGTTGGCCGTGGTGCAGGACCGCAGGCCGGCAACGAGCGCCTCCCTGTCCCCGGGTTCCTCTCCGTAGAATTTCTTCGACACGTGGAGCTTAATCTCTCCAGAGCGGAGCGTCTTCCCAAGTAAATCCCAATCGCATGCGGCGAGAACGATTTCCTTGCCGCGCTTGAAAATCCTGATGATCATGCGCGTTCCTCGGTTGCAAGTCGGAAAGTCCCTGGCCTGGGCGAGTACAGCTCCCCGGCGTCGCTGAGCTTCTTGATGATCGCCTTGGCCTTCTCGATCGGTATGCCCTCGGACTCCGCTCTCTGCAACAGCTCGGACTCCATCACGCCCATGGACGGGTCGGACAGATCCCTGATCAGCCTCCGGAGCACCTGTATGTGCTCCACCTGGGACTTGCTGAAGCCGGTCGCGATGATGTCGATGTCAAGGCGGCCGCCCTCGGAGGCGACCTTCTGCAGGAAGTAGTCGACGATCCTGATCGACCTGGAAGCGTCATCCTCAGTCACAATATTCGACAGCCGGGCTCGCGCACTCGCCTCCGACAGCCTGATCAGCGCTTCCAGCTGCCTCGCGGTGATGGGCACGGAGGATCCTTCCGCCTCCCCGAGGCTGCGGATGGAGACGTAGTACTCCTCGAGAGCCTTCATCGCCTCATCTGTCAGGACAGGGATCGTCCTCTTGCTGAAGGCGACGTATTTCCGCAGGAGTTCCCTGTCGATGGTGGGTACCAGCTTGTCCGCGTCCGCCATTATCATGTTGCCGTCGACACCCTGGATCTGGTCGATGTTCTCGTACCTGCGGGCCTCGCCCCTCCTGTGCGCCCGAAGAATGTGCTTGGCCACCTTAGTGTCCTCCTTGGCGTTTGGCCTGTCGGTCATCGCGAATATGACGTCGAACCTGGTGAGCAGGGTCGGAGGGAGATCGATCTGCTCCGCGATCATCCGGTTCTCGTCGAACCGCCCGTACTTCGGGTTGGCCGCCCCGAGCACTGCGCATCGGGACTGGAGCGTGGCGGTGATGCCGGCCTTGGCGACGCTCACCGTCTGCTGCTCGAGCGACTCGTGGATGCTGGACCTGTCCTGCGGGGACATCTTGTCGAGCTCGTCCACGCATGCGATGCCCTTATCGGCGAGCACGAGTGCGCCCGCCTCGAGCGTCCAACGCCCCTCACCGAACTCGTCCTTGACCGCGGCGGCCGTGAGACCGGCGGCGGTGCTCGATTTTCCAGAGGCGTAGATGCCCCTCGGGGCGAGGTCTGCCATGTACCTGAGGATCATCGTCTTCGCGACACCCGGGTCGCCGACGAGCAGTATATGGATGTCCCCTCTGATCCGTGTGCCGTCGTCCATCTCCTTCTGTATGCCCCCGAACAGCTGCAGGGCGAGTGACTCCTTCTCGATGTCGTAGCCGTATATGGTCGGGGAAATCGACTCCGCGACCATCCGGAAAATGTCGGGCCTCGAGGCGAGGTCTTTGATCGCCTGCTCCTCCTCGGGAGTGATCATAATCTCCTCGTATTCGTGCTCCTCGAATTCGACGGAGTTGAGGTCGAGGTTGATATCGAAAAGCGTGCTCTTCTGCTGCGAGCCTTTCTGGATGCTTTTCAGTACACCGTTCAGTACGATCCGGTCACCCGGGGAGATCTGTCCGGTGATGTCGTCCTCGGCGAATGCGACCAGCCTCTGGGGTTCAGCACCGCCGCGGAGGCCTTCGGGGGATTCCTGGGCCTCGATCTTCTGGGTGTCGACGAAAATCGATTCCTCGACTATGAGCTTGAACCTGGTGGATCCGGCTCCTCTTCCGCAGCCCCCCTGGTCCTTGTCACATTCCAGCGGTTCCTGGAAGTGCAGCCCGTCCTGTTCGAGCAGTATATCCTTTCCGCATCTCGCGCACTGAAACTTCGCCGCCACCAGCTTGGGTCTGACCTCCGTCGCCTTCCTCACGAGCCCCTCGACGGAGAGGAACTTTCCGAGGTGCTTCGCGCGGATCTTCCTGATCTCGACCCTGGAATCCCGGGGCAATCTGTCGATTCTGAAATGTACATTTGCGACGCCCTTCTTTTCCGGCGGGATGATCTCCTGGATTGCCTCCTCCGCCGCGGTAACGGTCTCGATGGGGTTCTCCAGAAAGAACTGTGCGAGGTCGGGATTGAACCGCTCCACCTCGGAGAAGCCCACCATTAGAGAGCGGATGTCGGGGTACAGGTCGGCTATCGTCGCGATCTCGTGCCTTCTGCCCTTCTCTGACATGAACTCTCGCCAGAGGGCGACGATCTCCTTGTGCTCGAATTTGCTCTCCATGAATGCACCCGCGAATAATATGGGAACGGTAGGGGGGTGAAGGACCCTCCTACGATAATATCTTTCTTTATTTCTAGCCAGTTTTATTCTTTTACCGAATATCAGTGAATGTACTCCTTCTGTATCTCCACCACAGTTGAGCTATCTGCAGCCGCCGCGTACCTGTTGAGCAACTCGAGGTTCAACATGAGGAAAGAGTGCCCCCACCCGAACTTGGACATGACCTCGCTCGCGTGGTCGAACTCCCCGGCGATCCAAAGCGCGGACGCGATCGCCTCGGCGCTGCTGAGCTGACAGGGGTGGCCGTAGTTCACGGGGTTGGCGGCGACCAGATATGGGAGGGCGCGGTGCTCGAGGTCCTTTCGCAGGGAGGGGAAGCTCTCGAGCTTCTCCCAGGAGCAGTCGAGCGCCATGATGCCCGACCTCTCCGCCCGTTCTTTGTCCGCGGGAGAGAAGGCCTTCTTGGACAGCGGATTCAGGATTATCGCCCCGTGCGGTATCTCCCTGACCTTGCGCACGTTGCGGGCCATGCCTATCCTCACGAGCTTCCTGGCCGTGCACTTCTTGGGATCGTCCTCCCCCTCCATCAGAACGAATACGGGAATCACTGCCGGGCATATCAGAAGGTCATAGAAAGTCGTTTTCCCGAAAAGGAGATATTCGATGTACCCGGTGTATAATGCCGCCACGATGATGAGAACTCACCTCCTGAACATGTGATGAGAGACGGGCGATCTGAGTGGCCGCCGCCGTTTCCTATATAAGAATGAGCCCTTGGAATGATTTTATACATTGTATCCGATAAGGTCGGCAACGGGTTAGAATGTCAACTGGTTTCGATCTACTGACGCACGACCAGACGCTTCAGAAGCACTGGCTGAAGAGATTCATAGCGATTGTGATAGACGTTTTCCTCATATTCGTCCCTGTGAACATCTTTATGAGTGTTTTCGGCTGGACGAACGACCTCCTGCTTTTCAACCTCGGAGGATACATCTCCGGTTTTGTATGGTTCATATACTCCTCGATACTAGACTACACGGCCAACGGGACTGTAGGAAAACTCCTTATGGGTCTCAGGGTCGTCTCCGTCAGAGGGAGGCTGGAACCGCATCAGAGCATGATGAGGAACATAACGAAGGTTTTCGGGCTCTTTCTGATAATCGATTTCCTGGTGGGGATGATAGTCGATACATCGGATCCGAGGCAGAAGTACACCGATCGTTTGGCGGCGACATCGGTCATATCGCACAGGGAGATTCCATTTTAAATGCTCCAGACCCAGCCCCGCCGCTCCTCCGATATTTCGCCCTTTATGATGCCTTTTGATCTCAGTTTCGTTAGAAAAAGGACGGTCTCATCCGGGCATCTTTTGCCCTCTTTTTGGGCGATCTCCTCGATCTCCCTGGTAGTCATCGGACCGCGCATTCTCAGCAGCTCGATCACAAAGCGCTCGGCATCGGGCTCGGTGAGAGTCTTGGCCATAGGCATCTGAGAAGAGTGCTTTGAGAAATACTTTTTTAAAAGGTAATAAAATGAAAGATGGTGAGAGGCATAGAGGCCTCGCATCATCTGGGGTTTAAATTTGTATATAGATTGTTCTTATTGCTCAGATCGTGTAACTGCAGTATGT
>DSAX01000045.1 GCA_011046235.1 Methanobacteriota archaeon | reverse complement strand
GATCTTTGAGCTGTCAACGTCGGTCATGCCGAGGTTCTTCATGGCCATCATGAGGCTCTCCCTGCTCTCCTCGATGCTGATGTACAGCACCTTCGAGCCCTTCAGGTACGAGTTATTGTAGAGAATGTTCAGTGCGATAGATGACTTCATCGTGCCGGGCGTGCCTGCCAGAAGGATCACATGACCCTTCTTGATGCCCCCGCCAAGCCGCTCGTCCAAACCTTCGATGAAAGTCTTGACTCGCTCGATATTCTCCCCGGTATCTGTCTCCATGACTGAAACCTCGGCGACAATCGAAGTAATCATGACATCTGGATAAATAGGTTTCCACCTGTATATCAAATAAGAAAATGTCCGTATTCCATGGCTGTACACCCGCCTTGCGATCGCCGTACCAACGAATCGGAGCAGCGCTGCAGTCAACCGACAGACAATAGTATCAGCGAATGGATTGCTCCTCCGTGAAGGAAAGGAAGATCATCCACGACTCCGTACATGGGAGCATCACCGTGGAGGGAATTTTTCTAGAACTCATCGAGACCGCTGAGTTCCAGAGGCTCCACAACATCAAGCAGCTCGGGATGGCCTACCTGGTATTCCCGGGTGCGCACCACACGCGTCTGGAGCACTCGCTGGGCACCTACCAGATAGCCAGCCGGATGTGCCAATCGCTCGGTCTGGAGCGGAATGAGACAGAGGAGATCCTGTGTGCAGCGCTTCTTCACGATATTGCGCACGGACCGTTCTCCCACACGCTCGAGTGGTTCCTCAAGGACCTGTTCGGGTTCACGCACGATACCCTGGCGGAGAAGATCCTGACGGGAGAAGAGACCCTGTTGCTCGAGGGGGAGAAGGAGATGATCTCCGACCTGCCGACGGTCCCCGAGGTGATCGAGAGGCATGGCATGCGTCCAATGGAGATCGCAGGCCTCATCCACCGGGACGGCCAGATGCGAGACCGATCGCAGATGTCCCTCGAGGAGAGCAGGGAACACTTCAACATCAGGCGGTATCCCCATCAGATCATACAGGGGCCGATCGACTGCGACCAGATCGACTATCTGATGCGCGATTCCCATCACACCGGTGTAGCACACGGGGTGATCGACCTCGACAGACTCCTGAGCACCTTGGTGGTGCACAACGACGATCTGGTCGTCGAATCCGGGGGCGTCCCGGCCGTCGAGGGCATGCTGGTCGCCAGAGCTCTGATGTACACGAGCGTTTACTTCCATCGGACCGTCAGGATTGCCGAACTCATGCTGGCAAAGGCGGCCGAGAGGCTCGATCGAGCCGAGGTGGATATCGCCAGAAAGCAGAACGACTTCAGCTTCCTGTCCACGATTCAACAGCACGACGATTTCTCCCGGAAGATGGTGGCTTCACTCAAGTACAGGAACTTGTACAAGGCCGCGCTCGTTTGGAATCTGTCCGAGGTCGAGCAAAAAGATAGGGCCCTCATAACCGAGCTAAGAGATTACAGTCAGAAGATGGCGATCGAGGAGAGCATTTGCAAGCGCGCCGGAGTACCATCCGGGAGCGTGATCATAGATGTTCCGAGCGAGGAGATCACCACGACAGAGCCGAGGATGGGCAGCGTCAACATCGGCATACTCGATGAAGGCCGTGTGAAATACATCTCCAGGATCAGCCCTCTTGCCAACTCGCTCCAGCTGAGAAAGGTCCAGGACTGGGCGCTGATGGTAGCATGTCCGAAGAACATGCGTGACGATGTAAGAAGGGCCGCGGAAAGGGTCCTCAGATGATGGTCAGCCTTTCATGACACCAAGGGGTACAAGCCTCGCCACGATGCGGGATATCTTGGCGCCGTCGGCCACCTTCACCACATTGTCGATGTCCTTATACGCCCCCGGAGCCTCCTCGACGATGCCCTCCCTGGAAGCCGCCCTGACGTAGATTCCCTTGCTCCTGAGATCGGACAGGACGCGGTCCTTGTTGAATTGCCTCATGGCGGCCTTTCTTGACAGCATCCTTCCCGCTCCGTGACAGGTCGAGCCGAAAGTCTCGTTCATCGCCCTCTCGGTCCCGACGAGAACGTAGCTGGCGGTGCCCATGTCGCCAGGTATCAGCACTGGCTGGCCGACCTTCGCGTACTTCCCCGAGAGACCGGGTGCGTCCTTGGCGAAAGCTCTCGTGGCGCCCTTTCTGTGAACATACAGCTCCTTCGTACCGTCCTCGGTGCGATGCTTCTCGACCTTGCAGATGTTGTGCGCGACATCGTATACCATCTGCATGCCCATCTCGTCGGCCTTCCTGCCGAGGGCCTGCTCGAACGATTCGCGGGTCCAGTGCAGTATCAGCTGCCTGTTCGCCCATGCATAGTTGGCCGCGCAGACCATTGCTGAGAAGTAGTCCTGTCCTTCGTCGCTGCCGATGGGGGCGCATGCCAGCTGTCTGTCCTCGACCGAAATATCGTACTTCTTGAGGGATTGCTCCATGACCCTGAGATAGTCGGTGGCTATCTGATGACCGCATCCCCTCGAGCCGGAATGGATCGAGACCATTATCTGCCCCTCGGATTCTATTCCGAAGGCGTCCGCCGTCTCAATGTCGAATATCTTGTCGACCTGCTGTATCTCGAGAAAGTGGTTTCCGCCGCCGAGCGTACCGAGCTGAGGCGCTCCCCGTTGCTTTGCCTTCTGGGACACCTTTTGCGAATCGCCGCCCCTCATCGACCCCTGCTCCTCGGATGCGGCCAGATCCTCCTCCCAGCCGTATCCGTGATCCACGGCCCATCGGGATCCACTGGATAGCACCTCATCGATCTCGGAGCCCGAGAGGCGCAGCTTGCCTGATTCGCCCACGCCCGAGGGCACGTTCCGGAATATCGTGTCGACCAGGCTGGTCATTTTTCCCCTGACGTCGCCGAGCCTGAGATCGGTCCTTATCAGCCTCACACCGCAGTTGATGTCAAACCCTATCCCGCCGGGAGAGATCACGCCCCCGTTGGTCTCAAAGGCCGCCACCCCGCCTATGGGAAACCCGTATCCCCAGTGTATATCCGGCATGGCCATAGATCTCCCCACTATCCCCGGAAGACAGGCCACGTTTACCACCTGCTCAAGAGAATTATCTCTCTTGATCGACTCCATCATTCCGTCGTCCGCGAAGATAAGCGCCGTCGTTCTCATGCATTTCTTGTAATCGCTGGGTATTTCGAATTCGAAGTCTCCGATTTTCTTGATGGGTCCTGTCCAGGGCAACTTATCTCCCCCTCTGCTTCAAAGTCCGAGATATTATTTCAATTGTTCCTTTTCGGTCATCTGTGTTTCCTGGGATTGGGCCGCAGTTCGCATCTCCTCCGGTTTCCAATAGTCGCTCTCCACGATAATGCCAATCGGTTTATGATTTGAAGCGCCCGTTGCTGCCAGAAAAAATCCGAAAAAACTGGTGAATCGTCATTGAGGTTTATATAAGCCAAATGCTATTTCGCAACAATGAGCGATTCAGGTCAGATTGTGACTTTTCTGAGCTGTTTCAAGTGCGGCCGCATCGTGCGATCGACCGATGATGAGTGTCCTCGCTGCGGCATGAAGTTCGGCCCCGGGACGCTTTTCGAGTGCCCGTTCTGTGCGGGACTGGTCTGGCGCAGCGCTGAGAGCTGCTCGACCTGCAAGACCGACCTCGTGAAGTTCGCCGAGCAGATAGGAGACGGCCTCAAGAGCTTCTCGATGGACGGTTTCGTCGACGAGATACTCGAGACCGAGCTCGAGAACGTCAGGAGAGGTGCCAGGAGGGTGGCATGCCCTTCGTGCGGGCTCATGATACGAGGAGATGAGGAGCAGTGCCCCAGATGCGACCTGCAGCTCAGGGACGCGAAGGTCGACTGCCCCGTGTGCGGCGAGAAAGTGCCCATCAACGATCAATCTTGCTGGAACTGCGGTACCGTGTTCACAGAGCTGACATTCGGAGGCTCTGAGGATAGGGCAAAGGAGATATTGGAGACGATCAAGGAGAAGATCTCCGAAGAGCCGGATATGATCGTGGATGATGAGGAGAGCAGGAGAATCCGGGAGATCGTGAGTGAATCAAGATCCGGTGCCGATAAGCAGAAAAGAGAAGTCAAAGTAAAAGCGGAGAAGCCAAAGAAGAAAAAGAAGATGCTTCGCCGTGGAAAGAAGAAATAATCTTTTGGATTTCCCCATTCGAATTTTTCTCTTAGATTTGGCGTATCCCGGTTATATATCTAGAATAATCCGCTTTGGGATAATAACCCGAGGGCCGGGACCGGGAATCGAACCCGGTTCAAGGGATCCACAGTCCCCAAGGATACCATTACCCCACCCCGGCCACGGAGCTGGGGGTGGCTATCATATCTTTTTGATAGATAAAGATTGTGAAAATGCTGGCCATCCGGGATACCGTATTTTCGGCAAGCCCCCTCCCCGTGATCGGTTAAAAAGGGAGCGCTGCCTCATATATTGTGGCGAGCTGAATGGAAATTGCAGATGAGCGAACCGGGATGTTCGAGAGGAGAGCCGTCTCCTCCATATGTCCAGACTGTGGGGGACAGTTGATTCACAGGTCGGGATGTGTCGAGTGTCCAACATGCGGATTCTCGATCTGTTCCAGCTGAAAGAAGTTGATGGCCGCATTCTCCCTTCTTCAAGGCGGGGAGTATGTCAGAGTATTTAAGTCGGAGAAATTCGCTTTTCATTCGTCGGTGATCTGATATGAGCAAGAATATACTATCGATGCTGGACATGAGAGACGATCTCGGCAAGATAATAGACAGCGCCCTGAGTCTCAAGGGCGGCGAGGGCAAGAAGAGCACCAAGAAACCGCTGAACAAGAAGAACATCGTTATGCTCTTCGAGAAGCCGAGTCTCCGCACCAAGGGATCGTTCGCGGTCGCCATCCAGGATCTCGGGGGGAACGCCGTCTACATGTCCCCGGAGGAGGTCCAGGTCGGAAGCCGGGAATCTGCCTCGGATATCGGAAAGGTGCTCTCGCGATACTTCGATATGATCGTCTACAGGGCGTTCTCGCACGACACCATGCTCGAGCTCGCGGAGTCCGCAAGCATACCGGTTATCAACGCACTGGACAACCTCGAACATCCGTGCCAGGCGGTCGCGGACCTCATGACCCTCAAAGAGAAAAAGGGCGCGCTGAAGGGCATCAAGCTGGTCTATATCGGCGACGCGAACAATGTGTGCAATTCGCTGATTTTGGGAAGCGCCATATCGGGAGTGAACATGGTCGTTGCGACGCCCAGCAGCTACAGCCCGAAGCAGGACATAGTCTCCGAGGGCAAGAGCATCGCGGTCGAGAACGGATGCAGCATCGAGATACTCACCAACCCATTCAAGGCGGCAGAGAACGCGGATGCGATATACACCGATGTATGGATTTCAATGGGTGAGGAGTCCTACAGAGAGGAAAAGGAGAAGGCGTTTCTTCCATACAAGGTCACGCAAAAGTTGATGGAAAAAGCGGACAAGGACGCCATTTTCATGCACTGCCTTCCCGCCCACCGCGGCCTGGAGGTCGATGCCCAGGTCATTGACGGACAGCAGAGCGTCGTCTTCGACCAGGCCGAGAACCGCCTTCACGCGCATAAGGCGATGATGATCGCCGCCAGGTAGCTCCTAAGCAAGCTGTTTTGATATCTCCGCATCGAGAGCCGCCAGAAACCTGTCCTCGCTGCCGAGGGGTAGAGTAGCACCTGCGGCGACGCTGTGCCCTCCGCCGACCCCGCTGACGCTCTCAGCAGCGGACTTCACAGCCGATGCCAGGTTGAGGCCCATCTCGACCAGATGTCTGGAGCCCCGGATGGATGCCTTGATCTTGAACCGTCCGTCCTCCTCCTTCGATATCGCAAACCCGACCACGGGTTTCGATGGGTCTATCTCGCCGGAACCCAGCAGCATCCCCGCGATGATGCCGACAATGGTGTCCTTCACCTGGTCCGCGCAGTGGAAGTGCTGAACGCGGCCTTTGGTGCCCACGCCCATCTGCCTCACGAAGTTGATGGCGTTCGAAATGTTCTCCCGGTGAGTTCTCAAGAGGGAGTAGGCGTTCTCGAGCGCCGATCTTCTGTCCCCCTTGCAGATCTCCAGTGCGAGCTCCGGCATATCGTTCCTCCCGCAGGAGTTCAGAAGGGTCGCGAATTCTCTGGCCTCTCTGAGAGGAGAGCCGACCTCCTCCTCAGGGAATATGTAGATCTCTCCCATGAGCCGCTCGACGTCCTTCTCGATACCGCCGCCTTCCAGTATCTTTCTCGAAAGGCCGGTGATTATCCTGCGCCTCTCACCTGAGTTCAGATCGCACCACCGCGTAGGCGCCCCGTTTTCCGAACTCAACGGAATCCTGAGCGACCTGAGGAAGTCATCGCATGCGGGTCCGTCTCCGGTCAGCCCCGGGATCATGGGGTCGGAGCAGTACTCTATGAGCCTCTGGATCGGCCTGGTCTGCGTCCCGAAAAGCCTGAGGTCGTACCTTCTCTCTATCCTTCCGCGCTTCGCGCCGAATTTCGCAATCTCCGCGTTCAGTCCGGTCAGCCGCCGCATGTCCGAATCCTGCATGTCGCCGATGGCCCCGATGATCGCGAGCTTGACCAGATCCTCGTTTTCGGCATCCATTCCCAGGGAGACGAGGAATGCCAGACCGGAGCCGCTGATGTCCCTGTCACCCGAGTATCCGAAAAGGTGCGGGTTGAGATGATAGCGGCATGCGAACGGAAGAAAAAACGCCTGGTCGGAGCTCCCGTCCACTGCGAAATCGCTTTCGGAAGCGTGATGGTGATCCGTAATGACGAAATCTTCTCCGGCGAGCCTGGATGAATGAGAGCTCCCGAGGTCTGTGAGCCAAACAAGCGCCTCAGAGGAGAGCTTGATTAGCGAATCTACGGCAGCTTCATCGAGCTTCTTGAAGAACAGGACGTCGTGCGGGATCTTAGCTCTCTCCAAGGCGGATGAGGCGATCGAGGCGGCCGAAATGCCGTCGGCGTCTATATGCGATACGACCGTCACCGTCGTTGCCGACCTGATCCGGCATGCGATTCTCGCCGCCTCGGACCCGATCCTGCTGTTCGAAACCGCTTCCATCTGCTTTTCCAATGAGGTAATTCGTGGCTGGCATTATTATATTGCCGTTCAACCAAAACGGAATGGCAGGGTAATCAACCCGAGGACGACCAGGATTATGATCGCCATTACAATGAATCCGATGACAAGTATGTATTTTGCCAGCCTCCCAGCTATCAGGATCAGGATGACAAAAGCGGCGATTGCTATCAATGTGGCGGCCATTGCGTTCAATTAATGCTCACCTACTAAGCCGGTCAGAGCTGAAAGCGGTTGCATATCTCTGAACATCTCCTGTATATCTCCTTTGCGATGACTCTGAGGGAGCTTGCATCTCTCTGATTGTACGCGATGAGAAGGTCGAGAGCGTTCTTGCTCCCATTCGACTCCCATAGCTTCCACAGATAGGACACCTGCTCGCTGGTCGAGTACTCCAGCTCCCTCTCCCGACGTATGCCCAACTCCCCCTCGATTGACTTGAGTCCGCCCGAGAGACCGCCCCTTCGACAGAAACGCCGAAGATCCAAATGAACGGGTTTTTCGACGCGAAAACCGCACCTTTCGAGGAGTGGAAGGTCGAAAGAGGACCCGTTGAAAGTCACCAGGAACTCCGCATCGGACATGAGAGCGTCAAACGCGCTCCAATAGAGATCGTCTCCTCTCACGAGAGTCTTGCATTCCTCCCCTCTGAAGATGGATATCACGACGGGAGCGAATTTTCCGGATATTCTGGCGACTTCGATGTCGAGGCAGGCGTACCCGTCGTTCCATCCTCCTAATAGGCGCCATTGCTCCGAAGGGGGAAGAAGGGCGGCCAAACTCTCAGTTTCGCCTTTGACGACCGATTCGGAAATGGAGCCCGCATGTGACTTCAGCTCATCCAGCCTCCTGCGGGATATCCCATCGATGCTGGCAACAGACATGAGGTCCTCCCAGCTCCTCACGCCCTGGGCCCAGATCCTGCGCTCCGTCTCCGGTCCGACCCCGGGCAGCATGACAAAGCTCCTCTCCATCATCCCTGTTACTTCCGGGAGGGAAATACTTCAATGGGCGCCAGAGGTTGCAGAAAGTGCTCCGTCCCGCGGAGAGTATATATCGGATATGCAGCTTAGATCGACGAGCTTCCCATGAAATCCGAAATACAAATCTCCCGTGATATGCTGATATCATCGCTTGGATGCGCGTTCCATATCCCCTCAGGTACGCTGCTCATCGCTGATCTTCATGTGGGATACGAGGCGGGGCTGGAGGACGAGGGATTTGCGATGCCCAGATTTCAGACGGATCAGATGATTTCGAGAATCGAGGAGGCGGCCGACAGGTACGATCCCAGCATAGTCGTAATCAACGGGGATCTGAAACACAGTTTCGACAGGAACCTCAGCGCCGAGTGGAGAGATGTGGAGAGAATCGTGGATACTATCTCTGGGCGCGCCAAGCTCATCGTTCTGAGGGGCAATCACGATAATTATTTGGCCACGATCCTCGCCAGGAAGGGGGTCGAGCTCAAGAGAAGCATCGTCACCTTTGACGTAATGATCTCCCACGGACACGAGACCGAGTCTCCCTGGAATGGTGGCATGATACTCGCCCACGAGCATCCATCCGTCAGGCTCAGAGAGGCGACAGGCGCATCCGTCAAAATCCCCTGCTTCCTTCACGACGGGAACACGAACAGGCTCGTGCTTCCGGCATTCTCCCCGATGGCTCTGGGATCCGATGTGATCAGGACGCCGGACGAGGAGAGGATGATACCCCTTCTGAGATCGACCGGCATCGGGAATTACAGGGTATTCGGGTTCGATCAGGGAGGCATGCTGAACTACAGGACCGTCGCCGAGCTGAGGAGTTTGGACGGCCTGTGACGGACTGTGCTCATCGACAAAGGGAAGATTTTTGTAGAGTCATGCACATGGCTTACAACGGGGAGGCCAGTGTCGAACAGGATATACATCAGCGACGCGGACGTGCAATCGGCTAGCGATATGGAGGTCCTCCGGATCGGCAGGCGCATAGCTGACGACCTCGGGTCGGTCCTGCCAGGAAAGAGGAAGCGGCTGCTGACCAGGATCCGTGTCAGAGCACGGGAAAATCCAATGGCGGTCATGCCGTTGCTCCTGCGGCATTTCAACAGCGAAAACGTGAAGGTCAGATCCCATATCCGGTCTTTGCTCAATGACATCTTGAGGATGCCGAACGCCGAGGCCGCTCTCAGGGAGACACTTTTCAGCGCTCACAATGATGTGTCTGAGGCAGCTGCCCAGCTACTTGAGGAAAGGGGATTTGAGGGACGCAACCTCAAGGACCTGTTCGACGACACAAACAGGCTTTTCAGGGAGTGCGAACAGATCGAGGTTCACACGGCAGATGTCGAGGAGCTCGTCAATGAGGGAATCCGGCTTTACGACGAGAATGCCATCGAGCAGGCCTTCGAGAACATCATCCTGGCGAGGGACCTTCTGAAGGACAGGATCGACTGGAATAAGAACCTCAGGAGCTACATACGGGACGTCCTCAGAATGACCCCTTCGCTTAGCCAGGGTGGGGTTCAAATCGATAACATACAGGAATCGCTCAGGACCCTGACCGAGGCCGTCAAGACCAGGGACTACAGCGAGACGCGCGACGTAGTCGAGGGAAAACGAATCGAATCCGCCATCGTGCGGGAGATGATCAGTACACTGTCGTTTATTTCCAAGAGAGCAAAGAACATCGATATATCCGTGGTGGACACCATTGATGCCGAATTCTCTCCGTTTCTCGAGGGGATAGGCGAGGTTGCCAGCGAGGTGAAGGCCAAGACAAGGGAGGGGAAACAGCTAGACGCACTGAAATCGCTTTACACATTCATCTCGCAGGACTTCACCCATAACTTCCTGACGAATATTTCGGACAGGTTGGATGCCGGCGATAAAAAAGCCGTATCTTCCACAGTGCAAATTGCCGGGGCCATGCTGAGGCTTATCTCGATTGCGATGCCGAATGTCGCCTCGGAGTTGTACGAATCGCACCTGAAGGTCCTTTTGGGAAGGGAGACGGTCGAAGAGATAGAGCTTCCCTGAGAATATTCGCGCACTATCTCGGAGACCAGAACTCGGAATCGCCCCTTTCCCTGTCCCATTTCATCAGTTGTGATAGCGCATCGACCGATACCTGGATGCAGCCCGACATGTTCTCCTCGAAGTCTATTATCTTGTCCGTGGGATGCCACGGGACGACATCGCTGACGATGCATACAGCCCCGGTCCGGATCCCGAAAATGCTTCCGAGGGTGAACAGTGTAGCGTTCTCCATCTCAATATTTTTTGCACCGACTGCCCTCACGTCTGATAATCTTCGATCCCTGCCCAGTAACCCGAATCCTCCGTGGCTCATCGACTGTAGCTCCCCGGCCTTGCCGAGTATTTTATTTTCGGAGTAGAACCCATCAACGGTGAACGCGATCCCGACGGAGAATCTGGCCTTTCTTTTCTTTGCTGCAGATATCAGGGCGAGCGTAATCTCGTGGCTCGCAACGGCTGGATACTCCGGCCACACATATGACTGACTTGTTCCATCCGCCCTGATAGCTGCTGTGCATATTACGAAATCGCCCTTCTCCAAATTCTCCGCGATCCCGCCGCTCGTACCTATGCGGATCATGGTCTTTGCGCCCAGGTTTGCTAGCTCCTCGACGATGATCGCTGTCGAAGGGCCGCCGATCCCGGTAGAAGCAACGGTCACGCGTTTTCCGTCCAGAATGCCTTCATGTACCACATATTCCCGAACACGGCATATCTCGCGGGGATCATCCAAGAAAGACGCGATTTTCGGAACTCTTTCCGGCTCTCCCGACAGAAGCACGTATTCCGCGACATCGCCCTCATCGAGACCTGTGATAAGCTGCTTGGTCATTCGAAGCCTCCGAGACCGAATCAGAGAGCAACGCTAAAATAATATCTAGAAACGGATAGGGGTTCAATTGAGCCGAATAATATTTTAACGCATAAAGGGGATAGACCGCTGCCATGGCCGATTCCATTGAATTCCTGCCCGTTGCGGTAGTGATCGCTCTGCTCATAGCGCTGCTGCTCTTCTATGCATATATTGCCAGCATAAGAAAGGTCTACACCAGCCTCGGCCTCAGCCCGCAGGCCGTTTTCGCCATCCTGTTCGGAATCCTGATATTGGGCTTCGTTCCGATCCCCATGTTCTTTTACAACGATTGGATAATCGGAATTAGCGTTGGCGGAGCGCTCATACCCTTGCTCGTAAGCATTTGGCTGCTGTCCAAGGGAAAGGTGCGGGTCGCTGAGGGTTTTATCGGCCTCGTAATAGTCTCCTTCATCACGTACATGATTACCCGCGTCGAACCCGGAGTGGGCATCGTAGCGGACATCGAAGTCGCCTTTATCCCGGCAATTGCATCCGCTTTCTATTCCCTATCCCTATTCTGGGAGGACATTGACCGGGCCGCTCCTATGGCCTTCTTCTCAGGAACCCTTGGGACACTTATTGGCGCCGATGTGTTCCATCTCTCTGAGATACTCATGACCGGACCCGCTCCTGGTGAACCGGATTTTCTCGTGATAGGGGGAGCGCATATATTCGATATGGTATTTCTCAGCGGCTTCGTTGCTGTATCCTTGGACTTCATAATATTGCACGTGCAGGCACAGAGGAGAAAAATGTACTCTGGATACTACACTCCGGACTCTAAATCCGATTCGAGATTGGTCGCAGATTACGAGAAGAGGAGATTGGTGAGGGAAGATGAGATATTGAAGAGATCGAAGTATTGGGAAAAGGGGATTCCCTACGATCCGGAGATGAGAAAAGCCGAGCTTAGGCGGGAGCGAGAGATGATGAAAATGAAAGAGAAATATACCGTCACGAAGACTATGATGAGGAAGGATTATTCGAAATAAGACAATGAAGTAAGGGGTATTATCGAAGTCTTTTAGGCAATTCCCTTCCCTTCGTCATAGGCATAAAAGCAATGGAAAGTGAATCGGAAACAATCATAAAACTATCAGAAAAAGTTTCGGGAATTCGACCGATTCGAAGACCCTGAGATAGCCGAATTCCCAATGCGCGCGTCGACATTGGAAGAGCGCGTGGTACTAACCGATTTCTTGAAGCCAGTATTGGTTTCCACCGGTTTCCCACTCAGCACTGCTCTTCCGATCGAAGAGCATCTCACTTTTTCTTCTTTGTGCTCTTCTTAGCCGTCTTCTTCTTCGTTGTCTTCTTCTTAGTGGCTTTCTTCTTCGCGGGCTTCTTCTTAGCCGTCTTCTTCTTTGTGGTCTTCTTCTTGGCGGCCTTCTTTGTAGTCTTCTTCTTGGCTGCCTTCTTCTTTGTCGCTTTCTTCTTTGCTGCCATTCTTTGTCCTCCCGTGAGGGATCAAAGCCGACGAAATTTGAAATCGTCCGCTTTGAAAACGATTAGCGCAATTATTAGATAAATTGTTTTCTATTAATACCGCTTTATTTCTCATTTGAACATATCGTATCTATATCTTTTCGGTCTGATTTCGATTATTGATAATATACTGTTATTAACGGTTGAGTTTTTTTTCCAGGTCATATCGAGAAGCCAGTTATTAAATTAACGATGTTAATTTATTCGAGAATCTTCTGAGCACATCGTATCTCCTTCGGAAATGATTTGAACGAATCTCCGCAACATATGATCCCGTTATGATGTGTTTTTCAATTCAATCCCGAGCTTTGGAGAGAATTTCATCAATGATTAGGGTGAAATAATGTATTTATACAGATCTCACGATGACATAGGTAAGTAGATTTGCCAGAGGATACGGTAGCTATGAACGATCAAGATATCAGAAAAATTAAGATCTGCCTTGTCGGAGATATCGGTGTCGGCAAGACCAGCTTAATACGCAGATATGTCCTTGATCTGTTCGATGACAAGTATATCGCAACAATAGGCACTAAGGTTTCAAAGAAGAACCTGAGCGTTGACAACCCGGAAACCGGTAATCGGGAAGACATAGTGCTTTTGATTTGGGATATCATGGGCCAGCCTAGCTTCAGGGAGATACTCCGAGAGGCTTACTTCTACGGGGCTCAGGGAGCGCTCTGCGTATGCGATATAACTAACAGGGACACATTCGCCGAGCTGCGCTATTGGATAAAGGCGATGACCGCCACAGCAGGTCCTGTACCTATGGTTGTACTCGGGAATAAGAAGGACCTAGAGCAAAATGCAGCTGTTTCTATTGAAGACCTCGCTGCTTTCTCAAACAAGTTCGACTCAAGGGCAATAATGACAAGCGCAAAGACCGGAGAAAACGTTGAAGAGGCATTTTCCGAGATAATCACGAGAGTGCTCTCGGCTATCTCCAAACACGAGCTTCAATAGCTGCTCATTATCTGTCGATATCGGAAGATCGTTGCATCAAACCCCGACAGATATTAAATATCTGAGACAAATGAGCACTTTCGTCTTGCATTCGGTGTCGATAACCTGATCGCAGGAGGGGGGAACAGCGTATGGATGAAAAATTCAACATTACTTTGGACAGAGAAACCACAATTGACGATAAAATACTGATCGCCGGATTCCCTGGCGTAGGACTTACCGGCTCGATTGCCGCAAATTTCATCATCGACTCTCTCAAGATGGAGAAGATCGGTTATTTGCTGTCGGAAAAATTGCCTCCAGCTGCGGTTGTGCAGGAAGGGATTCCCTCGCATCCCGTGAGGGTGTACCTAAAGGACCGCATAACGATCGTGCTTTCTGATTTCGCTATTCCCGTTCAACTCTCTAGTATAATATCTAATACTCTCTTGAATTGGGGAGATAAGGGCAAACAGTTCAAATTGATAATTACCCTCGAAGGGATTATGTCAGAGCCCTCGCAGGAGAATAAGGAGATACGGGTATTTGGGGTAGGTTCGACTGAGCCAGCCAGGGAACTGCTTAGAAAGAGCAAGATAGAATTCTTAGATCATGGCTGGATAACAGGAGCTTCTGGCCTTTTACTCGGGGAGGGAAACCGCCTCAATTTAGACGTGATCTGTCTTCTGGCGGATGCCAATCCCATGTATCCCGATGCGAGAAGCGCCGCCAAGTTGGTGGAGACTATTGACGCTCTTCTTCCAGAAATCGAGTTAGACTTGAAACCTCTCTACGAAGAGGCGGAGAAGATCGAGGCGAATATTAAATCTCAGCTGGAAAAGGCGAAGGATATGATCGCCGCAAGGCAACCCGCGGCGGACAGGATGACGAAAGGGTATATGTACGGTTGATCGGGGGATGTCCTATTGGAGATTAGAAATTGCAATTGGAAATGCATTGTTGACGAAGTCAAGTATTGGGACGCTATCGATCTAATTAGAAATCTCGAAGAGGAAATGGAGAAAGTTCGAAATGGATTGATACATTGGGTCTTCAGTCCCACTATGAATTTCCCATCCCTTTCTGGTTTGCCGAATACAGTCTTACTATCACCCGAAATAAGGGAGACAGAGGACGGTATCCAGATTGCTTTTTCAAATCTCAGGGGTATATTACATGAGGATCTGACTATCGAAATCAATGACAATGAGCTCATCGTCACCGTCATTATACCACAGGGAGAATCCGAAAAGTTGCTCGGTCAGTTCAAAATGCATGTCCCGATCGATTTCGATATCGAATCCTGCGATGCGACTCTCGAACACGATTCACTTAAAATATGCCTTAGACGGATCAGTCCGACAAAGAAAGCGAAGAAAATTGTGAAAATCAAATAGCCAGAACGGTTAAAACCACATCCGTTCAAAAGTAAATCTTTTGATACCGTATTAAAAATATTCTGACTAAATCCACTTTTGTCTGACGATTCGTCCGAAAAATACTTATTTATCATTGTCCTTACGATTGATCATAGGATGGGATGCAATTGCAGAAGAAAGATGTGTTTAACTGGATAATTGTATCTTCAGTGATTGCACTCCTGATCATCGCATATTTGCTCGTTGCAGTTCCGAAAGATGTGCAGCAAGATATCCAAGAAGAACCTCTGACCGAAACTTCGAATACTGGAGATTCACAAATAACCGAAATTTCTAAGAGGAAATCGATTAAGCAAATACCGTCAGACAACAACGTTCCGGCAACAGAAATCGATAATGATCAGGATACTGCAGAAGAATCGGATGATGATCAAAATCCAGATAATGATGAGGAATCTGAACAACCCGATGATAAATCGGAAGACAACGATCAATGTCCGGGAGGCGAGGATTCAGACGACTCGTCAGACGATATGGATGATGAGCAGCAGGATGACAACTGCGATCAAGACGATGATTCGGCAGTAGATGACGATCAGGACGATGGTTCGGAAGACGATGAACAGGGAAACGGTCACGGAAAAGAGAAGCCGAAGCACAGGGAGAAGTGGGGAGAAAACACACCTCCCATGAAGTGGGGCCTAGTCAGTGACGGACACGACGATAACGCCAATGACAGGGCGAACGAAGTCAGGTATGACAGCAACGGAAAGGCGGTAGGAAATCCACTGACGAACCCGGTTAACGGAGAAGACGGCGACTCATTAGATCAAGACAGAGACAACGGAAAGCAGCCGAACAATAATGCAGACAAGAATGATCACGGAGTCAAGAACGGGAAGAACAAGTGAAAACTCAATAACGAACGTCTCGTCGAACTAGAAAAGGTTCGCGAGTATGAGACCAAAAAGGCATAATCGGCAATCCTAGGCAGCTCGAATATGTCTCGACGATCTCAGATTCGATGCCCTCTAGTTCACGATTTCTATATTTTTCATTCAAAATTTTAAGAACCTGTTTTCCTGTAAAATCCCATATGCCTAAGATAAAAAAAATTTTTCGGAGGCAGGTTGCATCGCCTCCTCATCGCCTTTCACGGCGGATTATCACTTTGCAATGGAATGGTTCAGGATAGCATTTCGTGAACTGCCCTGTAGTTGGCAACCCTTCTTCCAAATGCCCTCTGTGCATATTTCTCCATCTGGCGACTTCTCTGTTTCTTTGCCGCCATGAGTTGAAGTTTCGGTATCATGTAATTTCACCTCCTTGATTGTGAGATACGAAAATCGAAGAACATCCTGCGATCGGTTCCCGCCCTTTCGCAGCAGATTGATCCCGACAGTTAGGGCCCACTATACAGGATCCGCAGAATTGCGGAACAATGCTTTGTACAGTGTGCTCGTTCTCATCATTATTATTGTAAACATGAGGGGATATAATAACCTTTTCCGTCTACAATCTCAATATTCTGGGTGTTATTCCATATTCATTAAAAAAATCATTTACGATGGTATATATGCTCCTATGTCTAGCACTTAAATATCTTATTATTAGATGGAGATAAATATAATTGGATCATCATTTTCATCCATCTGTCACTGGATTCGGTTTTCATGAAAGAATATCGCTGGTAGGTGCCTCTTGAAAAACCGGAAACGAATAAATACGGAATCTTATGTATAATGGCTCAATCAGAACAGGGTGTGTACTCAATGGACGGCAAGAAGATCGCTGTAATCGGTGTCGGCAATATGGGCGCCGCACTTCTAAAGGGAATGCTACGCAGGCCTTGGGCGAAATCCGAGAATTTCACGGCCACGGATATCGACTCCTCAAAATTGAAGAGTCTTTCCAAAGAGGTTGGCGTAAAGACTACCACCGATAATAGAAAGGCCGTTGCGGGTGCGGACATCATCATTCTATCGGTCAAACCTCAGATTATAGATATAGTTCTAGAGGAAATGAAGGGTGAACTTAAAACCCGCCAGATAATAATTTCAATTGCTGCTGGTGTCACAACCGATTATATTCAGGAATGCATAGGCAAGGAGATGCCGATAATAAGGGCGATGCCGAACATCTCCGCCCTGGTCGACGCCTCAGCTACGGCAATCTCGCCAGGTAAGCACGCAGATAAGAACCATACAAAGCTGGCCAGGGAAATTCTGGAATCCGTAGGGACCGTGGTCGAAGTCAGGGAGACGCTGATGGACTCAGTGACCGGTCTCAGCGGAACCGGGCCAATGTACGTCTTCCTTCTGGTTGAAGGGCTTTCAGATGCCGGCGTAAAGGTCGGATTGAGCCGGGATATCTCCAATGCGCTATCAGTACAGACCGTTCTTGGATCTGCAAAAATTATGAGGGAGACGGGATGGCATCCCGCGAGATTGAAAGATCTTGTCACTTCACCAGGCGGGACGGCTATTAGCGCGCTTCACTCGCTTGAGAAGAGCGGAATGAAGGCGATGCTGATTGATGCAGTGGAGACTGCGACCAAGCGATCAGCCGAACTGGGCAAGCGCCCGGATAAATGTGAAGAATAGAGCGGTGCTATTGAACAAGAAACACCTTGTCGTTCGGCCTGACCCGTTCCTTCACGGCGATTCCCACCGCTTCACCCGCCTTGGCGTTCTGAACTGGATTCCGGTCGACCTGCATGGAATCGATTTCCTGCTCGAAATCCGTTGTCGAACCCTTGAATCTCAACGTGTCTCCGACTTTTACTTCTCCTTCCGTTATCTGAACGGCAGCAGCCTGAGCCTTAGCAAAATATTGTATGACCACACCGACGTTCTTCTCCTCGTTCATCTTTTCCACCGATTTAGTATAGGCTGCACTGATAATTATTTTTCCCATTCTAGGGCCGCGACTCCTCATTCGAATATGAAATATGTGTCCTTTAGAAAATCGAATTAAAAAAACTGGGCTTGCGGGACAAGAATCCCGCAATCTTCTAAACCGCTATCATTCTTTCCCCAGATGCTTGGCATAACCAGACAAGTCCAGAAGCCCGTGACCAGAGAAGTTGAATGCTATGACCTTCTCCTCGTTCATCTTCTTTGCCTCAAGGGCTAGATCGATCGCGGCTTTTATGGCATGTGTCGTCTCGGGTGCCGGTATTATGCCTTCGGTCCTCGCGAACATTACACCCGCATCGAAGCAATCCTTCTGTTCATATGCCAGTGGTCTGATATCTCCGGTACTTATCAGAGCGCTCAGTGTGGGAGCGGAGCCATGATATCTGAGCCCGCCCGCATGTATCGGTGGCGGTATGAACTTGTGTCCGAGCGTGTACATCTTCAGCAAGGGGGTCATTTCTGCAGTGTCTCCGAAGTCATATTCGTACTTGCCAGTAGTCATGGTCGGAACGACTCTGGGCTCTGTTGCTATGAACTCAGTGTTGATTCGACCGTTCAATCTCTCACCGATCATCGGGTAAGCGAAGCCAGCGAAGTTGCTCCCCCCTCCGACGCATCCGATCATATAGTCCGGAACGACGTCGATCTTCTCGAACTGCATCTTCGTCTCCATACCGATGACAGTCTGGTGGAGCATCACATGGTTGAGCACGCTTCCCAGGGAGTATTTCGTTTTCTCATCCCTGAGGGCGACCTCCATTGCCTCGCTAATCGCGATTCCCAGAGAACCAGGATGGTCAGGATCCTCCTGCAGGAGCTTCCGTCCGAATTCGGTTTCATTGCTGGGTGAGGAGACGACATCCGCGCCGTAGACGTTCATGACGAACTTCCGGTACGGTTTCTGCCTGTAGCTGATGCCGACCATGTAGACCTTGCACTTCAGTCCGAAGTAGTTGGTAGCCAGCGATAGGGCGGAACCCCACTGACCTGCTCCGGTCTCGGTCGTGAGCTGCTCCACGCCCTCCTTCATGTTGTAATACGCCTGTGCAAACGCCGTATTCGGCTTATGGCTACCGGGCGGGCTGAGGTCCTCCCTCTTGAAATAGATCTTCGCCGGGGTCTTGAGGCGCTTTTCCAGATGCACAGCGCGCTGAAGCGGTGATGGTCTTCCCAGCAGGTAGTATGCTTCCCTTATTTCCTCTGGAATATCGATGTACCGGTCGGTCGACATTTCCTGCTTGATAAGCTCCATCGGAAATATAGCTGCCAGAGCCTCTGGTCCGATGGGCTCTTTCGTCGCCGGGTTCAGCGGTGGAGGAAGTGGCTCCTTGAGATCCGCCGCGATGTTGTACCATCTTTTCGGAAGATCGTCCTGCGTTAGCTCGACTCTTGGCTTCATCATGGCTTTCACCTGGTAGATGAGAAAAGGAGAGATTAGACTACATATTTCAACTTTTTGTCCATTACTGTATATTATTATGCACCAGAGAAGTTCTTTCAGCACAGAAGCGGTTCCTCAAATCCCTCCTCGTCGATCCATAAGTCATTCACTTCATCCTTCTATTGACTGGATTATTCTCTTTTCTATCAAAATATATATATGGACAATTACGTATTTCCTCCGGACTTCCAGTTGGAGGGAGAGTGAGAATGCATCAAAGAGGAAGCGATATTCAGAATGATCGCTATCCCGCATTGGATAGCGGTGCTGATAACAGGAGCCTTTCAAGAAATACCAGAAAGAAGTTTTTGGCTTTCGCGATGATCGGAATCATGATAGTTTCCGCAATCGCGATGATAGCCCCTTCTATAAATTGGGGGGACGGCTCAGATGAGCCTATCCCTGCTGGTATTGAGTACGGAGGGCAGAGAGAGACAAAAATAACATTTACGAATTTCTTTGAGATATACGAAAAATCAACTGAGTACTCCGATCTCGGTCGCACAAACGGCACGATGGGCATTTCCGAGTGGTTCATATACAGGGAACCGAACTACGGAGAATACATCGTGAGAGACGAGTACCCATACGTGCTCGCGCTCGATGCCTGCTACGAGGCAGCGGATGTCGATCCCGGATTCTACGCATGGGCTCCGTTCAGAGTCTATGTCGAGGCAAACAATATTACTGGCCATGCAGGACCATCTGCAACGGCGGACATAGGAACGGGACCGGACAAGGATCCGTATTTCCTTCCGATCATCAGCGGCAACCCAAGCCTTGACGGGGGATGGGTCAACATCTCCTTCTACGGCACTTACATGACCGACAAGGACCTTTCTGAGATCAGGAACCGGGACATTACCCACTACGCGAACTCATACTTTGATGTGGGTTTCAGAGACTTCCCTAGCCTCTCTAATGACGGATACTGGCACGAGCTCATGGCCGAAATGGACCTCGACAGGCAGGCCTCGGTCAAGTTCCTCGGGCTCCCTGGGACCGGGGATCTCCGTGACGAGTTCAACACCAGCCAGCTCACGGATGATATCGATTACTATTGGAATGACGAATGGTCGACCGAGGGCGCCGGCATATTCGACATCTATACGGGATACGAGTACTCGCAGGACATCAGGTTTCTGCATGTCTCGCTGGACGATCTGAACTCCACCGCGGACAAGCTCGTCCTGAGGATGTACTGCGTATCATGGGGTATGGATGCCCAGCTGATGAGATTTCTGGAGGCGGGCAACATAACGCCGGCCATGCAGGGGTATGTTGAGGATCAATATCTGAACCTCACGATCGGGCCGGACATGGCGGATGCCGAGATGCGGATGACGATGCTGTACCAGCTGAAGCCTTGGAAGGACGAGGATGTGTTCATGAGCGCATGGCGGTGGGAGCCGGAGCACCTCGACTATTTATCGACGAACAAGCAACACGATGGTTATGACAGCCCGTACGACGACTACAGCCCCGTGAAGACCGATCTGTTGAGGCCCTGGTGGCATCCGGGAACCACAACATATGGCCAGGATACCAGTTACTGGGTCGGGCTTGGGCTGTTGAACCTATCAGACGGTGAAACGCTGACGATTAATTTGCCGTCGACCGATGTCATTGCTTACGATCTGTATGTCGGTGCCACCAATGTCATCAACGATGCCAAGGTTATCGAACTGAACAGCAATACCTACTGGGGCGAGATGGTCCTAGGCACAGGTAACCCAGACGTGACGTCGATGTACGATCCCGCAACAAAGACTCTGACCATAGAGGGACCGTTCAACGCCTGGGACAACGCCAGGAAAAGGATAGACATTCCATCTCTGGTTTACGAGGGCTGCCCAGGATTGAACTTCGCCGTGTCCCCGGTCAGCGACTACGATGTCGATATCACAGAGGTTGGACCTTACGATGTGGGAATAACCTATACGGTCCAGGTGACCGCCAAGAATCTCTCGGATGTCACCGTGACCGACTGGAACGGGACGGTGCAGTTGTCCTGCAGCGATCCATTGGCGACTTTCCCAGGCGGTAGCTCGCACACATTCGTACCGGCAGACAACGGTGTATGGACGACGACGGTAGAGTTCGGCACTCCCAGTATTCAAGCATGGATCAATGCCAGCGACTCTTGGTACCCATTAGATGTAAATGGGTCGCTTGAGGTGACCATCATTCCCGAGTTCTCGTTTATACTGATTCCAGTGATAGGCGCGGTCGCGCTCTTCCTGGTACTCAGGACGAGGAAGAGACGGGAATAGGCACGGACAGACATAGACGACCACAAACCCCTTATCAAAACCATTTTCATTTTCTCATTTTTATCTCTGAGTGCGCGCAGTGAAAATCAGTTGGATATCCTTTTAACTCCGAAATCAGATTTCGACCGCATGTCGGGCGATGCGGTACTAGGTCTTTCCAGACTGATGCAGTCCGAGATTCCAGAAGATTCGATCATCGTTATCACCGGAGGGCCAGGAACCCTGAAATCCGGCTTCGTCGGCACATATATCACCAATGCCATAAGGGACACCGGGAAAATCGGCGTATACCTTACCGTTGAAGAATCAAAGGATAGCTTGCTGAGGAACTGGAATGGGTTGAAGATAGATGTTCCGGACGCTCTGAAGATCATCGACTTCAGGGATATCAGAAAGGATCTCGAGCCTCTGGAAGACCCTCATGCTCTAGGATTCCTCGAGGAGGTGATCGAGTCCGAGCAGCTCCTGGCCGAAGATGCGTTCGCCTTTTTCGCCCTCGACTCTCTGGGAGCTCTATATTCCCTCATCGGCAAGGAGGAGAGGAGGAACAAGCTGTTCAACGTGTTCCAGAGGCTGAAGGACTTGAATCTGACAGCGTTCTTCGTCTACGAGGAGAAGCGCGGGTCGGAATTCGATTCATCGATGTCGGACGAGTGCTTTCTGGCCGACGGCATTGTCAAGCTGGGGATCACTCCAAAGGGCTCCAGGTATATTCGCGTGGAGAAGATGAGGTCGGCAAAGCATTCAATGCAGTCGCATCATCTCGATGTGGGCCCGCACGGTATATCTATATTGGGACCCCGGATGGAATAGGAGTCGTAATATGGCGAGAGGAAGAGGTAAGCTGAGTCTTGAGGAGCAGAAGATCGCGCTGCTCGAGGATGCCCAGAAGCTCGGATACGAGGTCGGAATCAAAGGCCACTTGGACAATGTCGGCGAGTTCGGGGCAAAGAAGAGGGAGCTCCTCAAGAACGCCCGCAACCTCGGGATTCTCGAGAAGATGATGTTCAAGTATGCCGCCGCCAAGGAGGCCGGGACCAAGGAAAGGCGGATGTCCATATACTCGAAGCCAAAGACCTCTCCGACAGAAAGCCCAAGGAGAACGGTGCCCAAAACCGCGCCTGATGACAGACCCCCGGTCGAGATAGGACAGATGGGCCTGCACTTCGAAGACGAGGACTCTCTCAGCGATAGGAGAGAGAGCGCTAGGATTTCGATAAGCCCCCGCAATCTGATAAACCTCGTCGAGGCAGCCGATGCAGAATCATCCGCGAAATATCGTCGGTTTTACGACGTCTTGCTGAACCTCGCAGATGCCTCGGATCAGGTACGGTATGTTCGTGGCAGAGCTACTCTCGAAAATGTACTTCTGACATTGAAGGAGAACGGTTGGATCGGAAAATACGTTATCGAGATTTACAGCCCTGAATCAAACGAGGTCCTGATTAAACTGCAGTCCAACTATGCGATCATGCACGATAGGGACAGTAAGCCGGTTTGTCGAATAATCGCCCGAGCGATCGAAAGGGCCGTCTCCGCATCATTCGGTAGGGAGGTCAGGGTCGTCGAGACCAGGTGCATTGCCCAGGGCAACAGGATATGCGAGTTCTCGTCATTCTGACGATTTCAAATAACGACGATTCTTGAAGCCGTTCCACCGCATACCCGGGTAATATAATCCCTGCATTTCGTCGCGGCGTATTCCAACTTCTTTATTTCGATTCCCGGTACCCCGCAGGCGATTATTATGGCATCCTCCGTCTCGGGAGTGATCTTGCTGCTCTCCGCATCCCTGTATGGATAGATTGCGACGAGCTCTTCCCCGGACGATATTACTAGCTTCCCCTGATCCAGTATCTTCGGGTCATTCATCCCAATGCCGATGAATCTCTCTCCTTCTCTGGAGAACCTCAATAACATACTATCATCCAAGGTCTCGATGTCGAATGCGGCTACGGGTACTGAGCTTTCGATCGACGCGATATTATACGCATCAACGAAATCGTTGATTCTCGGAATCGACGATCCTTTCAATATGCGCCGTACCAGTGCTTCCGCCGCGGGTCTGGTCTTTGTCGGGTCCACCCCTATCTTCCAGAAGAAGTCACGGTAAGTTCGGAAATCCTCCCTGTCCTTCACAGTGTCGATATCGAGTGAATCGATTATCTCCGAAGCCACATTCTCAGATAACCTGGTTATCTGGTCATTGTTGATCCCGATTTTCAATCCACTGATCTGCAGGAAGACCAACCTCAGGTCGGGAAGCTTCGCGCTTACCTCGCCGTCTATTTCCAGAATCATGCACCCCTTAACAGAAAAAATATATATTAGAATCTTCCGGAGGGAGATATTCTGGCGCATTTCTGTTTAAAAGCATCAGTTGACCGATCTGGCGTTTGCGAAGGCATTGATGATCAAATTATTGACCGACCGTTAGCATTGAGCGAACCGGTCCTGGGGCTCTCTCAGAAATCGTCGTCTTCAATGTTAAATATATGAT
>DSAX01000114.1 GCA_011046235.1 Methanobacteriota archaeon | reverse complement strand
GCGTCGGCGTCCTCGGTCCTGTACTCCTCAATCAGTCCGTGGTAGTCCCTGCCGAACTTATCGGCGAACGCCCTGTTGACCTCGAGCACGACCTCTCTGGACCTCTCAAGGGCGTCGTGCAGCTGCCATCTGGTCTCCTGGAAGTAGTCCGGTGGTTCGGCGTGTCCGATCGCCATCGGCTTCTCGGGATCCAGCACGGCGGTATGCGGGACGAATTTACCCAGGAACTCATCCACCGGCTGCGCATCGGCCAGGTCTACAGGCTCGACGGAATGTGAAAGTATGAAGGCGTCGAGGTTCACGCTCATCGGAAGCTGCACGCGCTTGTCCTCGGCGATCTTGAACGCCTGTATGATCATGTCATGGACCTCCTGGTTGTTCTCGCAGAAGACGATGAGCCAGCCGCTGTCCCTCTCGGGCATTATGTCGTTGTGCTCGCACCAGATGCTCAGAGGTGCGGAAAGCGACCGGTTGACGACCGCCAGAACAGGCGGAACCCTGAGCCCGCTGGCGCAGAAGAGTATCTCATGCATGAGCGCCAACCCCTGCGAAGAAGTGGCCGTGAACGCCCTCGCCCCGGACGCGCTCGCCGATACGGTCGCGCTCATCGCCGAGTGCTCGCTCTCGACCTCGACGAACTCGGCATCCAGCATCCCGTCGTTCACGAACTCCGAGATGTGCTCCACTATGAATGTCTGTGGCGTGATCGGATATGCGGGAACCACCTGTACCCGCGCTCTCATCGCGGCCCATGCAGCCGCATAGTTGCCGGTTACGACCCTGCTGGGCATCACTGATCACCCCTTTCCATCTGAATGGCATCGGCTGGGCACTCGTTCGCGCAGATGCCGCAGCCCTTGCAGTAGCTGAGATCGAACTCCATCTTGTCCTCGGTCCGGTATATGCATCCCTCGGGGCAGGCCCACCAGCAGATCAGACACATCGTGCACTTCTCCTTGTCGTATCTGGGTTCGAAAACCTTCCATGAGCCGGTCTTGTTCTCGACCATCGAGCCCATGCCCATCATTCCGGCAGGAGTATGCTCGACTCCGATCGCCGCTCCGGGAAGCATCTCGTCGACCGTGGCATCCCATTTCGACGGTGCTGGTCTCTTCACCTTGCCCTTCGATTCTCCGATGACAGTCCTTTCGTAGGCGACCCTCGCCGCCTTGGCGTTGATGTTGCCTACCTTCTCCCCGAGCCTTCCACCGAATATGCTCATGATGCCCTTTTCGACACCGTCGATCGACACGATCCCGGTCGCCTTGGCGACCGCGCCCAGAATGGCGCTGTTGGTAACGGGCCGCTTCAGGATTTCTAGAGCGACGGAGGTCGCGTCGACGGTAGCCACCTTCAGATCGATGCCGAGGTCCATATCCTCCGGCTTCTTGTCAGTGTTGATAATCGCTATTCCGCCCGGCTTCAGCCCCGCAGAAACATCGGCCACGTCGATCAGCCCCTCATCCAGCACCACGATCACATCGGGCTCGTATACCTGTGTTTTTATCCTGATCGGCTTCTTGTCAATCCTTGTGAAAGCGAGAACCGGTGCTCCCCTCCGTTCCGAACCGAAAAACGGGAACGCCCCGGCGTAGCCGCCCTCCTGAAAGGCGGCACTCGCGAGCGCCTGCGCGGCCATGACCGCGCCCTGACCGCCTCTTCCGTGAAAACGCACTTCGTGCATCGTATCATCTCGGCACATTGGCGAACTTCATGCCTATTTCCAGTCCAATCGGATTATTGAATACCCTATTAGACATTTCGGAATCATATTGATGTATATACCTTCTATCTTTCGAAGATACTCTCTCCCTCGAGGAAAATCGATGGCGAAATATCGCAAATGTCAATCGGTATTTTTCCACAACTCGGACCTAAAGCGAGAGTCGCTCGTTAACAGCTGAGATAATCAGATTCTGTCAATAAGTGTCAAAGTTTATCTGCGATATCCCTGATATGCTGCGGTAGAGAACAGCACGCCATATCGAGAGCTGGCGGTGCGTGAAAAAGGGATGCTCATGCCCCGATTCCGCTGCTGTCCGAACCATACCTGGACGAACGAAATTCGAACCACCAGGAGGATTGAATCTGTCCACGAACAAGAGCAACAACAGAATAGACAGGAGAAGTAACCCCGGCGTCGAGCTGAAGGTCGCCAGAGCACACCATCAATCCGAGGTGGGGCTGGGAAGGGCACGCATCGACACCATGACCAGGAAGCAGCTGGGCTTGGATGTGGGCGAGATCATCGAGATCATCGGCCCGAAGAGGACCGCCGCGAAGGTGTTCAGGGCGTCGCACGAGGACGAGGGAAAGGGAATCATCAGGATAGACGGAATGATCAGGGGCAATTCCGGCGTGTCGATCGGCGAGAAGGTGCTGATACGGCGTGCGGAGGTCTCGGGCGGGGCGAAGATCATAGTCGCGCCCAAGATACCCGAGGGGAAGAAGGTCAGGTTCGGACAGGGCGTCGAGGAGCTGTTCAAGAGGGGGCTTTTGAACAGGGCGGTCGTGAAGGGCGACGAGATAATCATACCCAATATCGCGCTGATGGGGGGGTTTCTGCCGTTCATGGTGGTCTCCACCTCTCCGCCAGGGATAGTCCAGGTCACCGAACTCACCCAGCTGACCGTGAAGACGGAGCCGGTCGAGATATCGGAGATCATGAGGCCCTCAGTGACCTATGAGGACATCGGCGGGCTGGACGACGAGATGCAGAGGGTCAGGGAGATGATCGAGCTGCCCCTGAAGCATCCCGAGCTGTTCGACCGCCTTGGGATCGACCCGCCGAAGGGCGTCCTCCTGTTCGGCCCCCCGGGTACCGGCAAGACGCTCATCGCAAGGGCGGTCGCGAACGAGGCGGGCGCCAACTTCTTCTCCATCCAGGGACCGGAGATCATGTCGAAGTTCTACGGCCAGAGCGAGGAGCGGCTGAGGGAGATTTTCGCCGAGGCGGACAAGAACGCGCCGTCCGTGGTATTCATAGACGAGCTGGACTCGATCGCCCCGAAGAGGGACGAGGTGCAGGGGGAGGTCGAGAGAAGGGTGGTCGCGCAGCTGCTCACCCTGATGGACGGTCTTAGCACGAGAGGGCATGTGATAGTCATCGCCGCCACCAACCGGGTGGACGCGATAGACCCCGCGCTCCGGAGACCCGGCAGATTCGACCGTGAGATCGAGATCGGCGTACCGACCCGGGAGGGGCGCAATGAGATCCTGCAGATCCACACGCGCGGCATGCCATTGGACGACGATGTCCAGATAGAGCATTTGGCGAATATAACGCACGGGTTTGTCGGCGCCGACCTCGCAGCGCTCGCAAGAGAGGCGGCGATGAAGACCCTCCGCAGGTACCTTCCGGAGATAGACCTGGAGAAGGCGATCCCCACATCGATCCTGGAGAAGATGAGGGTCACAGGCACCGACTTCTTCTCGGCGCTCAAGGAGATCGAGCCCAGCGCGATGAGGGAGGTGCTGATCGAGGTGCCGTTCGTCAAGTGGAGCGACATCGGCGGGCTGGAGGAGGTGAAGCGGCAGCTCCGGGAGGTAATCGAGATGCCGATGGAGGATCCCGAGGCGTTCGCCCGGATGGGCATCAGGCCGCCGAAGGGCGTGCTGCTGTTCGGGGCGCCGGGAACCGGTAAGACGATGATCGCGAAGGCGGTCGCGAGCGAATCGAACGTCAACTTCATATCGATCAAGGGACCAGAGGTCATGTCGAGATGGGTCGGGGAGAGCGAGAAGGCGATCAGGATGATATTCAAGAAGGCGAAGCAGGTCTCTCCGTCGATAATATTTCTAGATGAGATAGACTCGATTGCACCGAGGCGGGGCATTTACTCGGACTCTGGAGTAACCGAGAGAATGGTCAACCAGCTGCTCACCTCTATGGACGGACTGGAGGGTATGGACAACGTGATAGTGATCGGTGCGACCAACCGTCCCGACATCCTCGACCACGCGCTGTTAAGGCCCGGCAGGTTCGACAAGATGCTGCTGATTCCAGTACCTGACGAGCAGGCACGCCTGAAAATCATCGAGGTGCATACCAGGAACATGCCGATCGTGGGGGTCGACCTGGCCCAATTGGCGCGCAGGCTGGACGGCTATGTCGGAGCGGACATCGAGAACCTGTGCCGCGAGGCGGCGATGGTGGCGATGCGGCAGAACAGGAAGGCGAGGCATGTGACGCAGGAGCATTTCGAGGAGGCGCTCACGATGATCAAACCCTCCACGGACGAGACGACTGCGAAGTACTACGACAAGATAGCTCAGGAGCTGTCCACCGCAATGGCTAAAAGGAAAAAGGAGGATATCCTGTTAGGCTACTATAGGTAGCAAAGGTCTTGTTCGCAAGGAGATGGGACGCAATGAGAAAGTTCATCAGCGAGCTCAGGGGAAAGACGGTCATGACCAACGACGGTCAGATCCTGGGTGTGATCGAGAATTTCATTCTGAACACCGGAACGGGCGATCTCGAGCATGTGCTCGTGATACCCGCGGAAGAGATCGAGCCGAGGATGTTCAAGACAGATGCCCAGGGAAGACTCGTACTGCCCTTCAGCGAGATGAGGGCAGTGAGAGACGTCGTCGTTATGAGCACGGAATAACCGAAAAATGCTGTCGCCCGGAATCGCCCTCGATTGTTCTATTCTACATTAGCCGAGACTATAGAAGGTCACTTCTTGCCGGCCGAAATGACCGCCTGTATTCTGCCGATCAGCTCCTTCTTGGTGCCGCTGTTTGAGAGTCCGAGGTCCGAGCACATATCCATCAGCTCTTTCTTCTTCTTGCGCCTGAGCGCGCTTTCCGTCAGGCCGCTGATCTCCTCCATCATCTCCTCGGTCGTCTTTGATGGAAGCGGTATGCGCTCTTTCTTCCTGGGCTTGGCCGCAGGCGCGCGGATCTCCTCGGGCTGGTACCTCTCGAGGTTGCCCTTCGCGTCCTCGAAATCCGGGCTGATGTGAAGCGCCGCCTCGAAGCAGTTGATCGCGTCATCTATACGGTTCATCCTGACGAGCACGATCCCCTTGTTGTTATAGGCCTCCGCAGTTTCCTCGATGGATATCGACTCGTCGAACGCCTTCAGGGCGTTGTCCAGGTCGTCCATGGCCAGGAGCGTGAATCCGCGGTTTATCAGTATCAGCGGATGATTGTGGTATACGATCGCCTGGTCGAAGCATGTGAGCGCCTCGCGGTGCCTGTCGAACGAGTACAGGAGAACACCGCGATTATTCCATGCCGAGGAATTCCTCGGGTTGGCTGATATGGCGCGGTCGAAGTGCGTGCTGCCCTCTGCCCTGACCCCGAGCTTCAGATACGCAACCCCCTTGTTGTTGAGCGGGTCGGAGAAGCTCTCCTCCTGCTCGATCGAATGCGTAAACGCCTCGATAGCGCTCTCGAAATCCCCCTGGTCGAGGTCCATGAGACCTTTATAGTTCCAGGCAATGGCGGACGGCTCGAGCGATATGGCCACATCCATGCTGTCGGTCACCTTTTTTACCTTGCCGGCGAGATCGTAGTTTATCGCCGCCAATATCTCGGCGATCCAGTGCGTGCCGTCGAGCAACGGGTGCAGCGCCTCCTCCGCGCTGATGAAGTCCCGTCGGTGGTTGAGCAGGTACTCGATCGAGTAGGTGGCCTGCTCGTTCCCGGGATCGGTCTCCGCCGCCTTACGCAGCACGGCCAGTGCTTCATCGTCTCTTCCGAGAAGATAAAGCGCCCTACCCTTCAGCAACTGCATCCTTACCGACAACGGCTCAAGCCTGAGACCTTTTTCCAACTCGTCGAGCGAAATCTCGGGGCGGCCCATTTGGAGCATCAGCTCCGCTGCATCTCCGAATACCTCCTCGGCGACTCCGACGGGAGGTTCGCCGATATCCTCCTCGAACAGCAGGTCATCGTCGATCGGCATGGGGAGCGTTATCTCCGACTCGGCGATCTCCTCGGTGTGCGTTTCGACCTCATCTTCCTGGACCGATTCGGTTTCGTCCGGAACCTCTTCCGCCTCGATCTGGATCTCGGGCTCTTCCGGCTCCATCTGCTCCGGTTTGATGACCTCGATGTCCTCGATCTCCACATCGACCGGTATCTCTTTCTTGCGCGGTTTTGTCCCGGCGATTGTAAGACCAGATGATTGGAAAATCGAGGAGATCTTGTTATTGATATCTTCCTGAGCGGCATGCACTTTCGACTTCTCGTGGTCCAAAGCTCTCTTGATCTCGAGGTTCGTTGGATCTATCTCAAGAGCCCTCTCGTAGCTTTCGATCGCCTCTCGCTGGTTGCCCAGCCGGCTTTCGATCTCGGCCTTGATGACCCATGCCTGGCTCAGGGAGGGCCTCAGGTGGACGACATGGTCTATCGACTCTAGAGCTTCACTCAGCTTGCCCAGCTGATGCAGAAGCGCCCCCTTGTTCAGCCAAGCATCAGAAAAATCCGGATCGAGCCCTATCGCCGCATCGAAAGCCTCGAGCGCGTCCTCGAGGCGTTCCAGGCGCCTGAGGGCGATCCCGCGGTTGTTGTGCACTTTGATGAGCCTGTAGTTGAGCTTGAGCGCGCGATCGTAAGAGGCGAGCGCCTCTTCGTACCGCTGCAGTTTCAGAAGCGTAGCCCCTCTGTTGACGAGAGCCTTCTCCATCTTCGGGTCGAGCTTGAGGGCTTTTTCATAGCATTCCAGCTCCTCCTCATATTTCCCGAGGGCGTACATCGACATTCCGATGGCGTACCAGAGATCGGGATTGTCGGGATCGAGCTCGAGCGCCCTTGCATAGCACTCCAGCGCCTTCCCGTGGTGGCCGAGCTGGTCGAGGACCTCGCCCTTCAGCCGCCAGGCCATCTCGGAGTTGGGGTTGCTGGCGATCGATCTGTCGAAGTGCTCAAGCGCGCGCATGAACTCCCCGGCCTGCAGCAGCTCCACTCCGAGCATCAGCTGCGCCTCCAGGCTGGTATCCTCCCCCGGCGGGGAGGGCGGTGCGGTCGTCTCGGCGAAGTCCTGTAAGATCATGTCCTCGATGCCGCTCTTCCGGATCAGCGCGGAGAGCTCCACTCCGTCAATGACCTGGACTCCTCTCCTATGCCCCTCCCTCTCTGCCTCCGCTGAGACGGTGCTAGTCGTGATGAGTATGCTGCGGGGGGCGCGTACCTTCTCCGAATGGTTCGCGAGACTGTCGATGTCGGATATGCCGACAATCCCGTCGCGCTTGGTGATGAATATGATGACACGGTTCTGATCCTGCATCGAGACGGTCTCCGCGTAGAAGTAGGCGGGCTTGTTGCGGATCTTGCGCGGTTCCAGACGTATCTCGAATAGAAGCTGCCTGATGACCTCTTCGAACTGGACGGACTTGAGCCGCTTAAGCTCGCCCAGGAGGAGAGAATCGGCGTCCTTAGACATCCTATTCGAGATGTCAGCCAGGGGCGCCACCTCCTCGGAGCGTCTTCAGCCAGTTGACCGCCTGCTCGTTGTTCGGGTCGATCTCGAGGCAGCTCTTGAAACCTTTGACTGCGTCGTCGTTGAGCCCCATCGAATGCAGGGCGATGGCCCTCTGGCAGAGCGCCTTCGGATCGCTGGGCTCCATCTCGAGGTATCTGGAGAACGCCTTCTCCGCCTCCTGATACTTGTTCTTCTCGAGTAGCAATTCCGCCTTGAGAAGCCATCCCTCCCTGCTGTCGGGCATCAGCTCGAGGAACCTATCCAGGCACTGTATCGCAGCGCCCCAGCGGTTCAGCTTGCTCATGGATTTCGCCCTGCCGATCCATGCCCTCGCGTCGTTCATATCGATGTCCAACGCGACCTCGAACGACTCGTCCGCGTCCTTGAATTTCTCGTTGGCGAGGAATATCAACCCCCGCTCGACCCAGGCATCGACGAATGTGGGAAGGATGTTGGTCGCCTTGTTCAGGTGCTGTATCGCGGCACCCCAACGTCCCTGGGCGTAGGCTATCTTCGCCTTCCAATACCATCCAGCGGCGCTGTTCTTTTCTTTTCTGAGCAAACCGTCTACGGACTTGCTCGCGAGCTCGAACTGCCCGTTGTACAGATAGGCGCGCGCGAGAAGTATCAGGGATGCGAGGTCCAACCCCCCCTTCTCAGTCATGTGGAGCTTCAGTATTTCGATCGCGGAGTCGAAATCGCCCTGGTTCACAGCCTCCTTCGCCGCCTTCAGCAGGTCCTTAATCGCCTCCCTTTGGATCTTAGGTTTGCTGGGCTTCATCAGGGGCTCGTGCCGCGCGCGTATGGTGGCGGCCCCCTCGGTCGCCATGAGCTTCTCCGCCTGCATGAGCTCTTCCAGCTTAGCGGCGGCTCCCGGCTCCAGCGCGAGCTTCATGTCCGCTTCGAACCGAACGGCGTCTTCATCCCTCCCGAGGTTGCGAAGGAGATATATCAGGGCCTTGTACGCCCTGATCTGGTTGCTGTCGATAGCGATCGTCTGCTGGTACGAGGCGATCGCCTCATCGTGCCTGCCGCTCTTTCTGAGATACTCGCCGCGCTCCAGCCAGAACTCCGGCCGCGTCTCCACCGATATCGCCTGATCCAGGAGGTTTATGGCTTCGTCGATATTGCCGAGGAAGAAGTGAGTCTTGGCCAGCGCCCTCACCAGTAGCAGATCCTCCGGGAAGCTCTTCCTCGCGTTGGAAAGCTTGTGCTCCGCCTCTGCATATGCACCCGCATCGAGTAGTATGAACCCGGACATCTTTGAGGCGAGCGAGTGCAGCTCGTCCGTCTTGGGTATCTTTCTCAGGTATTCGAGGGCTTTAGAGAGCGTATACCTCCTCTTGTCCCTGCACCAGCCGACCGGGCCGGATCTAAGTAATACGCTCCTGGAAGATCCCCAATAGACCATCCCCATCCTGAGAAACACATCGCTCATACCCACGCTGGGATACGTTTTGGCAAGCGCGTCGATCTTCTGCGCGATGGTGGAAATCACCTTCGAGGCGTCCTCTGCGAGCATCAACTCCGGATCGTCCGAATAGATCGGGATGCCATACTGGCCCATGATGAAATTGGCTATTCTGAAGAAGTCGGCCGCCTCCTCCTGGGAGGCCCTGTTGGGGTTGAAGGACCGGACGGTATCAATGAACGACTGCCCCTCGATACGCTCGACATCCCCGCCGCTGATCGGGCCGAGGCGTATGAGCGCCGAAGCCTGCTTCCTTAGCCGCTCGACGAGGCTGTCGCCGATCAGGTTGGGCGAGAAGAAGAATATCGGATCCTGGAAGCAGGTCTCCGCGCAAACCTCGCAGAGGTATGCTGATTCCTCCGTCACATCGCCGCACCTGATGCAAGACAACTCTTATCCCACCCGTTGGTATCAAGGTAATCGATTAAAAATATAGCGACCTGGATTCGTCATCTGGAGCTAACGGATTTCGTCATATAGCTGCCAGACAGATCATATCCTAGGCGTCTGTAGTACCCCCTGACGCCGATCCCGCTCGTTATTCTAAGGGAACCGGAGCCCGAGTCCGCCGCGAGGCTCTCGCACCACTCCAGTAGCATCTTTCCGTGCCCGCGGTGCTGGAGTCCGTCCGGGATTCGACGATCGATAGGCACATGATGACCGTATACCCGCAGCTCGCGCATGGTCGCAGTCGGCAGATCATCTGGATCGTCTATCCTTAGCCTGGCAAATGCGATGAGGGTGTCCGATGACGGATCGATGATCTCCAGGAAGTGCTCGATCCCTCCGGATGATTCGTACTGGGTGTCCATTTTAGTACAATCCTCTTGATTAAGACTTTCAATCGCATGACCTGCCTCACGGCACCTGATGCAACTGCACCTCTGACCGTGTTCCCGGATACATTGCGCGACGAGTTGGCGTGCATTACTGTGCACTGCTCCTGCCGAGATCTGAGGGAGTGGTATATCCCTCTGAATGCGCTGCACCCTCACCCATCTCGGAAGCGCGGGCTTGACCTTTGAAAGGAGCCTGACGATATAATCGGTGTCCGGGGGCTCGTATTCCCCTCGACGCCATATATCGAACAACTTCGTCCCTGCGATGACCAAAGTGGGGTATATCTTCAGCATGTCGGGTTTGAATGCCTGGTCGTCGAACACGGTCCGGAACATCTCGATGTCTCGCTCCAGATCGGAACCAGGCAGGCCCGGCATGAGGTGATAGCAGACCTTCAGACCGCTCGACTTCGCCCTCTGTGTTGCATCAATGGAATCCCGGACCGAATGTCCTCTTTCAAGCCGTCCGAGAATGTCGTCGAATACCGTCTGGACTCCGAGCTCTGCCCGGGTCATGCCGAGGCGCATGAGAAAATCGATCTGGTCTTTTGAAAGCTGGTCAGGGCGGGTTTCCACGGTCATGCCGATGCATCTCGAAGGTGCAGACTCGTTCAGGATTTGCGCCTCCTCGACGGAGTTCGAGTCCCGTCCGTTCATCGCATCGAAGCATCGCTTCACGAACTGCGTCTGATAATCCGCATTCCTGGCCGGAAAGGTGCCACCCATGAGTATCAGGTCTATCTTGTCGACCGGGTGGCCGGTCGCCCTCAGCTGCAGCAGCCTTGACCGGACCTGGTCGAACGGGTCGAACGAATTCGATGCGGCACGCCTGGCTGCAGGCTCGAACCCCGTATATGACTGAGCGGTCCCGCTCTCCGGTCCCCCGGGGCAGTAAATGCACCGCCCGTGGGGACATTTCTCCGGGCTGGCCATGACCGCCACCACGGAGACGCCGCTGAGAGACCTGATCGGCTTGATCCTCAGGAACGGCTCGACCAGGGGCCTGATGCCGGGTGAGACTTCGGACAATATCTCCGGGTTCGAGGGCATCTTGGACATGGAGTATTTTTCGCACAGCTGCGCCTTCAACCGCTGGAGATCGTCCTGGCTGGATACGCGCCCGTCAATGATCGCGGCTACGATGTCTTCTGTTAGGCTCACATTCCGTCGGAGGCTATCTCCTGCTATAATCATTCCGGCAACCCGGCTATCCGAAGTAGACGGCGTCCGGAGCCTCTTCCGCCTCGCTCTCGATCTCCTTTGCGCTCAAAATATCCACGGACAGTATCACATGGAGAGGTATGATTCGGAGCTTCCCCTTCTCCTCCCCGTGACTCTCGTCCATCTCGATCGTTATCCCTGTCTCCTGCCCGAGGGTAGCGAATCCCCTGAAAATCCCGCTGGTGACCAGTGATTCGTTTCTGGACTCGATGCTCCTGATGCGGTATTGGGAGCCAACGGTAAGTGCGAAGGTCTCGTCCTTCTTCTTCTTCGACGATTCCTGTCTCATTTCTTCTTCCCGCGCTTCTTTTCGACCAGATTCTGAAGGTGGTCGATGGTCTGCCTGTAGTTCTTCATCGCCATTTCCACATGCGCCTCGGTGAAGTTCCATGCCTTCGAGAGGTCCCCGTACCTGATCCTGTACCCCTTCTTCTTGGACCCCTCGACCTCAACGCCGACTTCCTCGAGTAAATCGAACCCCTTGAGCTTGTTGATGTGCCTGTACACCGTCGCCTTCGTCGTCCCCAGGACCGTCGCGATGTCCTCGACCAGCCATCCCTTGTCCATCCGTTCCAGGAAGCACTCCACGAACAGCCGGTAGGGGACGCTCTCCTTGATGTTGTCCGCGCTGGTGTGGGGCTCGTACCCCTTCGGGAAATAGCCGATCTGATTGAGCAGAATGATCGCGACCTCGTCCAGATCGGTGAGCGGCGTCAACGGGGTGTTTCCAGCGACATTTAGTTCAAAGCTCACATTAGAAATAATCCGTGATTAAATAATTAAGGCTTATGCTAAAGAGGCGCTCAGCCCGACCCCGCCTTCGCGACCGCCTGTCTCTCGAGCACCCCGGTCTTTTCGAACTCCTCCTGAAGCTCCTCGAGGACCTTCACCCTGATGCCGATGAATTCCGGTGAGGTCCGGTCCCTGGGCCTGGGGATCGGGACATCGATGACCTCCCTCACCTTTGCGGGTCTGGCAGTAAGCACTACGATCCTGTCTGCCAGGAAGACCGCCTCGTCGACTGAGTGCGTCACGAACAGGACGGTCTTCCGTGCAGATTCCCATATTCTCAGCAGCTCCCTCTGCATCAGATTCCTTGTCTGGGCGTCGATGGAGCCGAAGGGCTCATCCATCAGCAATACGCGGGGGTCGTTGGCCAAGGCTCTTGCGATGCCGACCCGCTGCTTCATGCCTCCAGAGAGCTCCTTCGGATGTGCGTCTTCGAATCCCTCGAGACCGACCAGTTGGACGTATTCGCTCGTTAACAAAGAGATCTTCTCGGGCGGGACCTTTTTGATCTCGAGGCCGAATGCGATGTTCTTCCTAACCGTTCGCCATGGGAAAAGGGCGAACTCCTGGAATACCATCCCGACTTCGGGGCTGGGGGAGTTCACCTCCTTCTGGTCGATGAAAACGCTCCCCCTCGTTGGCCGCTCCAATCCGGCGACCATTCTCAATACCGTTGTCTTGCCGCATCCGGAGGGGCCGAGCATGCAGACGAACTCCTCGGGCTCAACGCGGAACGTGAGCGACTCCACTGCCACGACCTCCCGCCAGTCCTTGCGGAAGATCTTGGTAAGATCGCGTAGTTCTATTCCTGCCCCATGCCCATCCATTCTCTCACCTTTATGCTCGATATCCTCGCCAGTTCGGTCGTGAGGAAGCCAAGTATTCCCAACATTATTATGCAGGCGTACATCGAATCGTATCTACCGGTGGTCGCGGATTCGATGAGCCGATATCCGAGCCCGCCACCAATGACCCCGAGCATCTCCGCAGCCACGATGCACATCCAGCCAACCCCTAATCCGATGTATATCCCGTTCATCAGATAGGGAACGGTTGAGGGGAAAATCACCTTGGAGAAGATCTTCATGGGCCTCGCCCCCAGGGTCTTCGACGCATCCACCAATTCCGGAGGGACGTTCCTGACCCCGAAGATAACGCCCAGTAGTACTGGGAAGAAGATGCCGATGAAGACGATCATCACCGGACCGAAGGAGTTGCCGAAGAGCGCGAGGAACACTGGCACCCACGCGAGCGGGGGGATCGGCCTCAGTATTTCGACGATCGGCTTCGTGGAGGACATGGCGATCGAGCTGTAGCCCATCAGAAGGCCGAGCGGGAGCGCGATCGCGAGCGCCAATACAAAACCGAAGAACAGGCGCTTCAAACTGGAATATATCTCCTCCTGGATCAGGAAGCCGCGGAAATCGGGCTCAAGAAAGGAATTAAACAGGTTTTCAAAGACATCCAGGGGATAGACGATTACCACCGGTCTGGATTGATTGTCCAACCATGCGAGAATATGCCAAATGATCAGAAAGATGGCGATCGAGCTCGCGCTGAAGAATAAGCGTCGCAGGAGCTTCATCCATTCGGTCCTGTCCCGTGGCATCGCTACCGACCGCTAATGTGCGTACAGGAAAAATAGGCTTCGCACTATGCCGCCTTTAGCTCCATTCCTGCATCCCTGATCAGAACTTGCAGCAACAAGTACTGAATGGTCCCCGTGCCTGGAATCGCGATCAGTTTACCCCTGAGATCGTCCAGGCTTTCGATGCCCTCCCTGACGATCAGTGCAGATCCCTCGGTGTTGGCCTGGGCGATTATCTGGCCTTGGACGTTAGGGTTGTTAATATGCTTCAATATCGCCGGTGGTGCACCGAGGTACCCGATATCGATGTTCCCCTGGGCGAAGTTGTCCATCTCCGTTGGGCCATTGGAGTAGGGCGCACCGAGCGCCTGTTGTATCTGGACGCCGTATTTCTCGAAAAGGCTTGCCGCTCCGAAAACGGTGGTGTTCCTGGCAACATATTGGGCCATCTGATGCATATCCCCGGTCAGGAATCCGAGGCGGACGATCCCGACCGTCTCCTCGGTCGGCAACACATCGAGTGCTTCCGAGAGAGGCGTCTCGTTCACATAGCTATGTACGAACTCGGTGGCGTTGTCATATTCCATCGCACCCTCATCGATGACCCCGATGTCAATGAACGACTCGGTGAACCACGCCAATGCGTCGTAGAAGTCCTCGGAGATGGAGTAATCGAATCTGATGTGATCGAATGCCGATGCCACCACCGCTCTGTCCCTTCCCGTGAAATTGACCGCCATATCAAGGAGTGAGGAGTAGTTATCGCTCTGCTTATCGGAAAGCGCGTCATTCATCCAATCGGTCGCCTCAATATGGGCCCGAAGGAATCTCGCTGTCAGTTCCGGTCCGTTTTCCGACCCCAAGAAATCATCGCTCACCAATAGAACGCAGCACGGATGGTCATTCCGGATTTCTCCGGACCATACCAGCGCATGCCCAGTACCATCAACTATGGAGTCGGAGCAGTAAGGCTCCCATGCGATATATCCATCGACCTCTCCGCCTTCGAGGGCGATGCGCATCTGCGGTGGCGAGATGGTAGTGTAAAATACCTTTTCGCTGTCGTCAGAGTCTTGCATCAGGAAATATAGAGCGGCTCCGACACCGGCGACGAGCACTATTCCCGCTATGACGATTGTCAGCATCTTGTTCATCCGCTTACCTCCGAATAACAGTCGCTCGCTACTGATTAGTGTATTATGTCCCATTAATAAGATTTGGCTTGCATTCCAATTTTTTTACCTTATTGTACAAAAATTAAAATAATATTTTTACAATTGTGATAATCGATATGACAAGATTATCAACCATGCTTCTCAGAAGCGCAATAGATGGCGATAAGGAATTCGCCGAGTCGCTCAGACGCATTGTCCATGAGAATCTCGGTATGGAGATCGCGGAGTTCGCCATCAAGGCGGGGATCTCCCCGAGCACGCTCTATAAGGCCGTCTCGGAAGGAAGGTCTCCGAACCTCAGGACGCTGAGGAGCATCGTGAATTGCATAGACGAAATAGAGGGTTCGACGAAGGGCGAGTTCATAGCCGTCATCGCTGCCAGATTCGTGCTCGACAGGATCGAGGAGAGAACCATCGATATCGATGGGGGCAAGGTAAATGTCAGGGAATATCCCGCTACAAACATTGAGGAGGTCATCCTTGCGGCAATAAGATCGGAGGAGGATGGTGCGCGAGCGATCGTCTGCGCTCCCATCGTAGTCTCAACGGTAGAGAGGTTCGTTCATCTTCCGATAGTGACGATCTCACCGAAAAGCAGCGTTATCGAAGCAATCAAGACGGCGGCGAAGAAAGCCAGCATGTGATTAATCGGAATATCTCGTTCGCATTTTCGGCCTATTCAGTCGTTTCCAATTTCAATTCGTAGCTGGTCGGTGAGCTGAGAGAAGCGGTCACAAGGCAGTTGGATCGTGCCATATCGAAGGCCTTTCGTGCGGATTCCGCCTTCGTCTCCGGAGGAATCCTGATCGTGACCTTAACGGATATCTCGGAAAACTTGTATACCCCATCGATCCTGTCGACAATACCAGTCGCCTCGGATTCATAACTGGTTATCTTCAAGTGCATCTTGTTGGCGATTGTATCGAATGTGGCAGCGATACAGGTTATGACCGAACTCACAAATGCGTCCTCGGGGGTCAAAGTCCCGTGCATTCCCCTGTACTCGGGCGGTTTGGAAAAGTCAATGACCAACCCGTTCTGCGTCGAAAGCTTTGATGGCCAGCTCATATCATGAGTGAGACTGCAAGTAAATTTCTCCACTGGAAGAGCCTCCTGTATTTTTCCTGGCGGTGACGCCCTCACAATATCTTCTTAAGTCTTTCCTCGATGTGCTCTCTCGGAACGGCCCCAATGAGGCGATCCACCAGCTTGCCACTCTTGAAGAACAAAAGCGTAGGGATGCTCATGATTCCGAACTTCGTTGCAACGCCGATGCTCTCGTCTGTGTTCAACTTGCCGAAAACGACCTTTCCCCTGTAATCCTTGGACATCTGTTCTATTGTAGGGGCGATCATCCTGCAGGGTCCACACCAGGGAGCCCAACAATCCACAACTACGACTTCGTACTGCTTCACGGCCGAATCGAGGTTACCGTCATTAACTGCGATCGGCTCGCCCGGCCAATCCCCCATCGACTTTCCACTCTCTACTTCGCTCATAAGATCCCTCAGTTTTTTCTCTCTGATTGTTAACAGCTCTTCGTCCATATTTATTCGCCTATCGATTTTTCTATTTTATTGCATCACCGTTGGTCGCCCCATTATATATATTTTTTCCAAGAACAGGCGCTGTATATTTGATAGCTTTTCCATCGGATATGCGAACATATATCACGATGTTAAATCCTTTGGAGAAATAGATCTCTTGGCAGGTGCGCATATCTCTTCACCCGAATCCGATCTAAATTGCGTGCTCGAGAGAGATTCCCGGGATAGCGCTGAAGATCGGGAAATCAGGGTTCATCTGCTTGAGAAAAATTTATTTGACAACACGGGGATATGGCGTTGGGATGCGCAATGCTAGAAGAAGCTTCTGAACTCATCGGATTGCAGGTATATACACCGAAGGGGATATACCTAGGAACCGTGAACAACCTGGTTGTTGACCTTGAGGATTCTTGCGTGGATGGTCTTTTCATAAACGAGACCAACCCCCTCCTCGTGGAGAGCTCGAAATCCGTGAACGTTCCGTATAGATGGATATCGTCCGTCGGGGACATTGTGCTGTTGAAGTATTTCCCGAAGAAAGTCTCTCTGAAAAAGAGCCCGAAGAAAAAGAAGGAGCTGTCTGAGGAGATCGAATCGGTCTGATGACAGTCACTTTGACAGCCCCGATCGACGACAAGACACGGTGGTGATTGCCTGTCCGTACGGATCGAACAGCCATGCCTAGTCTCCGAGAAATCCTCCATTTCGGGAGATGTCCTCATAGCGAAGGGATGCAGCGTATGGCCGTTCGCGTCGATCAGAGGTGATGACGGCTTAATTCAGATCGGAGAGGGCACGAGCATCCAGGATTGTTGCGTGATCCACTGTGATCCGGGACTTAAGGTATCCATCGGCAAGAATGTCACAATCGGACACGGTGCGATTGTCCACGGCGCAAATATCGGGGACGAGGTCATAGTGGGGATGAACGCCGTAATACTGGACGATGCTCAGGTTGGCAGCGGATCGATAGTTGGGGCGGGCTCAGTGGTAACGGGCAAGATGGTTATCCCCGAGGAAAGCCTCGTATTGGGCGTGCCCGCCAAAATTGTGAGGTCCGGCGATGGTGAGCTGCGCGAAAGGGCGAGGAGAAACGCGCAGGAGTACCACAAGCTGAGGGACGATTACCTGTCAGGCAAGAAGGGATGCGTTATCTGATTACAGCCTGTCCAGGTCGCGGCCGCAAAGCTCGCTCAGCTCTTTGTGAAGCGACAATATTCTCCTGGCGGCTTCCACTTCTTGCAGCCTGATCATGTGCGAGATCGCTTCTGAGACGGGGGCGCGTTTTGAGCCGCTTATAAGATTGTCCGCATGCGCGACTATCTTCTCCTCCAACGTCTTGGGGACATAGCTCTTCTTGGGAAGGCCGAGCCTTTCGGCGTCCCCTGTCGTAAGACCTCCGCCGATGTGCCTCTCCGCTATCCTTACGACCTCCGCTGGGAGGCCGAGCTTGCGAAGCATCTTGGCCCCTTCGACTCCGTGAGTGATTCCGTGGTTACTGGTCCTGCCTATATCGTGGAGCAGCGAGCCTATCTTCACGAGCTCTATGTCGACCTCACCCTTGCACTTGCTTGCAATCTTGACCGCGAGGGCGGTCACCGCCCTGCAGTGTGCGATCAGCTTGTCGTCGGCCCCGGCCTCCTTCAGCATCGCCATCGCCTCCTGGCGGGAGGGGAGCTTGGCTTTCTGGACTTTCTCACTGGTGGATTTCGTCGCCCCTTTCGACAACCGTCTTCCCCCTTGAGTTTGGGATTATCTGCAACCTAGCATCATCGAATTTATTTGTATCTTCGGATCCCTCGAAATAGCTGTCCAGGAAGAGAGCAAGTGCAGCGATCTCAGAGTGTGGCTGACTTCCAACCGAGAGATTGAAATCGACCATCTGATAGATCGCTGGCGGGACTTTTTCCGCCCCTATTACGACCATTACGTCCTTTCCCCTGAGCTTCGGCATGGCCTCCCGGAAAGGTGTTCCATACATCGTAAGGTGCACCTTGGTTCCGCCCCAGGAACGGAGCGCCTCGTTCCAGGGGATGCCGGATCTGATCTCGAAACGTCCGCCGAATCTGGAAACCACGGAGCTGATGGTTTTCTCGATCTCTGGATCTCTGGTGGAGATCACGATATCATCGGCGCCGAAAGCCCTTGCAACAAGCGCAGCATGGGTGGTAACCCTCTTGTCTCTCGAGGGACGGTGACCTATTCTCAACACACTCAACACTTCGGTCAACCCGCAAGCTGATTATTTCTAGGCGGCATCTTTCCGTTTCTCTATTCTGTGCCCGCGATACTCGAGCTTGGCGCTTCGCTTGACCAGGCTCTTTAGCATTGTGAAGGTCACTCCGAGGGATTCGGCAATATCGCCCGCGAACTTGCCGGTGTCGCCCACGAGATCGACGATCTTCTTCTCGATCTTTTTGAACTCCTTCTCGTCCATGACGGCTGCCGCGAGCACGTCCGAGATCTCGTATACGGGCCAGGAGGCGTTGATGTGGAACGATGTGTAGTAGGTGTGAAACGCCTTTTCCGGCTGTTTGCCCCCGGTCGACTGCCACCTTGTCTCGACCAGCTTCATCTTCTCAAAGAAGGTGAGCGCCTCCCGCCCCTCAGGGCCGAACAGCTCCTCGATCTCCTTTGAAGTATGCCATTCAAGCGTGATAAGCTTGAGAACCTCTCTCTTCACCTTGGTATCCACCGCCCTGAACATAGGAACAAGATCAGAAGGGTCGGTAATCACTTTGATTCGACTCATGGTGCGACCGTTATATCAATTTGTCAATATAAAGATGATTGAAGCACGATGTCATTCATTTATAAATCAATTGCATATTCCAGATTATTATATCAATATATTTATCAAGATTGTTGAATTCATTTGAGCGGGCCTCCGGGGATCCCTCTATTGCGTGTCGAAACTGGCGGGAGACCACTTGGTCTCGATGCCCCGGTAGAGGAGGAAGGTCGAGGTCGTCAGGACGATAAGGACGATGGAGATCGCGATGAGGGAGAAGGCCCAATTGCTCCGTATACCGAACGACAGGATTGTGAGACAGACATCTGGAAGAAAGGACATCACGGCGAATTTGCCGAGGACGTCCATGTCGAACAGGAAAGTGTTCGTCCTGATGCCTGTGAGATAGGCGGTCATTACGACCATGTATACCGAGGTCACGAACATGACTATGAGGGCGAGCCATAAGATGTCCAGTTCCCCGTTGATTACGGAGATCGCGGTAACGAAAGCCGCGCTTATCCCGATAGTCAGGAAGAGGAACACGAGCAGCCTGGCCCTAATCACGTCGGGGACGGAGATCGGCAACAGAGAGTAGTACTCCGAGTTGTCGACGTTGTTCAGCCAAGAGTAGAGCAGCACTCCCAAAAAGCCCACCATTGCACCGTAGAAAACGCTGTTAAACCCGACTTCGATTCCGAGACCCGTGTTCACGAACCATGAGGTGAAGGACAGGAAGAAGAGCGGCAGCACGAACGAGAAGGCCATCTTGCTTATGGTTCCGCTCCTTCTGAGGTCGACGAACTCCTTACCGACGACCTCCTTATGGCCAGAGGAAATCTTGAACCGTTCGATGTATGCCGGGAGCAGGGGCGAAAATCTGGCATTGCTCGTCTCATAATGAAAGCGTATGAGAGCCATGCTCGCGCCAATCATCCCAATGATCAGCAGGGAGGATAAAGCGCCCATGACAATTGCGTTTTCGAGATCGTCACCGAAGGGCGGCATGGAGAGCTGGAGTCCGATCGACGGAACGAGCATCTCGGCCTGGAATATCGATGTAAGGCTTCCCACAAGGACTAGAGCGGCAATGCACGATGTGAACAGCACGAATACCTTGACGCCACGGTTGAAGAGAACGGAGCCGAGGAAGCTCAGGCTGGTGCCGAACTGAAATGACAGAACGGCTGCGACGAAAAACGTTGCGATGCTCCCGATGTTGAACCCGACGATCAGGGAGGCGACAATAAGTCCGGATGTCGCGGGGACGAGCACGAGAAGAAGATAGAAAATCGAGTCGCGAATGTACAGTCCCAGGAACGTCTGTCTATATGTGATCGGCAGTATCGCAGGCAGAGCGGCGATGTAGTTCTTCTTGCCGTACTTTCTCTCGATATACTGCTTGCCCATGAAGCCGAAGCTGCCGACGCCGAGGCCGTAGAGGAAAATCGAGGCCTGGGCGAGCAGTCCGAGCTCCTCCAGGGATATCTCCTCCAGCAGCCTCTTGAGAAACAGCGCGATTATCAGCGAGAATATGTATATCATCAGGGGGAAGGTGAAAAAACGCTTCATCCCGGAAAAGGTCGTATGCGTCCTCAGCTCCTCCTTGAGCATCATCCAGATGAGGGCGCGCATTGTAGGCATCAACCCCCGCCTTCCGTGAGACGCAAAAAGATCTCCTCGAGGCTCTCACCTTTGCTGAGCAGATCGGTCATCGCCCCGTAGGCCACTAATTTTCCGTTTGATATTATCGCCGCCCGGTTGCAGAGCCTCTCGGAAATTTCCAGGATGTGGGAGCACATGAAAATGGTTCCGCCAGATTCGATGTAATTCTGAAGGTATTGCCTCAGCTTCCTCTGAAAGATCGGGTCCAGATTGATGAACGGCTCGTCGAGGAAGACCAGTTTTGGATCGTGCAGGAAAGCGCTCGCGAGCATGAGCTTCTGCCTCATCCCCTTGCTCAAATCCCTGCATATGATGTCCCGGACATCCTCCAGGTCAAAGAAGGAAAACCATTCGTCGATCTTCCCTTCGATGTCTTCCACCTTCCTGACCTTCCCGACGAAATAGAGATATTCGTACGAGGTCAGATACGTCGGGGGGGACTCCACCTCTGGCACGATACCCACCAGTTTCTTTACGGCCATCGGATCCTCGGCGACATCGATGCCCATGACGATTGAGCGGCCAGAGCTTGGCTCCAGCTGTCCGGTCAGTATCTTCAGCAGAGTGGTCTTACCCGCTCCGTTCGGGCCGAACAGACCGAACAGGTCTCCGTTCATTACTTCGAGCGAAACCTCGTTCAGAGCCGCCTTTGGACCAAAATATCTCGATAGACTTTTGACCGAGATGATTGCCACGGAATTCGCCTATACTGATCGGGTTATTTTAAGATTGGTCATTCATTCCCGGATATTGGCCTGGAATCTACCGGCGGTTAAAGCTGGAGGCTAATACATTCAGAGATAGCACGACATCGGTGGCCTCGGATTCTTTAATGGTATAGAATGCCGACGAGAGCAGTCACATGATTATGGACTTCGGGTCCTGCCAGGTTACCAGCCGTGGGCTCCGACCTTTGATCATAACGCAAGTTCGAATGGATTAGGCCGACCGAGGGTCTCCATTAGATCAATACGACAAGAACCTCAATAATACGACAACATGAGGAATCGCCCTCAATATCGCAGAAAAAGACACCGAGCGGAGGGCAAGAGGGGATCATGCACATTCATCAGGGGACTCATCCTTGATGATTGCTCGTGTCAGGTTGACGTCGCGAACGTTCTCGAATATCTTGCGAACTGGCTTGAACTCAACATTTGGATAATAGTAGATCATGTCCTGCATCAAGTCCTCCAGCAGGTTGATGGCGAACAGCGCGCACCGAGTTTCATCCAGAGGCGCGTGATTTACTGTGGATTGAAAGGAGCCATCTGGTTTGGCGTATGACTGGACCCGGAGTAGCAAGCTCGCAACTGTCTTCTGGACAATGGCAACTTCATTCGGTTTCATGTCGACTTTGGAGTAGAGGAAGTCAATGCAGTACACGATCTTGGACATCCCGGCAAGCGATAGATCGCTGCTCACCCACGTCATCAAGTAGACCAACCAGAGATTCGCATTCTTGGGGGACTTGTTCAAGTGGTCCAAGATGAAGCATATCCTGAAGAAAGACTCACGGTCCTTCGGCACGACACTCACAAGACCGTCTTCATCAACGACCTGCTGCAACTCGCTTGAGAGTGCCTCCCGAGAAATGTCAATCCAATCGTGCTGGAACTCGAGTATGTCATTCTTGGCGTCGATAGTGTCGCATACCGGCTTAAGAGATGCATCGATGGTGAGCACCTTATCGACCCTTGCGAATGGGACCCTGAACGCATAGCTTCTCCAGGCAGGCACCATGTCATATTCGCCATTCTCGAATATCCATCTGGGCTCAATCAACGCATATCTGGGTCCAGCCCAGTCAACCAGCAGGAACTTCTTACCTTCGAGAGGCTCTCTCTTCCCTGACTTCTTGTCCTTCTTGGCAACCTTGGACACTTTGAAATCATAGAACTGGAGGTCCTGCTTCTTGCCATACTGGAACTCAATCTCTATGTCCTTGCCATCAACAGTCGCTACGTAGTCAGATTCTCTCGATATCCCCCCTTTCCGCAGAAACCACAAGAAACGATCTCCGCCAGATTTTCTGACCAATACAGGCTTGCCAGGATTGTCCTTCTGGAGCCTCTCCTGAAGCCATCCGAGGACCTCTAGCTCTGCGATTGCCTTCTTCTTCATGTCATATCGGTACTGGAGGAATGTCCTTGACTTGATGTCACTAGACTGGGCATAGGTGGTCTTCGCGTCCTGTGGCATATCGGTCGCTCCTCAGAACAGCTTGCTTTGAGATATCTTTAACGATTTTATCGCCTCGGCTGCGATCTCAGGGACAACCTCGTATCCAATTCCATTCCGTTTCAGTTCGGACGCTGCAAGCAGCGTCGTTCCGGATCCGAGGAATGGATCCAAGACGGTCTCGCTTACGTAACTGAACGCCTTGATTAGCCTGTAGGGGAGTTCTCTCGGGAATGGGGCAACATGGTTCCTGTTGTCCCCGCTGCCTTGCGGTGCCATGGTCCAGACATCGCTGTTCTTTATGGACAACCAGAAATCCTTGTCCAGCTTCGAGGCCTCCTTCTGCTCCTTTGTCAGGTGGTCGTACTTCTTGTAGCCCTTCGGAGCAGGTTTCTCGAACTCAAGGATGAACTCATGCATGTTGTTGATCAGAATCCCACCTGGATAAGGATATGTCCCGAAGTGTGCACGGACGGAGTTGGTCTTGAACCAGATAATGTCCCTTTTGAAGACGAAACCTATCCTCTCACACACATCGATTGTTCGCCCGGCGAGGTTCAGAGTCTTGAACCGGCCATCTCCTAGTCTAACCGGAAGGTTCATGATGTTTATGAACGCCCTCCTCCCTGGCTGCAGAACCCTGTATGCCTCGGCCCAGACTCTGCCAATCTGTTCGAACCAATCCTCAACATCGTGTATGTTGCCAAGGTCTGCATCGATGGGCTCTCTTGAGTACATCTTGGCATTGAAATAGGGCGGAGAGGTAATCATCAGATGCACAGAGTCGTCATCCAGTTCGTCCATCGACTGAGAACTACCCAGTATCACTCTCTGAATGGTCTCGTTCGATTCTATACTGCTGATTCTTGGCGGCCGTCTCATCTCATTCTGGGAGGACTTGCCAATAGACTCCTGATAAGCCTTCAGGACATTGAGAGAGAATCGCATCTGGCCACTTGCACTCTTGACGGTCGGAATGGCATTCCTGCGGGCCAGTTCGTGTATCGTCTCAACTGAGACGTCTAAATATCGGGCAGACTCGATAGCCGAGAGGTATGTCCGATTCTTGTAGTCAAGGGGCTCCATAGTGCATCCTGCCTATTCCCGCTGGCATCCCAAGATAGGGAGCGGGCTATATATCAGTAATCGTGAGGAACAGCGAAAGTACTGTCGACGCGGACACAGAAAGAACCGTGAGAATCACAGTCAGGACATCTCAGTGATTACGTGAGGATGACATAAGGCTACCGCTTCGATGAGGGAGCCGTTGAGGGGAGGGCAGGGACTTGATCTAGCGAGCGATCTTCAGCTCGGCCTTGACATCGTTGAGCTCCTTCTCAAGCTCCTCCCTCGGCATCATGCACATCGGGTCTTTCCTGATGAAATCATGCACGGTCTCGACGACGAAACGTGAGAGCGGGAGACCGAACTTCTCAGCCTAAGACTTCCACGTCTCGACCATCTCCTCGGTCGGGAGATAAATCGTTACGGCCCTCTGTTTGATGGTCTCCGTCTCCCTCAGATTCAGTCTTCCAGCGATTTTCTTCAGCTATATCAGAATAAAAATCTAGCTCATATAAGACTTATCGGTAAAGAATGTGCGAAAGCCCAGAGTTGATAGGCAACCATCGCCGGTCATTTGCATCGAATGCCATCTCGGCGCTGGGACGATTATCCGATTATGAACGTAAAAGGTGTTGCTCAATTCCATTAAAATAATCCAATTGCTATCACGTATCATGGCAAATGTTGTAGATAGAGGGCTAAGATGATGCAGGAACGTGCCAAGAACACCCTGACCTCCAGGATCGAAACGGAGATAGACCTGTTGCAGAGGCATGTAGCATTGCTCAAGGCCATCATGGACAACGAGCCCATTGGCATCATCAGACTCTCTGAGATGCTGGCATTTCCTCAGCACAAAGTCAGATACTCGCTTCGCATTTTGGAGCAGGAGGGGCTGATCGAGCCCTCGCCGGACGGAGCAATCACAACTGCCAAGCTGCACGACTTTCTGGATAACCTCAAGGGTAGCCTAGAATCACTGAACTCTACCGTCCAGGAACTCCGAGAGCAGCTGGAATAACCGAGAACCAGCAATCCTGTGTTGACCGTAAATTAAGCCAGCTCTAACCTCCCATAGTTCCAAAGTATCAATCTGCACAGTATCTCGACATCCTGATTGTGTCTCTTTCTCGATGCTACTCTATGACCGAACAGGCT